>CAZYIP010000006.1:0-20061 GCA_964646895.1 uncultured Salinisphaerales bacterium | reverse complement strand
AGGCACCGGGAGCAAAAAGAAAGGGATGTTACAAAGCAAGACCTGACCCCGCGCCCGCTGAGCCCGGAGCAGGCAGCGGACAGGTACATTGCCGAGCGCGAGGAAAAGCGGCTCAGGGGCATGACGGATATTCTCGCGCATTCCCGATACACCGCTGGCCGGGGGACGCTTGCGTTTGCCGGTACGCGCAAGGTGGATGGCCAGACGCTGGCCCTGCTTCAGCGTGATGAATCGGTCATGGTGTTGCCGGTCAGCGAGGTGGCTGCGCAACGCCTGAAGAGAGTTCCGCGGGGAGCGGCCGTCACGGTAACCGCGCGGGGCTCGATCAGACAGGCCGCAGGGAGGAGCCGATGAGAAGCAAGACGAATAACGCGGTAGGACCGCAGGTTCGTGCCAAAAAACCTAAAAACCACAGGTGGCTGCCATGGCTGGCGGTGTTGGCGGTAATTGCGGGCCTGCAGTCCGCGACCCAGTATTTTGCCCACATCTTCGCCTATCAGCCCCAGCTTGGGGCGAATATCGCCCATGTTTACCCGCCGTGGGCGATCTTGTCCTGGATCAGCCAGTGGTACGAGCAGTACACGCCCGAGTTCAAGGAGGCAGGCAGCATCGCTGTCGTCGTTACCGGCAGCATCCTGCTGGGACTGGTCGTGGTCCGGATGGTGCTGGCCAACTCGGGCAAGGCCAACGAGTTTCTGCACGGTTCCGCGCGCTGGGCGGACAAGAAGGACATTCAGGCCGCCGGCCTGTTGCCGCGCTCGGCCGCGGACAATGGCGGCGTGTACGTCGGGGGATGGGAAGACAGGAACGGCCGCTTTTACTACCTGCGTCACAGCGGCCCGGAGCATGTTCTCACCTATGCCCCGACCCGCTCCGGCAAGGGCGTTGGGCTGGTCGTTCCGACCTTGCTGTCGTGGCCGGCGAGTTGCGTGATCACGGACCTCAAAGGCGAGCTCTGGGCACTGACCGCCGGTTGGCGGCAGCAACATGCCGAAAACAAGGTGCTGCGCTTCGAGCCGGCGACGACCGACGGCAGCGTGTGCTGGAATCCTCTGGACGAGATCCGGCTGGCCACGGAATACGAAGTGGGCGACGTGCAGAATCTCGCCACCCTGATCGTCGACCCGGACGGCAAGGGGCTGGAGTCGCACTGGCAGAAAACCAGCCAGGCGCTGCTGGTCGGCATGATCCTGCATGTCCTCTACAAGGCGCGCGACGAGGGTACGGCGGCCACCCTTCCCGCAGTGGACGCCCTGCTGGCGGACCCCGAGCGTGATATCGAAGAGCTGTGGGAGGAGATGACCACCTACAGCCATGTCGATGGCCGCAACCACCCGGTTGTCGGCTCCGCGGCACGCGACATGATGGACCGGCCGGAGGAAGAAGCCGGATCGGTCCTGTCCACCGCCAAGTCCTATCTGTCCCTGTATCGCGACCCGGTGGTGGCCCGCAACGTGAGCAAGTCGGAGTTCAGGATCAAGGACCTGATGAATCACGACAGCCCGGTCAGCCTGTATATCGTGACCCAGCCCAACGACAAGGCCCGCCTGCGGCCGCTGGTGCGCGTCATGGTGAACATGATCGTGCGCCTGCTGGCGGACAAGCTGGAGTTTGAAAACGGTCGCCCGAAGGCCAGTTACAAGCATCGGCTGCTGATGATGCTGGACGAGTTTCCGAGCCTCGGGCGGCTGGAAATCCTGCAGGAGTCCCTGGCATTCGTGGCCGGCTACGGCATCAAGTGCTATCTGATCTGCCAGGACATCAATCAGCTCAAGAGCCGGGAAACCGGTTATGGCCACGACGAAACCATTACCTCCAACTGTCATGTGCAAAACGCCTATCCGCCCAACCGGGTGGAGACGGCCGAGCATCTGTCGCGCCTGACCGGGCAGACGACGGTCGTCAAGGAGCAGATCACCACCAGCGGTCGGCGCACGTCCGCCATGCTGGGCCAGGTCTCGCGCACCATGCAGGAAGTGCAGCGCCCCCTGCTCACGCCCGACGAATGCCTGCGCATGCCGGGGCCGGACAAGAATGCCCTGGGCGAGATCGAGAAGCCTGGAGACATGGTGGTTTACGTCGCCGGGTTTCCGGCGATTTACGGCAAGCAGCCGCTGTACTTCAAGGATCGGATTTTCTCTGCACGCGCCGCCGTTGCGCCGCCGTCGCGAAGCGATCGCTTGCGCCAGGTCCATGAACCGATAGCGGAAGGCATTACATTGTGAACCGCCTGCTGCAGCGGACCATTACCGTGGCATCGATTGGCGGCATCGGAATTTTTCTCCTGGCCGCGATGTGTGGTATCGCGGGCGCCCGCCTGAATGTCACATCCAGCCTTCCGGTGGGGCTTTACTGGGTGAGCGCCGCACCGATCGCGAAGGGCGTGTATGTCATGTTCTGCCCTCCGCAGAGACACGCATTTGCTGTCGCCAAAAAAAGATATTACATCGAATCGGGGCGCTGCCCGGGGGGCTATGGATACATGATGAAGCGGGTGTTGGCTGTTGCCAATGATACCTTCTCCGTCACTGACGATGGCGTTCGCGTCAATGGAGAACCGATACCAAACAGCGTACCGCTGGCGGCCGACGGCGCAGGCAGGCCGCTGCCGCGTTACCGTTGCGAACGATGCACCCTGGATCGTTCCCAGCTACTGCTGATGTCGGGCGTTAACCCCATCTCCTATGACGCCCGTTATTTCGGGCCCGTCGACCGCGCACAGATTCGCTCCGTCGTGCGCCCCATTTTCACCTGGTAGGTTCCTGATGCGTCTGTTCATTGCGGAAAAGCCCTCCGTCGCCAAAGCCATCGCGGCCGAACTCGGTGTCACTGGCCGGGGTGCCGGGTACCTGGAGTGCGGTGCGGACATGGTCACCTGGTGCTTCGGGCACATGTTCGAGCAGGCCGAGCCCGACGCGTACACGCCGGATGATGTGCCGCGCACCCGCAGCGGGAAAAAAATCTGGCGTGTCGATGAACTGCCGATCATCCCGAAAAACTGGCAGCTACGCCCGAAGGCGGATGCCAAAAAGCAACTGGCCGTGATCAGTCGTCTCGTGCGCGAGGCGAACGAGATCGTCAATGCCGGCGACCCGGATCGTGAAGGCCAGCTTCTGGTCGACGAGGTGCTGGAGCAATTCCGCAACACCCGGCCGGTGCGGCGCTTTTGGGTATCGGCGCAGGATTCGACCTCGATTCAGCGCGGGCTGGCGAACCTCAGGGACAATACCGACTATCACGGCTGGGGGCTCGCAGCGCTCGGTCGCGGGCGTGCGGATTGGCTTATCGGCATGAACCTGAGCCGGGCCTTTACCCTGCGCGCCCGGCGTGGCGGCTCACGGTCGCTGGTAACAGTGGGCCGGGTACAGACGCCTACCCTGGCCCTGGTGGTGGCGCGTGACCGGGAAATCGAAGCCTTCAAACCGGTGCCGTACTACACGATTCGCGCAGCCATCCAGCACCAAAACGGCACATTCGACGCGACCTGGAAGCCAGGGGACGAACAGGCCGGGCTCGATCCCGAAGGGCGGCTGCTCGACAAGGCCGTCGCCGACGCCCTCGTTGCCGCCGTGACCGGGCAGCCCGGCCAGATAAGCGCCTATGAGCAGAAGCTGAAACGGCAGGCGCAACCGCGCGCTTTCTCCCTCTCCGACATTACTGCGCTGGCTTCCGCCAAATTCGGCTACAGCGCCGAGGACGTCCTGAAAACCTGCCAGGCACTCTACGAAACCCACAAGCTCACCAGTTACCCGCGCACCGATTGTGCCTATTTGCCGGAGTCGCAGCACGCGGACGCGCCGCGCGTGCTCGAAGCCCTGCGGCAGGTGAATCCGCAGTGGGCAGCACTGATCGACGGCGCCGACCAGAAGATCAAGTCGCGCACCTGGGACGATAAAAAGATCAGCGCCCATCACGGCATCATCCCGACCATGCACAAGGGCAGTGTTGCCGAGCTGAGCGAGATGGAGCGCAACCTCCATGAGTTGATCGTGCGCGCATATCTGGCGCAGTTCTACCCGGAGCACGAATATCTCGCTACCACGGTGTGTGTCGCCATCGGCGTCGAAACCTTCGCCGCAAGCGGCAGGACGATCACCCGCAATGGATGGCGCGACGTATATGACGAAGCCGGCGAGGGTGGCCGCGCCGACGACAGCGGCAACCAGACCCTGCCCGACATGCGTGACGGCGATGCCATCACCTGCATCCACGCCGAGCGCAAGGACGCGATGACCCGACCGCCGCCGCACTTTACCGAGGGCACGTTGATCCGCGCGATGGAAAACATCCACAAATTCGTGACCCGGCCGGAGCACAAGAAGCTGCTGCGCGAGGGTGACGGCATTGGCACCTCCGCAACCCGCGCCGCGATCATCGCGGACCTCAGGCGCCGCCAGTTTCTGGAGGCCAGGGGCAAGCAGGTCATCAGTACCGCGCTGGGCCGCAGCCTGATCGACGTACTGCCCGATATGGTCAAAAGCCCCGTCCTCACCGCTCTCTATGAGCGCATGCTCAAGGATATCGAACAGGGCGCGGCGGAGCTCGACGAGTTCATGGCCAGGCAGGCAGCTCTGATTCGCGAGCAAGTGGCCGAGGCCAATCAGGGTGCCGTGACCCTGTCAGGCGATAAAAAGGGGCCGTCAGTATCCGATACGCATCGTTGCGGCACCTGCGGCAACGGGCTCGTGCGTCGTCCGAGCAAGAAGAATAAAAAGCTGTTCTGGTGGGGGTGCAGCAACTTCCCCGCCTGTCGTCAGACGTATTTCGATATCAAGGGCAAGCCCGATTACAACAAGGCCCCGGGCGTTTCCGGTGCGCGGGCATCACGAGGATAAGAGCATGGACGAAGCCGACGCCGACACTGATTTCGACAACTCTGATGTTCCCCTGGACAAGGAGACGGCTCGACGCGCCGTTATACGCGCGAAAATGATCGACGTGCTGACACCGGGGTTCGCGGCCTCGTTCGATCCGGAGGAAGCGTGGCAGGCGGGTGCTTTCGTCGAGGATGCCCTGAGCGAGGAGGCCGCCCTCGACGGCGTCCTCGACCTGCTGGACGGCTCCACGGACGACGAAGAGGAATAATCCGTGGCCGAGAAAAAGAGCAAAAGGCCGCTGTATGAAATCGTCGCCGAAAACCTGATCGAACAGCTCCAAAAAGGCACCGTGCCATGGCAAAAGACATGGCAGCCGGGCGCTCCCGAGGCGGGCCTGCCCAGGAATCCCGTGCTCCGCAAGCGTTACAAGGGCATCAACGCGGTGCAACTGGCGAGCCGCAACTACACCGATCCGCGCTGGATGACCTATGACGAGGCACGGCAGCTCGGTGGGCAGGTGCGCGCCAGGTCAACCGGCACCCCCGTTCTGCATTGGCGTTTTTCCAGAAAGCAGACCCGGCTCGACGAACAGGGCAACCCCGTCATTGGCGCCGATGGCAAGCCGGTCACGGAAAGAGTGCGGCTGGAGCGCCCCGAGTTGTACATGACCAGTGTGTTCAATGCGGAGCAGATGGTTGGTTTGCCACCGCTTGAGAAGCGAAAGCAGGCGGTTGACCCAGGGCAGCGAGCCGAGCGGATTCTGCAGGCATCCGCAGCGGTCATCCGCCACGGCGGACAGGAGCGGCCCTTTTATGATGCCGACAATGATACGATCCACCTGCCCGACAGGAGCCAGTTCGCCAGCGATAACGCCTATCACGCGAGCGCTCTGCGCCAGTTGTGTCACTGGACGGGGCATCCTTCGCGGCTGAATCGGGATATTGCTCATCCCTTCGGCAGCGAGGGCCACGCCAGGGAGGAGCTGCGCGCCGGGATCGCCTCGATGATACTCGGTCACGAACTGGGCATCAGCCCCGATCCCGGCCAGGCGCGCGCCTGTACCGACACGTGGATCAGAATCCTGAAGGAGGATCCGATGGAGCTCTCGCGCGCCGCCCGGGACGCGGAGTACATACGAAACCATCTGCTGGGGCTGGAGCGGCAGCAGGTCCGGGAGCAGGCGCCCGCGGAACTCTCGGCCGAGGCCGAACAGTCGCCGCCGGCGCAAACGCAGGCCGCGGACGTTGCGGAAGCGTGGACTCTGAAACACCTGCAGGCCGGCAGCCTGTCCACCGCCCTGGGAAAGGCCGATGAGCGGCAACTCGAACGTGTGGCGGAAGTACTCCAGGACATGCAGCCGGCTCGACTGGAAAACCCTTTCTGGAGCCGCCATCCGTTACCGGCCGACGAGGATTTCCACAACAAGATTCAGGCGGCAGCCGCTCAGCTGTCGTTACGCCGATTCGCGGCCGATCGGGTGGTCGGTGAACTGTCTGCCGGCGACCCGCCCGACAGGCGCGAGCAAAGACGTACGGGCGCCCAGGACCAAGGTGCGCCGGATGGCCAGCGTGTCCGTGTACCATCGACGGATGCTCGGGAGGAATTCGCGCAGGCGCTGAAGGAGGCAGGTGCAATCCTGACGGATGGGCACCCCGTCATGGACGGCAAGACGCATCGCTTGCAAGCGGAAGGTGACGGCAAGGGCGACAAGGCGATCCGTTATCGCGCCCACCTGGACGGTGCCTGGCCTGCAGGCTTTATCAAGAACTACCGCACCCAGGGTTCCGGCGAATACACGAAGTGGGTGGCAAAAGGCTATTACGTCGATGGGGCCGAGTCGAAGCGGCAGCAGAACGACATTTCCGAGAAGCGCGCGCAGAGAAACGAGGAGAAGGCCCGCAGGCAGGAAGCGGCCGCCGAGCGGCTTGAAAAACAAAGGGCGGAGCTGCCGGTAGCGCAATCCACGCCTTATTTGCGGAAAAAGGGCCTTGATTCGGACCCCCAACTGCGTACCGACCGCAAGGGCAACTCTACGCAGGTTCCGGGCTACGATGTCAACGGCAAGCTGTGGACGGTTCAGTATATCCAGCCGAATGGCTCAAAACCCTTCGCCAAAGACAGCCGCGTGCAAGGCTCCTTCCACCCGGTAGGCGGGTTCGACGCGTTGGAAAAGGCGCCGGTACTGGTCATCGCCGAGGGGTATGCGACTGCCGCCAGCCTCTCCAGAGCGATGAACCAGGGCACCGTCGCCGCCTTCGGTGCGGATAATCTGGAGGGGGTTGCCCGGGCTCTGCACGAGAAGTATCCGGACAAGCCGATTCTCATCGCCGGTGACGACGACCGCCATCGTGAGGCCGAGGGCAAGGTGAACAAAGGCCGGGTGGCCGCCGAGGAAGCGGCGCGAGCGGTTGGCGGCAAAGCCGTCTTTCCGGTTTTCGCTCCCGGCGAAGCGGCGCAGAAGCTTGCGGACGGGACGACCAGCCGCGAGTTCAAGGACTTCAACGACCTGGAAAACAAAAGCGTACTCGGGCGCGAGGGCCTCGTTCGCCAGGCGCGGGCGGCACTCGGCGTGGTGCTGCGCGATCCAGGCCAACGCCAGTCCCGGAATCAGGAGCGCGAGGTGAAACCCCGACAAAAGCAGGAGCGCCCGCGAAAACGCGGCGCCAGCGTGGCGTAGGTTTCCTGTGAGCTTCCGATGCGGAAATTGTTGTAGGAGCGGCTTTAGCCGCGATTAAACGACCCCCTGAATCGCGTCATCGGTCGCGCGGAACTCCCACAAGCGGAGCCTTTTTGTACTCGACTCGTTCCGGATCGACGGGCGGCAGGTCGTTTCAATAGCCTTGCGTGCCCGATCCGGTGCTCGGTCAAGGGCCGAAATCGATACCATCGGCTGCAGGATCGTAGCCATAATCATCGAATGAGTTCTGACCGTACGACGACGAGCCGGAAGCCGCTTCATCAGCGCGATCAACGTAGTCGGCGACGCCGCCGAGGCCGTAATCGTTGTAGTCGATATCCGAGTAGTTGATACCTGGGGACCCGGGCAGGTTGTTGGCGCGGTCCCGAATTTGCGAGCCGTAGCTGTCATAGCCGTCGATTGTGCCCACCGGCGGAGGTGCGCCGAGGTCGAGGTTCCCGGCGGAGGCGTAGTCGTTGTAGCCGGAGTCCGAAGATTTCGGCAAATGTCGGGCGACATCGCGGTCTCCGTGGGAGCGGTCGTCGTAGTAATCATAGCCGCGGGTGGGATTCTGGCGGCGAAACGACCCGGAAGCAGTGTCGTGTGAGCCACCGCCCGAAGCGTAATCGCCGTAGCCGGGATCCTGCGGCGCGTCCGTGGAAGCAGTTACTTCTCCGGTACGCGGGTCATACTCATAGTCGTTGAGCGCGTCCGCACCGTTGGGCCCGCCGAGCGTGTGGTGTGGCACGGCTCCGTAAAAGACTACTTCCCCGGTTTCGGGATTCTTGCCATACTCGGCCAGCGAGTGGCGATACTCGTGGTAATTATAGTCGTCCGGAAGCTCATTGCCGGTTGACACATGGATACTCCGCTTCGCTTGCCGGTGTCTGCTCGCGTACGCGGCATTGACATCACCGGTGAGTTCCGGCTCACGCCAGCTTGCCGCCCGCGCTGGCATCTGGCCGTCATCTCCCATGCTGCCCGTGAGTTCCTCGTGGGCCGCGGCGGCGGCGCCATCCCCCCAGCGCAGCACGTCGTTCGGGTCCTCCCTGTTCATATAATTCTGCACTTTCTGATTCCGGGACTCGTACGCGCCCTGGAGTCCGTTGGTCCCCGCGTAGTCCATTTTCACGCCGTAGGCGTCCTCCAGGTCTTGCATCTGTTGTTTTATGTCGTCGATTCCTTGATCGTGGGTGGTATAGGCATCACCATTGAGTGCCTGCTGGTGCGCATCGGCAGCCTCCTTGCCGGCGACCGGAATAGGCGTATCCGCTTTTGCGTCAGTCGTCGGACAGAGCTTCAGAAAGGTTTCGCGGGCAACGAGCGTCGCCGGCCAGGTCGGCTTCTCGATACCGAAATAGTGCTTCAGCGACGGCTGGCACTCGGCAGGTGCCGATGCTGCCGACAGGCATAGTTGCGCCTGACAGGCGAGACCGGGCAGCCCCTTCAATATATCTTCCGCGCCCGCCGGCATCGCCGACAGCCCCGAAAGCAGGATGATTGTTGAAACCACGGTTGCTTTCATGATGATTACCCGTTACTCGCGGTCGCGGAAGGCCGAAACTTCGGAATCCGGATTCGCCTGCTCGATGGTAGCCATGCCCGAATCGTTGCTCGTCTCCTGGGCATTGGCTTCAGGTGTCTGTTGAGCCTGTTGGCCCACGCCTTCTCTGATGGCGGAGGCTAACCTCCCTCCGGGGGTGTTGCTGATGTCGTTCTTCAGGTTCTGCATCCGCGCCTGCATCCGCGCCTTCACTTGAGCATGGATGCCTCGGCCCAGAATGGCGGCAGTCCGGCGAGCGACTTCTGCTGAGCTGGCAGCACCTCCGGCCGTCGGGCTGAAGCCGCCAGTGCCGCTCCCGCCGGCGCCGCCGCTGTCGTTTCCTCCAGAGTCACCGCTTCCTCCACCGCCGTCACCTCCACCGGCGTCGCCGCTTTCCCCGCCGCCCGCTTCCTGGTTGGCGAGTCCGGCACCTTCCGCGCCTCCGCCATTCGCTGCGCCGGCTTTCGCTGCCTGCGCAGTTTGGCTGCCACCCTGCGCACCGCCCCCGTCAGATGCACCCGAAGCAGCGGCGAGCGGTGTATTGCCAGTGCCCCCACCGTCCTCGCTGCCACCGCCTTTGCTGTCGCCGGCTGCACCCAGGCTTTCTCCGCCACCGCCCAGGCTTCCGCCGCCGCCTCCCATGCTGGCGAGCGCGGCTTGCTTTGCGGCCGAGACGGCCTGTGCGGCGCCTGCCGCGCCTTTCCCCGCGCTCATCGCGGCCCCGGCCGCCACGCTCGCACCGCCGACAGCCATGCCTGCCAATGCCGCCATCGCAGCCGAGCCGCTGCCCCCACCGCGGCCACCGATTGAGCCGCCGGAGATGATCCCGGCGACCATGCCGGGGATTGTTTCGGTCAGCTTGTACAAGGCAATGGCGGCAACCGCCATGACTGTGAGGTCGTGCCAGCTGATATCGTCGTCCAGCTTGCCGATGAGACCGTTTACGATACTTTGACCGATCCCGAGCAACAGCATGAATGTGAGAATCTGAACCGCGACGCCGAGGACTGTCTTGTAGTAGTTGATGGCGATATCGGAGGTCCAGCGCGAGCCGCCGAAGCCCAGCAGGAAAATGCCGGCATACATGAGCACCCATGAGGTTATCAAGAGTATGAGGAGGTTGATGGCGACCATGGCAAAAATCAGGGCCACGCCTATGGCTACGAGGACCGTGAACACCGAATCGATCGGGTGTCCCCACGTTTGTGCTTCCAGCGCCTTTGTCAAGACATCGAAGCCGGAGTCAACGATCGCCGATGGTCTTAGAGTCGAGGTCCCGGTGCCCGCGTTCGCCGCGGCGACGCCAGCCGCCTTGCCTCCAAGATATTCCAGGCCGTCGATGATGGCGGTGGCGAATGTGGAGCCGTTTTCCAGCAACCACAGGAAAAAGCCGAAGAACATGATAAATTTGACGAATTCCGCAAAAAACTCCCTGATGTCCGCCTGGCGCAGGGCAAGCATGCCCATGGTCCAGGTCAGGCTGATCGCGCCCAGCGTGTAAAACAACCATCGGGCCGCGTTCTTGAGCGTGGCCTCCCATTCACCCGCCGCTTTCTTGAACGTGTTCAGTATGTCGTCAAGAATCCCCTGGGACTGCACCGCGGCGTGGGCATCGGGCGAATGGGCCAGCACAATCGTTGTCAGGCCGGCCACCAGGGCGATGAGCAACAGGTTTTTGCGGCGTGGGGTCACTGCCCGATCCACACACTTGGCTGGTAACCGGGTGGAGCGGGTGGGATCTCCGTCAGTTTCGTGTGAACCGTGTCCGCAAGATTCTTCCGATTGTAGGTGTTCGTGTTGCCTTTTGAGAGAGCCTCCCGCTGGGCGAGCAGCAGTGAGCGAATCGCCATGAGTTGAGCGGCAATCATGTTTGAGAACTTGTTGGCATAGTTGAGTGCCGCCATTCGGCCCTCGGCATCCTCGGCACCTTCTTGAAGTTCCTGCAGGTGCGCTGCCTGTCGGCGGATGTTTTCTTTTTCTTTTTCTATGTTCTGCAGGAAGGTTTTATTGGCTTCGATCTCCGCTTCCGAGCCGGCATCGACGCTCGCAGCAATTTCTGCCTTCTCGTCGGGGGTACATTCGCCGTCACCCGTGAGGCACGCGAATTTGCGATATTGGGCGAAGTCATGGATTTTATTGAGATAGTTTTGCATGTCTGACGCCATCTGCTTGTATTGGTCCACCTTGTAGACGGCATCCAGCAGGTTGTTGATGGACCCCTGGGGTGAGTCCCAGGTGTAGTTGAAAGCGCTCCCGTTCAGGGTGTTGATGATCATGTTGCGATATGCTTCCAGCTGAACCTTGATTTGCGCGATCTGGTTGAGATCCTGAGCGATGCTTTCCAGCGCGGTCACGAAGTTCTGCTCCCAATTGGTCCCGTCAAACGTGGGAATGCCGAAGGCTTTGGCCGGCCTGATGGCTGGCGGAGCGATCAGCAGTGTCAGTGCGAGAAAAACTCCGAGCAACACCGGGATCAGACTTTTTGGATTCATGATGTGTCTCCTCGGTCGCTGTAATTAATAATCGAATGCCTCGTACGGTTTGCCGAATGTCAGGTCCTTGGTGACGATGATGTTGAAGCGATACCCCGGACGGATTTCCAGAGTCGGCGAGACGTTGAGGTTTTTCATCAGCAGCTGGGCCATGGCTTGGCCAAGTTGCTGCCCGAGCGCCTCGCTCAGCGCATCGCGGGCGTTCTGCCGGTTGCTGTTGACGCTGTCGTAGTTCGCCTGACTCAGGCTCACGCCGGCGACCACGGCGGACATCAGCACGGCGGTGCCGAAAAGGCGGAAATAGTGGTTATTGACCTTGTCCTTGAAGCCTGCGTACCCGGCACTGTCGGCGCCGGGCATGGCGCCGATGTCCAGTGCCTTGCCGTCCGGGAACACAATGCGTTGCCAGGCGATCAGCACCCGCGACTGGCCGAACGCCACCTGGCTGGAGTACGTGCCGACCAGGCGCGAGCCCTGCGGAATGAGCAGATACTTGCCGGTCGGGGTGTCGTAAACGTCCTGGGACACCTGAGCCATGATCTGGCCCGGCAGATCCGAATTGATGCCGGAAATCAGCAAGGCCGGGATGACGAAGCCCGCGCGCAGCTCAAACGGCGTGCGCGGTGCTTGCAGGCGGGAGTCGAGCCGCCAGCGGTCGCCGCCCGAGCCGGCGAACTGACCGTAGGAGCCCGGGCCGTTGCCAGCGGAGGGTTGTCCGGATGCAACGGAGGGTGCGCCGCCGGCGCCCAGCAGACCTGAAGCCCTTGCCTGCGCCAGGCGTTCCTTGTACACATCCATGGGGTTGCGTGTACGGCCATCCATGGCCTGACGCAATGCCGCCAGCTGTGCCCGCGGATCGTTCGCGCCGGCACGCCCGTCCGTTGCGGGCGCGCGGCGGTCTTCCTGGAGTTTCAGGGGCACACCGGTCTTCGCCATGATCGCCGCCTCCAGCATTTGCAGCTTGCGTTGCCGGATACGTTCCGCCTCGGGGTCCGGTTTCGGCTCGGGCGGTGGCTGCAACTGTCGGAGTTGGCGCGGTTCGGATTCTGGCTTCCTGGGTGGTGGGGTTCTCTCAGGTGGCGCTGTCTCGGGTAGCTCCGGCATGGCGGGCGGGGTAAAGGCCTCGATGAATCCCTCTGTTCGATTGCCGGTGATCGCATGGGCAAACATGGCGGTGCTGCCGGCACTTTTTTCGGTGTCCGCGGCGCCGCGATCGTCGGAGGCTCGATCCATGGCGACCAACGCCATGATCAGGAGAAAAATCGCGACCAACCCACCGACGATATACATCGGCATGTTGTTAACCCGGCGCACGCCGCGATGACGGGCGGGAGCGAGTTCTCCCGGCGACGCATCCGGCGCCATGTCCTCGGTTGTATCGGCCACCAGCGCTACTCCCTGTGCACCCAATACCCGGCCGGGGTCATGGTCCCATTCTCCACGCGGTACAGGCGTGCAATGGACTGGACTCCGACTGTCACGGCCAGATGGTAAAGGCCTGTGTCCGGCGCCTTGTCCAGAACGTAATGCAACGGCAGGCCCGCCGGAGTTTTATTCGGCAATGGCTCCGCCCCGCTTGCGGACGTGGCTTTCGCCCCGGATGCTTCCGGGTCGTATTCCTCCAGGGCATAGCCTTGCTCGCGCAGTCCTTTGATCAGCGCTTTCCCGAAGCTGTCGGGTGTTGGCTGCCGCAACACGAGGCGCGTTTTCGCCGGCGGGTAGAGAGCGGCCAGTTGCTCGACCGTCTCGGCGGCGAGCTTCTCGTCGAACGCGGGCGGATTGGCCGTGAAGTTACCGTAGCGCGGCGCCGTCACGGCCACACAACCGCTGATGCCGAGCAGGAGCAGGATCAAAAAGGGCGAGAATGTCCGCATGGCTATTTATCCCGAATGATGGTCACGCGCTCCTGGCCGCCGCCGACGCCGGCGATCAGAATCGCTTTCTTGAACACGGTGTCCACGATGTAGCGGTCGCCCTGCACGCGGTAGTTGACCAGAGCCGTTTCGGGATCGCTGAACAGGCCGCCTTCCTTGCGCACGACAAGCAACGTTGGCGCTTCCGTCTGGTTCATCTTCGAGGGCATCTGGATGATGGTCTTGCGCCCGTCGTTGTAGACTCGCACCGGCTTCCAGGGCGCCATGCCGGAGATTGTGTAAGCGAAGCTCAGGTTGCCCAGGTATTCACCCGTTTTCGGCAAGGTGGCATCCGCGTGGGCCCTGGCTTCACGCGCGCGCAACTGCCGCCATTTGCGCAGGGCGTCCTCGGGGTAGACGAACGACACCTTTGGCATGTACCTGCTGCGGTGGGAACGCAGCCGCAGGTGGTAGGTGCGACGATTGGTGGTGACGATGAGGCTGGTATCCAGCCCTACATCCGTCGGTTTGATGATGAGGTGCTGGACGGCGCCGGCGCCGCTGCCGGTTACCGCCGGTTCGACCGTCCAGCGCGCGGTATCGCCCAGATGGATGGAGCTGACGCGCTCTCCAGGCTGCAGGGCCACGTCGCAGACCTGAAGCACCGCACAGACTATGCTGGGTTGTTCCGCTCCGAAAACATAGCGGATCGATCCGTCCGCGCCCTTTGAGGGTTTCACGCCGGTTTTGCCCGTCTGCCATTGTTTTGCGATGGCCAGGGCAGCTCTCTCCTGCGCCGTCAATTGCGGGTTGTCATCCGAAAAATACTTGTCGGCGAGGTTCTCCTTTGAGGTTGCCTGGGCAAGTGGTGGCATGACCAGCAAGAGGGACAAAAGCAGGGCGAAAATCGGTGTCTTCATGACAGCTGTCCTCGAAATCAGAGGTTTTTCTTCGTCCAGGAAAAATCACGCACGTAGAGGCCCAGCGGATTACGGCGGATTTGCTCCTCGGTGGTTGCGGATGTGGGTTTGATAAAGCGCACGGTCAGCAGGGCACGCCAGTGCACCGGTTTGCTTTTTGGCCGGCCCTGGCGATCACGGGTGGTTTCCTCCCAGTCGACCTGCCATGTTTCAGAGGTCACCGGCAATATCGATGTGATCTTGATGTCGACCGTTTCCCGGGCTGCGCGCCTGAAGGGGCTGGACTCCTCGGTGCCGTTGAGCCATTCGTTCATCTTGGCCGTCGCCGGGTCTTGTGGAGCCAACATTGCGTATACTTGAAATACCGCCTTGCGCTGCAAGGCTACGTCGGGCGTTACCAGACGCGCATCGTTGATAAAGGTGGCGAGCGAGGCGCGAATGATGCGCGGGTCGACCGGTGCTGCCTGCTGAACCGGCTGGGTGTTGACGATCTCCCCGAGCTTGTCGATTTCCACCACGTAGGGAATGAATTTCGACTGGCTGCCGATATGAATGATGCCGCCGACTGCGGCCAGTGCGATCAGCAGGGAAAGAATGCCCACTACCTGCCAGGTCTGGCGCGAGGACACCACCGAGCCGATGTGCTCGTTCCAGGTGCGCCGGGCCGCGAGATAGGGGTTCTCGGCTTCCGGTGCCGTGGTGTCCGGCGCCGTTATGGCTTGTTTATCTGGCTGCTTGCGTTTGAACAGCGCTGGCAAAGCAGGCTTTTTTATCCAGCCGCCCAGGCTGAACCGGCTTTTGACATCCGGGGTGGTGCTCATGCGGCCTCCCGATAATTATTGAGTTTCAGGCCCCGGCTGGCGAGCCATTCATGCACCCATCGTTCGCCAAATTGGGCTTCCAGTTGCTTGATTGCCGCAATGGAGTCTTTATCGGACGCGCCAACGAACGCCAGCGCGAGCGGGCCCAGGGCGAGCTCATAGAGCCGCCGGCCGTATTCCGAGACGTAGTAATACTGTTGCTTGGGTATCGCTGTTGCCAGAATCTCGATCTGGCGGGCGTTCAGACCCATGCGGCGGTAGAGCGCCGCCGTATCCTCGTCGCGGGCATAGATGTTGGGCAAGAAGATCTTGGTTGCGGTGGATTCGACGATCACGTCCAGAATGCCGCTGTTGGCCGCGTCGGAGAGGCTTTGCGTGGCCATCAGAACCAGGCAGTTGGCCTTGCGCAGCACCTTGAGCCACTCGCGGATCTTGGCGCGGAAAGCCGGGTGGCCGAGCATCAGCCAGGCCTCGTCCAGAATGATGGCCGAGGGCTGGCCGCGCAGGCTGCGCTCGATACGGCGGAACAGGTACAGCAGCACCGGCAGGGCGAATTTCTCGCCCAGCCCCATGACTTCCTCAATCTCGAAGGTGATGAAATCGGAGAGCGCCAGCCCGTCCTGCTCGGCATCCAGCAGATGGCCCATGGAGCCGTCCACCGTGTATTGGCGGATGGCCTCGCGGATGTCCTCGTCCTGGATCGTGACCAGGAATTCGGACAGGGTGCGCGCGCCGGACGCGTGCATGCTCATGATCGCGTAGCCGATCTCGTTACGCTGGGCCGGCGTCGTTTCCACGCCGTTCAACAGCATGATGGTGTCGATCCATTCCATGGCCCAGGCGCGGTCGCTCTTGGTCTCGAGAAACTGCAGGGGGCAAAAGGAGAGCTGGTCGTCCTCGGCCGCCACTGTGAAATGCTGGCCCCCCATCCCTTTGGTCAGGGGGTACATGGACATGCCCTTGTCGAACACGTAGATCGACATGCCCTCGTAGCGGCGGAGCTGCGCCGCCAGAATCCCCAGGTGGGTCGATTTGCCGGCGCCGGTCGGGCCGAATATGAAAGTGTGGCCCAGGTCACGCACATGCAGGTTGAGGCGGAATGGCGTGGCTCCGTGGGTGACGCAGTGCATGAGCGCCGGCGACAACGGCGGGTACATGGGGCAGGGGGCATTCGAGTTGCCCGTCCAGATGGTGCTGGTGGGCAGTAGATCCGCAAGATTGAGTGAGTGCATGAGCGGGCGGCGCACGTTCTCGACGCCGTGGCCCGGCAGGCTGCCGAAGAAAGCGTCCAGGGTGTTGATGGTTTCGATGCGGGCCGCAAAGCCGTGGCGATTGATGATTTTTTCGACCAGGCGGGCGGTTTGCTCCAGTTGCTCCCGGTTCTCGTCCATCAGCACCACGACGCTGGTGTAATAGCCCATGGCCACGGTGCCGCTGTTGACCTCCGCCATCGCGGAGTCGGCATCCTCCACCATGGCGGCGGCATCCTGGTCGACCGGCCCGTTGAGGTTGAATACCTGGTCGAAGAAGCCGCGCATCTTCTGCCGCCATTTCTTGCGGAACTTGTTCAGGTGATTCAACGCCTCGTGCTGGTCCATGAAGATAAAGCGCGACGACCAGCGGTATTCGCAGGGCAGTTCCGTCAGGGCATTGAGGATGCCCGGGGAGGATTCCAGCGGAAAACCTTCGATGGCGACCACCTGGATGAAGCGACGGCCGAGTCGCGGCAGCACGCCGCCCCAGAGTTCCTGGCCGCCGATCAGCGCATCGATGTACATCGGGTTGCGCGGCAGCACAACCGCATGATTCTGGCCGGTTACACAAAACTGCAGCCAGCGCAGCAGGTCGTCATGGATGACATCGGGGCCGTTTTCGTTCACTACCCGATGGCCGCGCAGCCGGGTAAGCTTGATGGCTGTCGAGAGGCGCGACTCGATACTCGTCACTTCGCGCTTGAATTGCTCGATGAGTCCCTTGGTGCGGGTTTTGTGATCCTGCGACTCGACATCGTCATCGAACATCAGCTCGGTGAACTTGCGTTGGGCCAGCAGCGGCGGGAACCAGGTCAGGGTGAGAACAAACAGCCCCTCGTACATGGTGTCCAGACCCTGAAAGTACTGGCGGCGCTCCTCGTCGATCGCGGCGGAGATCGGGTCGGGGAAGCGCGACAGCCCACGCTCCGGATAGTCCGGCGCCGGCTGGCGCACCGCATCCACATGCACCATCCAGCCGCTGCCCAGGTTCGCCAGTGCCTGGTTGATGCGAAACGACACCATTTCGCGTTGTTGATCGGTGCTGCTGGCGTTGTCGTCGCCCTGATAAAGCCAGGCCGCCATGAACGCGCCGTTCTTGCCCACGATGACCCCGTCGTCGACTACGGCCGCGTAATTCAGCAGATCAGCGACCCCAGCCTCCCGCGAACGGTGCTTGCGCAGCTTCAGCCCGGCCTCGACCTCGCGGATGCGTATGATCAGCACCAGCAGCAGACCCGCTCCCAGAACGGCGATGGCGGCCGTGATGACCTGAATCATTGGTACCGCCTCACCTGGCTCATCGTATTGTCGCGAAATGGCGTGCTCCTGGGCGGGTAGTACGACTTGTAGATGCGATGGCGCATATACACGTGGCGCATCTTCGGGTCGGCCTTTGCCATGATTCGACACACGAACAAGGTGCCGAACCAGAGTGCAATACCGGTCACTGCCGCTCTCACCTCCTGCGCGCTGAATATCAGTGCGAAGGCGAGTACGCCCGAGAACATTACCAGTTCGCGATCACCGCCCATGAACAGGTTCTCGCGGTTGCCGGTCCGGTGGATGGGGATCGTTCGCAGAGCCATGGTCAGGGAGCCGGGACGCTGGCGTGAGCCCGAGTCGTGATCAATTGTCCGATTGAAATGCCGGCGTCTTGCGATGTGGCATGCCGAGCGATCGGTGTGACCGTCGCGGCGCTGCCGCCAAAAAAGTTGGTCAACAGGTTCTGGGAGCCGACCAGCAAGGCCATTACCAGGACGACGAAGATGATCGAGCGGAAAAAGCCATTAAGGTCGCCGCCGAATATCAATACGCCGCCGGCAACCACAATACCGATCATCGCCAGCGCGAACGCAACCGGACCCGTTACCGATTTACGCAGGGCCTCAAGCCAGCTCTCATACGGCAGGTTCACATTGCTGGTACCCGCAAAGGCGGGATGTGTGACCAGAAACAAGAACAGCAGTAATATCCCTGCCATTAACAGATAAAAGACAACGCGATTGATTCGAAACGCTGGAAACGGCATTGCGAATTGCATGGGTGTCTCCCCTCTCACAGGTTTTTTGTCAGATAACGGCCATCCTCGAAGCCTGAAACCTCGATGATTTCCTGCACGCGGCGGCCTTCATTGGTACGGGCGATGTGAACGACCAGATGAACCGCCTCGCCGATGAGCGGCTCAATGGGCTTGGGTGATTCGGGGTGCATGCTGATGAGCATGGCAAGGCGGCTGAGGCCTGCCCTGGCGTTGTTGGCATGCAGCGTGGCGGCGCCGCCTTCGTGGCCGGTGTTCCAGGCCATGAGCAGGTCCAGCGCCTCGGGGCCGCGCACCTCGCCGACCAGGATGCGGTCGGGGCGCATGCGCAAGGTCGTCTTGAGCAGTGCCGTCATGCTGACGCTGATGCTGGAGTGATACTGGACGTAGTTCTCGGCCGCGCACTGGATCTCGGCGGTGTCTTCGAGAATGAATACGCGCTCGGAAGGATCGTGAGCGACCATCTGCTGAATGATCGCGTTGACCAGCGTGGTCTTGCCGGAGCCGGTGCCGCCGATGACCAGAATGTTGCGGTGCGCCGCGACGCCGTCGATGATCGCCTGGTGCTGCGCCGGCGTCATGGTGCCGGTTTCCACGTAGCGTTCGAGGGTGAAGATGGCGACCGCTTTTTTACGGATTGCGAACGTCGGCGCCGGTACCACCGGCGGCAACTGGCCGGCAAAGCGCGAGCCGTCGAGGGGCAGTTCGCCTTCGAGAATGGGATTGTGGCGCGTGACTTCCTTGCCGTGATAACCGGCAATGGTTTCGATGACGGCCTGCGCCTGGGCGACCCGCATCGTGCCGATGCAGCGCATTTTCTCGCCCAGCCGCTCCTGCCACAGCCGGCCGTCCGCGTTGAGCATGATCTCGACGGTTCTGGGATCGTTGAGCGTGGCCATCAGCTCTCGACCCAGATCCCGCTCGAGCTTGCGTTTTGCCCGTTCCTTAATGGTGCTGGGCTTTTCGTCCCCGTCCATTCACTGCCCTGATATCCTTGTCAAAACTGTTGCTCAGGGCAAACGATGGGCAGGACCGGTCCCGGTCGTGCAGCATCGGATGATCGGCCACGACGGATGTCGTGGCGAAGGTGTGCGAACGCCTTATATAATGGCTTTTGTCGGCGTCAACTCATCCCCTGAGCTTTGTTGTTTTCCTTATCTCTCCATTGTGTCGTCGTTGACTGGTGACTATCCCTTGTTATTGATCATGCCATGCTCACCTTCGGACGCATAGCACGTTCATCGGATAATTCTGATAGTACACAGATGTTGGCTACTGTCAAAGAGCCACTGCGAGCCATTGCACCTGGCCATAGCGGAGATTACCACCCGGGCTGGCAATCGAGCTGCGTGTTCAAGCCTGGCCTGGTACGCGCATCTGGCCGTGAATATTTGATCAGGTTACGGTACTACTTTTCCTTCACCCGCATGCCATGCGGCGAATTGTCGCGAGCAGTGAGGCGGTTATGGCTGCCGTGGAGCCGCAATCATGGCGGAGCAAGCAGCGAACAACCTGGTGGCACAACACTGCATTGCTATCGCGGCTGAAGCCGCTCCCACAAGCACAGTGGCTACCGCGGATTGTGGGAGCGGCTTCAGCCGCGATAACACCGGATATAAACTGCATCGGAACCCGATACTGTGGAAA
>CAZYIP010000005.1:14968-45259 GCA_964646895.1 uncultured Salinisphaerales bacterium | reverse complement strand
GAGCAGGGATTGCCCGAGCCAGTGCGCCTCCTGAACGCTGGTATCAATGCCTCCCCGGGCACGCGCTTCGGCCACGATATCGAACAGGCCCTTGAGTTCGCCCCAGGCGGCGGCTTTGGTTTCTGGTTGGGCAAACCAGTCGAAAAACGAGGTCTGGTTGCCGAGCAGGGCGCGCACCAGCAGGTTGCTCTTTTGGTGCGGGTCGTCGGCGAGGTAGTCCTGCCACCAGTCCAGAGCGTCCTCGGTCAGGGGGCCGCCCATCAGGCAGCCGTTGATGCAGCGCGCGTACGCCAGACCATCGCGCGGCTCGGTGTCGTCGAAGTGATGGGTGTAGAGGTGGGCGAACAGCGGACTTTGCAGCCAGGCCTTGTGGTCCTGCTCCAGCCGGGCCAGGCGGGCCTTGTCCTGGTCGATGTACGCGTGGTAAGTACCGAGAAAGCGCTCCCAGTTCACCGTCTGTTCGCCACCGCCGGGGCGCGGGACGCGCACCGTGGCGGTGAGTTTGGCGGTAATTTCGGCTTTGCGATCGGCCCATTCGCGCTCGATTTCGGCATCGGTCGGGATATGAATCGTGCCATCGACCGCATCGTGCATCGGCGTGGGCGCCGAGGCTTGTGCGTCCACGCTGGCGACAGCCTCGGGAACAAACCGGGTCTGTGGCGGCAATTTGCCCTCATTCATCAGCTTTTCGAACAACCACCGCGTGACGACCTGGCCTTGCATCGAGCGATCGAGGTTTGGCGGTCCGGCCGTTTGGGCGCGGGCCGGCTCGTTTTCGGGAGCATTCGGGATGTGAAGCCGCCCGTGGACAAACGCGTCTGCCGGCAGCGATGCCGGGTCTTCCTCGCCCAGACTGGGCACGGAGCGGGGAACAAAACGGGCCAGCGGGGGCAGTTTACCCTCGCCCCGCAAGCGTTCGAACTCCCAGCGTGTCACGGCCTCGCCGTCGCGGGAGGCATAGGTTTTTGCCGCAATCTTCTGGTCCTCCGCCTGCTGGTCCATCCGTTTCAAGAGCCCCTGCACGCTGAGGGCCGATTGCAGGCGCCGATAGCCATCCGGATGGTGGTTGTGGTCCTTGACGCGGGCGAGCCATTCGGCGGCGGTGTTGGCGAGGGTGATGCGCCGCTGGGCGGCGGCAGTGGTGACGCCCTCGGGATCGGCGAGGCTGACGATCAGGCCGGCGCGCTCGATCACCGCATCGTCTTCCGGGTAACCCTGAGCCAACCTGGCCTGGTTGAGCACATCGGGGGCATCTTCGGGGCGCGCCCTCGAGGGGACGGCGGTGCGCAGAAACGAAGAGGGATGCGCCCGCGCCTTGAGCGTGCCGAAGGCGGCTTGCAGCGGGCGCAGCGGAAAAGGGTTGCCGTCGACGCGCGTGAGGTCGAAGTCGCGCGAGAAATCGACTACCACACTACGCAGGTTCGCTTCGCTGAGCGGCATCGAGCGCTCACAGCCGGCGCGGGCAGCGTCGATGCAGGTCATGGCCTGCTCCCGCAGCGCGGGGCTTCGGGCGTAGCGGGCGCGCACCCTTTCGCTCCACGGATGGCTGCTGAATGCTACCCACACCTTGCCGGCGCGCTCGGGGTAAGGGATGACGAACAGCAGCGCGGCGGCATAGCCGCCTACGCGCGAGCAGCTGAAGGCGTCGCTCTCCGGCGCCTTGATGCCTGGGGTATCTCCCAGGCCCAGGGCCGCGAAACTGGTGGTGGTGAGGTAGCCCCCATCGTGCACCCTGGCAATGGTCCACCCCTGTTCGTGGGCGAGTTCCCATGGCGGAGTCTCATACCAGGCCATGACGTAGCCCGGGCGCAAGGTGCGCAGAACGTAAGTGGCATCGGTCAGCACGGGATCGGCATTGCCCTTGAGCAAGGGCGCAAGAGCAGCCGGTGTTGGCGTATGTTCGTCGAGTCGATCCGCCAGAGTGGGGATGGTCAACAGCACGGGCAGCCCCTGCTTGTCGCAGTGCGGGCACTTGTCCGCCCCATACGTTGAAGCAAGCGCCGCGGCCCGCTGCGCATTGGCGGTATAGCTCTCTCCATCAGCCATGAGAATTCCCTGTGGAATGCGTGGATACCGAAAAGTGCGTTTGCTGAAGTTCGTCTCGCAGCTGGTTCCAGTCGTCCGGGTCCGCAAAGCTCGCCAACGCATGTGCCAGTGGTCGTCCCTGTTCGCGCGCGCCGCGCACCCGCTCCCTCAGTTGCGGATGTCGGCACAGGTTCGGGTGGACCTGCAGCACATACATGCCCATCAGCACGATGTCGGGCGATGACCTCAAACCCAGGGAGCGCACTTCACGCACGGCGTGTGTAACGCGCTCTACGTAGTCTTCGGGCAGCGGAGAGATTTGCCGCCAGCCGCGCAGCAGGCCCTGGGCCGGCCCGCACGCTTCGGCGTGTTGCCACTGGGTCGGGGACAAGAGCAGATGGGGTTTGGATGCAGGCGCTCCCGAAGCGGCGTGTTTGACGAGCCGCTGGCAGCGATCGAGGGTCCACCATGCGGTGATGGGGCCGAGCAAACGGGTGCGATCCGCATCATCGAGCACCGGCCACATCCATTCCAGCACGCGCCGGTCGGCCCAACGAATGTATTTGAGCCCAGGATGCCCCGGTTGGGCCTGGCGCATGCGCCTCGCCAGGTAACGGGCCAGCTTTTCCGGCTCTGCCGCGGTCGTCAGCCAGCCGCCTATCGCGAAACCCCGGCCCTGTTCCGTGACCGGGCTTTTCTGCTCTTCGATAGCCAGCTCCAGGCTGGTCTCGACCGCGTCCACATCCTGCGGAAGCAAGCAGACCAGCATTGGACACTGCGCGGGCGAAAGCTTGTCGCGACTGACCTCTACCGTGACGGTCCTGCGTTCGATCCCGTCCTGCGGCAGCAGCTCATCCCGCTCGCGCCGCACCGGATCGAGCAGCAGGTACGCCTGTTGCGAGGAATCGGCAAATAGAGCACGCGATAGACAGTGGTGCATGACATCCGTGTCCGGCATGAAGCGGCATCCTTGTCGATGAAAATGTTAATGCGCCAGATCTGTTGGCGTCTGAGTCGTAACTCCCGGATTATAACGTGCGCCGCCAGGCGCGGGCCTCCAAGGCTAACGCTTCTTGATGTACAGGTCGGTCAGGGTGCCGGCAACTGCCTCGGCCGCCATGCCGACCGTTTCGGAAAGCGTCGGATGCGGATGGATCGTGAGCCCGATGTCGTGCGCATCCGCGCCCATTTCGATCGCCAGACCGACCTCCGAGATCAGATCGCCGGCATTCGGACCGACGGCGGCGCCGCCGATCGCGCGCCCGGTTTCCTTGTCGAACAGGATCTTGGTAATACCGTCCTGATAGCCCATGCCCAGGGAACGCCCGTTGGCAGCCCATGGGAAACTGCCTTTTTCATACTCGATACCCTGTTTTTTGGCTACCGTCTCGGTCATGCCGGTCCACGCCACCTCCGGGTCCGTGTACACCACGGCCGGTATGCAGCGGGCATCGAAAGCGGCTTTTTCACCGGCGGCAACCTCCGCCGCCACCTTCCCCTCGTGCACCGCCTTGTGCGCCAGCAGCGGTTGGCGCGCCACGTCGCCAATCGCGAAAATGTGTGCAACGTTGGTGCGCATTTGCCGATCCACCGGAATGAAGCCGTTGCCTGCGACCTCGACACCGAGGGCATCCAGGCCGATGTTCTCGCTGTTCGGCTTGCGCCCGACCGCCACCAGCACGCGGTCGTAGGTTTTGGACTCGGGCGCGCCCTCGCCTTCAAAGCGCGCGGTCAGGCCCTTCTTTGTCGCCTTGACTTCGGTCACCCGGGTCTTGAGCCAGATGTTGGCACAGCGCTCGCGCATGCGTTTCTCAAGCGGCTTGACGATGTCGCGGTCCGCCTCGCCCAGCAGCGTCGGCAGCATTTCCACCACATCGACCTCCGAACCAAGCGCACAGTAGACGTTGGCCATTTCCAGACCGATGATGCCACCGCCCAGCACGAGCAGCTTGCCGGGAATCTGCTCG
The DNA here is from genome assembly GCA_964646895.1 of uncultured Salinisphaerales bacterium. Taxonomy (GTDB): domain Bacteria; phylum Pseudomonadota; class Gammaproteobacteria; order Nevskiales; family CAZYIP01; genus CAZYIP01. The sequence continues at coordinate 41,267 of CAZYIP010000005.1, read as the reverse complement.
ACCTCGAGCGCCGCGGTGGAGTCCATCACCCGCGGGTCCTCGGGAATGAACGGCAGCGTGGCGACACGGGATCCGGTGGCGATAATGGCCGACTCGAATCCGATGGTGCGCGTCCCGCCATCCGGACCTTCGACCGTGAGCGTATTGGTGCCGGTGAATCTGCCGCGCCCGCGAATGACCGTCACCTTGCGCTGCTTCGCCAGTCCGCGGACACCGCCGGTGAGCTTGCCAACCACGGAATCCTTCCATTTGCGCAGCGGTTCCGGCTTGATGGTCGGCTCGCGGAACTCGACACCATGCTCTGACAGAAACGCCGCTGCCTCGATGACATGCGCTGCGTGCAGCAAAGCCTTGGAGGGAATGCACCCGACATTGAGGCAGACCCCGCCCAGGGTCGCGTAGTACTCGACCAGTGCCACTTTCTTGCCCAGGTCGGCCGCCCGGAACGCAGCCGAGTAGCCGCCGGGGCCGGAGCCCAGCACCAGAACCTCGCAACGGTCGTCCACGTCATCCGGCACGCCCGAAGAGACTTCCTCGGGCGCTTGCTGACTGCTTTCGGGTCGGGGCTGCGCCACTGCCGCAGCGGGCGCCGGTGCCTCGGCAGCGGCGTCCTCGGCCGTCGCTGGCGATGCCTTCTGTTCTTCCTGTTCTTCTCCCGCTGCGTCAGCGCCATCCGCCGCCGGTTGCAGCAACAGGATCAGGTCGCCCTCGGAAACCTTGTCACCCTCCTTGACCTTGACCTCACTGATCGTCCCTGCCTGCGGGCACGGCACCTCCATCGTTGCCTTGTCGCTTTCCAGGGAGATCAGCGGATCCTCCGCCTGCACTGTGTCCCCTGCCTTCACCAGCACTTCGATGATCTCGACGCCCTCGAAGTCGCCGATATCGGGTACATTGACCTGCAACGCGTCGCTCATGATCCGTTCCTGTGTTCGAGTTGGGTTGTCGGGTTCTGTTTCGCTTTGGCCGCGTCGGTTTTGTTGGAGTAGAGAGGCCACAGGCGTATCAGGCGGCAGGAGGCTCTCTTTCCCGGACCGTAGGTCGCAGGGAAGCGACCTTCGAGCCTACAGGGACGTATTCACGGCGTGTCCGGGAACGAGAGTCTCCTGCCGCCAGACCACATTCGGGTCGGTTTCCGCTCCCCTCTCCCCAGCCCTTTCCCCCGTTCGGGGGAGAGGGAGTTCCTGTGCACTCACAACAGCAAGCGCCGGATGTCGGATAGCAGCTGGCACAGATAGCGGGCGAAACGGGCCGCCTTGGCACCGTCGATCACGCGATGGTCATACGACAGCGACAACGGCAGCATCAGCCGCGGCACGAAAGCTCCATCCTGCCAGACCGGCTGCATGGCGGCCGGCACCACGCCGAGAATCGCCACCTCCGGCGCATTCACGATCGGCGTAAAGGCCGTGCCACCGATGCCGCCGAGGCTGGAGATGGAGAACACGCCACCCTGCATTTCCTCGCGCTTGATCTTGCCCGCGCGGGCACTCTTCGCCAGCCTCCTCGTCTCCAACGCCAGTTCCTGAATGCCCTTTTTGTCGACATCGCGAATCACCGGCACCAGCAGCCCGTTCGGCGTATCCACCGCAAAACCGATGTGCGTGTAGCGCTTCATGATCAGTTTTTCGCCGCTCGGATCTAGAGAGCTTGCAAATTCGGGATACCGGGCGATTGCCGCGGCCGACGCCTTGATCAGGAACGGCAACAGGGTCAGCCTGGTCTCCAGGTGGCGGTTCTCTTCCTTGCGGAACGCATCCAGCTCGGTGATGTCGGCTGCATCGTGCTGCGTCACGTGCGGGACAACCACCCAGCTGCGATGGACGTTCTGCGCTGACAGCCGGCGGATGCGCGGCAGATCCTGGACCTCGACCTCACCGAACTGGCTGAAGTCGATCTCCGGCATCCGCGGCAGGGCACCGCCCGCCGCCGGCGCAGTCTCGCCGCCACGGCGCATCACGCCACTGACGAACTCTTCCACATCGGATTGCAGGATGCGGCCCTTGCGCCCGGACCCCTGGACCTGGGCAAGGTCCACCCCCAACTGTCGCGCGAAGCGCCGCACCGACGGGCTGGCATGCGCGGCCTGAAATCCTTTCTCATCCACGGCGGCGAGGCGCGCGCCCGGCGCCTGCGACGCGGAAGGACGCGCGCCTTCGCCCGGTGCCGGTCGCGCCCTGGGAGCCGGCTCCCGCCTGGACGGCTCGGGGCTTTCCGTTTTCGGCTCGGCCGCTGCCGGCGATTCCCGTGCCGGTGCGGATTCGCCGCTGCCCGAAGTCTCCAGAAGGAGGATCACGTCCCCTTCCGAGACCTTGTCCCCCTCATTGATACGGAGCGCCTTGACGGTGCCCGCAGCCGGCGCCGGGACTTCCATGGTGGCCTTGTCGCTCTCCAGCGAAATCAGCGGATCCTCGGCGGCAACGGAATCGCCCGCCTTGACCAGCACTTCGATGACGTCGACGCCCTCGAAGTCGCCGATATCCGGCACCTTGACTTCCATGACCCGCGCCGTGCCACCGGGCTGCTCCGCTGGGGCCTCATCCTGGCTCGCCGTGTCAGCGGCGGCGGCTACCGGCTCGGCTTGCGCCTGCGCTGGCGCACTCGCTTCCGGCGCTGAGTCCGCATCGGCTTCATCGCCTCCCTCGCCGCCATCCAGCAGCAGGATGAGGTCTCCCTCGGACACCTTGTCCCCTTCGGAGACCTTGACCTCCTTGACCGTACCCGCCATCGGCGACGGTACTTCCAGCGAGGCCTTGTCGCTTTCCAGCGAGATCAGCGGGTCTTCGGCCTTGACCACATCGCCCGCCCTGACCAGCACTTCGATAACCTCGACGCCCTCGAAATCCCCGATATCCGGGACTTTGACTTGTTCTACCCTGGTCGCCACCGGCATCTCCTAGACTGTTGCAGGATTGGGTTTCTCGGGATCGAGTCCGTACTTCTTGATTGCCTGTGCCACGGTCTTCACGGCCACCTTGCCCTGATCGGCCAGGCCCTTCAGGGCAGTGACCGTGATCCAGTGCCGGTCCACCTCGAAGAAGTGCCGCAGTCGCGCCCGGGTTTCGCTGCGCCCGTATCCGTCGGTGCCCAGCACATAGTACGGTGCCGGCACGTAGGGCTCGATCTGGCGTGCGTAGGCACGCACGTAGTCGGTCGCCACCACCACCGGACCGTCGCTGCCTTCCAGGCACTCGGTCACGTAGGCCTTGCGCGGCTTCTTGTCCGGGTGCAGCAAATTCCAGCGTTCGACGTCAATCCCGTCGCGGGCGAGTTCGGTGATTCCCGGCGCGCTCCATACTTCCGCCGAAACCTTCCAGTCGTCCCGAAGCAGTTCCGCGGCGGCGATGGCCTCGCGCAGGATGGCGCCGGAACCCAGCAGCCGTACCCGGTTCTTGACCCGCTTGTCGCCTTCCTGGAACCGGTACATGCCCTTGATGATGCCGTCGCGCACGCCGTCCGGCATGGGTGGCTGAACGTAGTTTTCGTTCAGCACCGAGATGTAGTAGTAGACATCCTCCTGGTCCGCGTACATTCGCTTCAATCCATCCTGGATGATGGTCACGAGTTCGTAAGCGAAGGTGGGGTCGTAGCAGCGCGCGGTCGGCACCACCGAGAAGAACAGCTGGTTCTGGCCGTCCTGATGCTGCAGACCTTCACCGTTCAGCGTCGTGCGGCCCGAGGTGCCGCCCAGCAGAAAGCCCCGGGCGCGCAAGTCCGCCGCCGCCCAGCACAAGTCCCCGAAGCGCTGGTAGCCGAACATGGAGTAATAAATGAAGAACGGAATCATCGGCTCGTCGTGGGTCGAATACGACGTCGCCGCCGCGATCCAGGACGACATGGAACCGGCTTCGGTGATGCCTTCCTGCAGGATCTGCCCCTTGACATCCTCGCGATAGAAGGCGAGCTGGCCCTTGTCCTGGGGCTCGTAGAGCTGGCCCACCGGCGAGTAGATGCCAATGGCCCGGAACAGGCCTTCCATGCCGAAGGTGCGCGCTTCGTCCGCCACGATCGGCACCACCCGCTTGCCGATGTTCTTGTCGCGCGTGAGCATGGTCAGCATGCGCACGAACGCCATGGTGGTGGAAATGGTGCGTTCGCCGGTGCCTTCCAGCAGCTTGTCGAAGGCGCTCAACTCCGGCACCTCCAATGCGTGCGACTTCTCCCGGCGCTGTGGCAGATAGCCGCCCAGCGCTTCGCGGCGCGCCTTCATGTACTTGATTTCGTCGGAATCCTCCGCCGGCCGATAGAACGGCACCTTCATCAGTTCCTCGTCGGAAATCGGAATATGGAAGCGCCGGCGAAAATCCTTGAGCCCCTTCTCGCCCAGCTCTTCCTGCTGGTGGGTGATGTTCTGGCCCTCGCCCGCTTCGCCCATGCCATACCCCTTGACCGACATGGCAAGGATCACCGTTGGCTGGCCACGATGCTTGACCGCGCTGGCATAGGCCGCATAGATCTTGTGCGGATCGTGGCCACCCCGATTCAGACGGGCGATGTCATCGTCCGTGAGATGGGCAACCATCGCCTTCAGCTCGGGGTATTTGCCGAAGAAGTGCTCGCGCGTGTACGCGCCCCCATGCGCCTTGCAGGCCTGGTACAGGCCGTCCGTCGCTTCCGCCATGCGCTTGCGCAGCAGCCCCTTGGTGTCCTGAGCCAGCAGCGGATCCCAGTATGATCCCCAGATGACCTTGATCACATTCCAGCCGGCGCCGCGGAAACGGCCTTCCAGCTCCTGGATGATGTTGGAGTTGCCGCGCACCGGACCATCCAGACGCTGCAGGTTGCAGTTGATGACGAAAATGAGATTGTCGAGATGCTCGCGGGTAGCGAGATCGATCGCACCGAGCGCTTCCGGCTCGTCCATGCCGCCGTCGCCGTCAAAGCACCAGACCTTGCGGCCCGCGGTTTTGGCGATACCGCGGTTTTCCAGGTACTTCATGAAGCGTGCCTGATAAATGGCCTGAATCGGCCCCAGGCCCAGGCTCGTGGTGGGGAACTGCCAGAAGTCCGGCATCAGCCAGGGATGCGGATAGGAAGCCAGACCGTTGCCCTGGCCATCCTTGAGCTCCTGGCGGAAATTGTGCATCTGCTGCTCGCTGATGCGGCCTTCGAGGAACGCCCGCGCGTAAATGCCCTCGGACGCGTGCCCCTGAAAGTACACCAGATCGCCGCCGTGATCCCCGGAAGGCCCGTGGAAGAAGTGGTTGAAGCCCACGTCGTAAAGCGTGGCTATGGAAGCAAAAGTCGCAATGTGGCCACCCAGTCCACCGGGATCGCGGGTGGCATTGACCACCAGTGCCATCGCGTTCCAGCGCACCAGCGACCGAATACGCCATTCAAGGTCCGCGTCGCCGGGCGAAGCTTCCTCCATATGCCGCGGAATGGTGTTGACGTAGGCCGTAACCGGTGAATACGGAATATGCGCACCCGACCGGCGTGCTTCGTCTATTAACGTCTCAAGCAGGAAATGGGCACGCTCGGGTCCCTCGCGCTCCAGCACGGAATCCAGCGCCGCCAGCCATTCCCCGGTTTCCTCAAGATCTACATCTTTTTGCGCTGCCATGAGTTACTCCTGATGAAGAAACGGGAATGAGTCCATTACATTTTTTAGTTATTGGCTTTACCGAGAAATATGCATAACCTCCACAAAACGGCGGTCGCGCCCTCATGGCCCGTACCGCCTTTTTCATGAGTCGCGCCGACCCCGGGCGCATCAATTTTCCCTCGATTTACCCGGCGCCGTGGCGCATGCGATAGCATACCGCAGAATAAGGCTCGGGGTCCTCGGGAACACCGCAACGCTGCTACAGTAAATATTGCCGCGCGCAGCGCATAGCAGGAGAACGGAGCAGTGCACAGGCAGCGCAATGCCAAGATCGTAGCCACCCTCGGTCCCGCCAGCGACGCGCCGGAGCGCGTGCTCGACCTGGCAAAAAAGGGGGTCGACGTTTTCCGGCTCAACTTCAGCCATGGCACGCAGGAAGACCACCGACGATCCATCGAGGCCGTGCGCGCGGCCGAGCGCCAGTTGGGCTATCCGGTCGGTGTGCTGATGGATCTGCAGGGCCCGAAGCTGCGCATCGGAGCGTTTCGCGACGATAGCGTGCAACTGCAGCCGGGCCAGACTTTTCGCCTCGACCGAAATCCACAGCCCGGCGACAACCAGCGCGTGTGCCTGCCTCACCCGGAACTGTACGACGCGCTGCGTCCGGGGGCTGCCCTGCTGCTCGACGATGGGCGCCTGCGCCTGGAAGTCACGCACGCCAGCACCGATACCATCGAAACGCGCGTGCTTTACGGCGGCAAATTGTCGGCCCACAAAGGGCTCAACGTTCCCGACCTCCTGCTGCCCCTGTCGCCGCTGACCGAGAAGGATCGGAGTGATCTCGAATTCGGACTCGGGATCGGTGTGGACTGGGTGGCCCTGTCGTTCGTACAGCGCCCCGCGGACGTAGAGGCGCTGCAAAGCCTGGTCGGCGGACGTGCCGCGGTATTGTCGAAGCTGGAAAAGCCGGCCGCGATCAGCCACCTGGACGATATTATTGCCGCGTCGGATGCCATCATGATCGCGCGCGGCGACCTTGGCGTGGAACTGCCACCGGAACAGGTGCCCGGCCTGCAAAAGCGCATTACCCATTGCTGCCGGCGCGCCGGCAAACCGGTGGTAGTCGCCACGCAGATGCTCGAATCCATGGTCAATGCCTCCATACCGACGCGGGCCGAAGTGTCGGATGTCGCCACCGCCGTATTCGAGGGCGCGGATGCGGTGATGCTGTCAGCGGAAACGGCGAGCGGCCGCTTTCCCGTGGAAGCAGTGACGCTGATGGACAATATCCTCGCCACCGTCGAGCGCGACTCGCACTACCGCGACAGCATCCACGCCACCAGGATCGAACCCGACGCGACCATTGCCGATGCCATTTGCGGAGCGCTCAATCTGATCAGCAACCTGTTGCCAACACCGGTCGTCGTGACCTACACCCACTCCGGCTTCACCAGCCTGCGCGCCGCGAGAGAGCGGCCGCAGGCGCCGATCCTGTGCCTGACGCCCATGGACGCGACCGCGCGCCGGCTGACTCTCGCCTGGGGCGCGTACCCGGTCATCGTACCGGCGGTACGGGATATCGAGGAAATGGTACGTATCGGTGGCAAGGTTGCCGTGGATCAGGGCTTCGCGAAACCCGGCGAACCGATCATCGTCACCGCCGGCCTGCCCACGGGGCAGCCGGGTACGACCAATCTGCTGCGCATCGCCCGCGCCTGATACCTGCCCTCACGCAAGCCACCGTTCATGTTGCGATGGCGATCAGGGCACCAGCACGATCTTGCCCCGCGCCCCCGGCTGCATCACCAGCTCGTGACCACGCGGTGCCTGCTCCAGAGCCAGTTCCTCCGCCACTACCGGTTTGAGTGCCCCGGTGGCGAGCCCCGCGCGCAGGCCGGAGTGGATACTGGCGTGGTCCGACGCTGACGTATTCGGCAGCAGCATGCCCAGAATCGCCGCGTCCCGCGCCATTGCATCGCGCGCATTGATTTCGACCGGACCACGATTGCCGATGACGACAACGCGGCCGCCGTGGGCCAGCACCCCCAGATCACGCCCCAGATTGACGTTCGCGAGCATCTCCAGGATCAGATCGACACCGCGACCGCCGGTCAGCCGCAGCAGTTCCTGCAGATAGCCCTCGGCGTGGTGGTCGAGTACATGCTCCGCACCCTGGGCTGTGGCCTGCTGGCGCCCTTCTTCACTGCCTCCGGTGGCGATGACGCGCAGGCCGGCGGCATACGCCAGCTGAACCGCGGCAAGGCCGACACCACCGGTGGCACCATGCACCAGTACCGTCTCTCCGGCCCGCGCCCGGGCCCGCTGAAACAGCGCCCGATAGGCCGTCGCATAGGGAACTCCCAATGCAGCGCCCTGCTGAAAACTGGCGTTATCAGGCAGCGGATGCACCCGGGCCGCGTCAGCGACAGTCAGCTCGGCGTAGGCACCACTCACGGTACCGGCGGTATAGACACGATCACCGGGGCGCAGCGTCTCCACCCCCGCGCCAACGGCTTCCACTACCCCGGCGGCATCATTGCCCGGCGTGAACGGAAGCTCGGGGAGCGCGGCATACTGGCCGGAGCGAATATAGGTCTCCACCGGATTGATCCCCGCCGCATGAACCCGGACCAGCACCTGGCCCGCGGCCGGCACCGGATCGGCTATGGTTTGCAGCTTTAAAACCTCCGGGCCGCCGAACTCCTCTACGCTGATCGCTTTCATCGTTCCTCCGTGGGCAAGAGATGGACTGGGAAACACGCTCCGGATGATAGCACCGTGCGATCGCCGGTGAAGGTCGGCGGGGAGCTTCAGCCATGCCTTTCGCTGCATGGCATGGTACGTGCTTACAGAGACTGTGGCGACGGGAGCGACCCTGGCCGATCAAAGCACGAGATTCGCGACCGAAGTCCCCCCGCCGGGCGTTTTCAGAGCTCGAACTATTATTACCAATTAATAGCCGATGCCAAAGGGACATTCGCATCGATCACGTACACCGGGATGCGGAGGTGCAACTGTGGTTGATCTGGCAAATACGGTGGAACGCGCCGCAAGAAAGAGTCACGCCGCGCGCCGCCGATACGTGCCGCGGCAGGGGATGACGCTCGGATTCCGCCTGAATCTGTCGATCACCCTGCTGCTGGTGCTGATACTCGCGCTGGGAACCGCCTCCGTCATTCACCGGGCCCGCCACGCGGTGGCCGAGGAAACACAGGCCAGCGCAGCACTGGTCCGGCAATTTCTCACGGTCGCCGAGGCGAGCACCAGCGGCGCGCACAACAACCGGTTGTGGGAGGAGCTGGTTCACCATATCGGCGAGCTGGAAACCACGCGCCACCTGGCAATTTCCCTGCATGATCGCGACGGCGGCGTCGTGGCATCGGTGAACAGCGGCGCGGAATCCGAAGTCACCGATGCACCGGCGTGGTTTACGCGACTGGTCACGCCGAAGCCGGTCGAATACCGGCGCGATCTGAGCGACACCACCGACCCGGATCGCGAGATCGTCATTCGTTCCAACCCCGCTGGCGAAATCACCGAAGCCTGGAACGACGCCCGCCCACTGCTGGCGCTTCAGTTTCTGTTTGCCCTGCTGGTCGAGGCTCTGGTGTTCATTACCGTCGGCCGCGCCCAAAGGCCGCTGGACCGTCTCCTGCGCGCACTGGAACAAATCGAGCAGGGTCACTTTCAAACCCGCCTGCCCCAGTTCAAGCTGCCGGAACTCGCCAGCATCTCGCACAAATTCAACCGCATGGCGGAAGCGCTGGAGCAGGAAAAAGACGCCAACCGCCGCCTGGCGCGGCGCGCGCTGTCGATTCAGGAAGAGGAACGCCGACACATGGCGCACGAACTGCACGACGAGCTGGGACAGTCCATGAGCGCGACCAAGGCGCTGGCCGTCTCCATCCGGAGGCGCGCCGGCGAGAATGCGCAGCGGGTACGCGAGAACGCCGAATCGATCGTCAGGATCGCCGACCAGACCCATACCGTGATCCGGACGATGGTCTATCGCCTGCGCCCGCCGGCACTGGACGAGTTGGGCCTGGTGAGCGCCCTGCAGCGCATGGTGGACGAGTGGAACAGCCAGCGCGGCGACATATTCTGCTATCTTCGCACGCAACCGGCCATGCCGGCGCTGGGCGACGACATCACGATCAATCTCTATCGCATCGTGCAGGAATGCCTGACCAACGTCGCCACACATGCCTGTGCCAGCCACGTCAACATCCATTTGCGCACGCAGAGCGGGGATGACGGCCGCATCCGTCATCTGCTGCTGGACGTCCACGACGACGGCGTGGGGCTACGCGTCGAGCGCAAATACTGGGGCCTGGGGTTGCGCGGCATTCACGACCGCGTGGCGGCGCTGGACGGCGAGATCGAAGTCTCGGGCCGCGCACGCGGCGGCACGTCCCTGCGCATCGTGCTGCCGATCGCCACGGCGGAGGAGATCCAATGAGCATCAATGGCGTCATTCGCGTACTGCTGGTGGACGACCATGCGGTCGTGCGCGCCGGCTACCGTGCCCTGCTGGAAGACGCACCGTCGGTGCGAATAGTGGCCGAAGCGGCCAGCGGCGAGGCGGCCTGTCAGGCTTTCTCCCAATATCGCCCCGACGTCACGGTCATGGATATTTCCCTGCCCGGCATGAGTGGGCTCGAAGCCACCCGGCGCATCGTCCACCGGGATCCGGACGCCTGGGTGCTGATCTTCAGCATGCACGAGGACACGGTCTTCGTGGAACGCGCCCTGCGCAGCGGCGCGCGGGGCTACATCACCAAGAGCAGCGCCCCGGAAACCCTCGTCACGGCGGTATCGAAAATTGCCGGCGGCGGCATTTACCTGGATCCACAGCTGGCGCAGCATCTCGCGTTCCGCAAGGCGTGCGGGCAGGATGAGCCGTGGTCGGATCTGTCTACCCGCGAATTCGAAATTTTCTATCTGCTGGCTCAGGGACTGACGGTGGCCTGCATCGCCGAACGGCTGTCGCTCAGCGCCAAGACGGTTGCCAACTACGGTACCCAGATCAAGGCCAAACTCAACGTGGCCGGCACCGGCGAGCTGGTACGCCTGGCGATCCGCCACGGACTGCTGAGCCCCTGATCAGGAAAAATTCCCGCGAGGTACCGGCCGTTTTCCGTGACGTCGCCCCGCCGCCCCGTGCTACGTTGATTCATTGCAAACGTACAAGACACGGCGCGCTTCGCGCCAAACCGGGGGAAAACAAATGGTGGCGCGGTACATCGGGCGTGGCGGACTGACGGCACTCGGCATCCTGGCCATGGTTGCAGGCACATCGGCTCCGGCACTCGGGCAGCAACCTCAACAATCACAGCAACCGGAACAAACCGCTGTACTTCCGGAAATCGAAGTCATCGGCGTCACGCCGGTACACGGCGTGGGCATACCGAAGAGCAAGTTTCCCGCCAACGTTCAGAGCGCTTCCGGCCAGGAAATCCAGGAATCCCACAGCGTCGGCCTCGGCGACTTCATGAACGAAAACCTGGGCAGCGTCTACATCAACGAGGGCCAGAACAACCCCCTGCAGCCCAATGTCGGCTATCGTGGCTTCACGGTTTCGCCGCTTCTGGGGTTACCCCAGGGCCTCGCTGTCTACCAGGGAGGCGTGCGCATCAACGAGCCGCTGGGCGACACGGTGAATTTCTCCCTGGTACCACAGTCGGCCATTTCCAGCATCGAGCTGATTCCGGGCTCCAACCCGGTATTCGGGCGCAACGCGCTGGGCGGGGCGCTCTCGATCGAAACCAAGTCCGGGCTGACGGACCCGGGCACCAGCGGTGAAGCCTATTACGGCTCGTTCGACCGTTATTTCGTCCAGAGCCAGACCGGCGGACGCACTGGCCCGTTCAATTACTTTCTCACCGGCGAATACTTCAGCGAAGACGGCTGGCGGGACTATTCTCCGTCGCGGGCACGGCGGGTTTTCGGCAAGGTAGGCTGGAACAACGCCGATACGCAACTCGACCTGGCCCTGACCGCAGCCGACACCGACCTGATCGGCAACGGCACCACCCCGGTACAGCTGCTGGACCTCGACCGCCGCGCCATCTTTACCCGGCCGGACCAGACCCAGAGCAACCTGGTGATGCTCAACCTGACCGGAAACCGGCAACTGACCGATAACATGATCGTCAGCGGCAATGCCTACTTTCGCCGCAACAACATCGACACCCGCAACGGCGACGACTCGGACTACGAGGAATGCGCCAGTGACGACACGCTCCTGTGTTCCGAGGACGATGACCTTCTGTACGACACGTCGGGCAACCCTGTTCCGGCGGAAGTCGACGGCCATGAGCTCAACGGCACCAACAACTTCTCCACCACCGACCAGGACGGCTACGGCGGCAGCCTGCAACTCACGTTTCTGCAGCAGATCTTCGGCCGCGATAACCAGCTGATCATCGGCGGCGCCGCGGACGACGCCAACATCAACTTCCGTTCCCGGACCGAGCTGGCGTACCTCGACTTTACCCGGCTCGCCGTGGGCAGCGGCTATGTCGATCGCGACTCGCTCGTCGCGGCCGATATCGATACGCGTGACTACGGCCTATATTTTACCGACACCTGGTCGCTCACGTCGGCTCTGGACCTGACCCTGTCCGGTCGCTACAACTACACGCGGGTCGAAATCGAGGACCGCATCGGCAGCGCCCTCAACGGCACGCACAGCTTCGAGCATTTCAATCCGGCGGTCGGCGCGGCCTATGAGTTCATGCCGGAGCTGACCACCTACGCGCGCTACAGCGTGGCAAACCGGGCGCCGACTCCGATCGAGCTCACCTGCGCGGATCCGGATGCGCCGTGCCGCCTGCCCAACGACTTCATCTCCGATCCTCCGCTGGAGCAGGTCATCGCCAAGACCGTGGAAGTGGGCGGGCGCGGACACCTGTGGAAGGACGCTGTCAACTGGCATCTTGCCCTGTTCCGCACCGTCAACCACGACGATATCCAGTTCATCAGCGCCGGCGCGCTCCAGAACATGGGTTACTTCAAAAATGTCGGCAAGACCCGGCGCCAGGGCGTCGAGCTGACCCTGAACGGCCGCTACAAGCGCCTGGACTGGTTCCTCGACTACACCTATCTGCAGGCCGAATTCCGTGATCCGTTCACGGCCAGGAGCCCCAATCATCCCGATGCCGACGCCAACGACGACATCCAGGTGAAGTCCGGCGACCGCATTCCCGTGGTGCCCAATCATCTGTTCAAGCTGGGCGCCGATTACTCCTTCACGCCCGCCTTCAAGCTTGGCGCAACGGTGCTCTACACCGGCGACAGGGTTCTGCGGGCCGACGAGTCGAACCAGCTGGAGCCGATCGGCGGTTATACTGTAGTCAATCTGCGCGGGCAGTACCGGCTGACCGAAAACGTGACAGTCTTTGCCCGCATTGCTAATGTCTTCGACAAGGAGTACGCGACCTTCGGTGGGCTCGGTGAAGCGGACGAGGTTCTGGGCGATCAGTTCGACAGCCCCCGCTTCGTCAGCCCCGGTGCGCCCCGTGCCGGATGGTTCGGCGTGCGGGCGTCCTTTTAGACTCCCTCTCTCGCGGCGGGGAGAGAAGACCGAAGATCGGGAACTTGCCTCCCTGTAGTCCTCTCCCCCTCTCTTTCCGCCGGGGAGAGGGAGTCTTTTCACCTCGACGATGCGGGATAGATCATGCACGTGCTCGTTCTCGGTTCCGCGGCTGGCGGCGGTTTTCCACAGTGGAACTGCAACTGCGACAACTGTGCCGGCCTGCGTGCCGGCACATTGCGGGCAACCGCCCGCACCCAGTCCTCCATCGCGGTCAGCGCGGACGGTGAGCGCTGGTTGTTGATCAACGCCTCGCCGGACATTCGCACCCAGATCAACACCAATACCGCGCTGCAACCACGCGGGGACAAACGCCACACCGGCATCGCGGCAATCCTGCTGATGGACGGCCAGATCGACCACACCACCGGATTGCTGATCTTGCGCGAAGGCGAACCGCTGACCCTGTACTGCACCGAACCCGTGCTAGAGGATCTGACCACCGGACTGCCACTGCTGCGGGTGCTGGACCACTACTGCGGCGTGCGCCATAACCGCGTACCCCTGGACCGGACGCCGTTCACCATCGAGGGCATGCCCGGCCTGCGCCTCGAAGCGATTCCCCTGAGCAGCAAGGCGCCGCCCTACTCTCCGCATCGCAACGACCCGCACCCGGGCGACAACATCGGTGTGATCATCGAGGATCCGGCCACCGGCGGGCGCCTGTTCTACGCGCCCGGCCTGGGCGCCGTCGACGACTCGCTGCGTGCGGACATGCGTTCCGCTCACTGCCTGCTGGTCGACGGCACCTTCTGGACCGAAGACGAAATGCAGCGCCGCGACGTCGGCCGCAAAACGGCCGCGGAGATGGGTCATCTGCCTCAGAGTGGTCCCGGAGGCATGATCGAAGTGCTGCGGGAGATGCCGGCCAGCCGGCGGATCCTGATCCACATCAACAACACCAACCCGATTCTCGACGAGGATTCCCCGGAGCGCAACGAACTTGACCAGGCCGGGATCGAGGTAGCCCACGACGGTATGGAGATCGTGCTGTAGGAGGGAAACCGGATGGCAGGAAAATATTATTTCCCGGTATTGTTTCCTCGCTGAATACAGTACGTAACAGACATCAATTATTTCATAACACCGTGCCGACGCGATCATCCTGGAAATAAACTGAAAACAAATTTGACAAACGCTCAACATGCACTGGCCGGCCGCATGAAGCCGCTACCAGGATCAAACACGGGCTGTGTCATTTTCGGTACAGACAACGAAGGCCCTGTCCCGTTTTTGACAATGCGGCGAGACACTTTGGCAAACGAAAATCATGTCGGGAATTTAATTTCTGGAAATATTCCAAAACCGTATTGCATAATCAACACCGGTGCAGTAGATTGGATAGTGTCCGGGTTTAGCAATCCAACTCGGCACCTACCTTAAACGGAGGATTCGATCATGAAGTGGACAACCCCAAGCTTCAATGACATGCGCTTTGGCTTCGAAATCACGATGTACTACTGGCGGCGCTGATAGCGTACTGACAGCCGAGGGCGATCCGACCAACAAGCGGATCGCCACCGGCAACACTCCCACCAGCGACGGTTGTTGTTCCAGCCGCCGCGTTTTCGCGCAGGCCTATTAAAGAGTTACGCGGAGAGACCATGATCGACGGGCCGAACGGCACGTCGCCGGACTCTGACAACACGGCGTGGAGCGCCGCGGAGTTCGAGAAGCGCATCCGTGCACTTGGCGACCGCTACCATATTCACCACCCATTTCAGCAGGCGATGGCCCGCGGCGAACTATCCCGCGAGCAGATGCAGGGCTGGGTCGCCAACCGCTATTACTATCAGATCAGCATCCCGATCAAAGATGCCGCCCTGCTCTCGAACTGCCCGGACCAGGCAGTGCGGCGGCGCTGGATACAGCGTATTCTGGATCACGACGTCAGCGCCGACGGCGGTGGTGGCATCGAAGCCTGGATACGACTCGGCGAGGCCTGTGGCCTGAGCCGGGAAACCATGGAATCGCAGGACCGGGTGCTGCCCGGCGTGCGCTTTGCCGTCGATGCATACGTCAATTTCGTGCGCCGCGCACCGTGGCAGGAAGGAGCATGCTCCTCCCTGACGGAGCTGTTCGCACCGACCGTGCACCGCGAGCGGCTGAGCACCTGGCCCGAACATTACCCCTGGATCGAGCCGGAAGGGCTCACCTATTTTCGCACCCGGCTACGCGAAGCGCACCGCGACGTGGAGCACGGCCTCGCCATCACGCTCGCCTGCTTCCGCACCCGGGAGCAGCAGGAGCGCGCCCTCGAAATCGTCAGCTTCAAGCTCGACGTACTGTGGACCATGCTCGACGCCATGTACCTTGCGTACGTCATCGGCATGCCGCCTTATCACAAGGCGGCGGAGTCATCATGAACACACCCGCACCACCGGCGGGGCGCCTGCGTATCGTGCCCTCGCACCGGTTGCAATGGGAAGAGGCGCAACAATGCTTCGTACTGCTGTACCCGGAAGGCATGGTCACCCTGAACCCGAGCGCGGCCGAAGTGCTCAAGCGCTGCGATGGCAGCCATGATTTTGACGGCATCGTAGCCGACCTGCGGCAACGCTTTCCCGACGCGGGAAGCCTGGAGACCGATGTCGCCAACTTCGTACGGGAGGCACTACAGCGGGGCTGGATCCATGCCGAATGAAACATCACCTGCAGCGTCCCACCCCCTGTGGCTTCTGGCCGAACTGACCTACGCCTGTCCGCTGCAATGCGTGTACTGCTCGAACCCGCTGGAACTCGGTCGTGCCAGCCGCGAGCTGGATACGGAAACATGGCTGCGGGTGCTGCGTGAGGGCCGGGCGATCGGCGCCACCCAGCTCGGCTTCTCCGGCGGCGAACCGCTGCTGCGGCACGATCTCGAAACACTGGTGGCGGAAGGGCGCAAGCTCGGCTATTACACCAACCTGATCACCTCCAGCGTAGGCATGGACGAGAAGCGCGTGAAGGCGCTGCGCGCGGCCGGGCTCGATCACATCCAGATCAGCTTCCAGGCCGGCAATGCCGAACTCAGCGATCTGATAGCCGGCACGCAGGCATTCGAACACAAGCTCGCCATGGCGCGGGCAGTCAAGGCGGCCGGATATCCCATGGTGCTGAACTTCGTCCTGCACCGCAAGAACATCGAAAATCTGCCGGAGATGCTGGCGCTGGCCGAAACGCTGGAAGCCGATTACGTCGAACTCGCCAATACCCAGTATTACGGCTGGGCGCTGGCAAACCGCGAGCACCTGCTGCCGACCCGCGCGCAACTGGAGCAGGCCGAAGCCATTGCCAACGCGACACGCGAGCGCCTCGAAGGGCGGATGAAGATCTATTACATCGTCCCCGACTATTACGAGAATCGCCCCAAGGCGTGCATGGGCGGCTGGGGCGCAATCTTCCTCACCATCTCACCCGATGGCACCGCCCTGCCCTGCCAGGGTGCGCGCCAGCTCCCTGGCATCGAATTCCCCAATGTGCGCGAGCACAGCATCGCGGAGATCTGGCGCGAGTCCGACGCATTCAACCGCTTCCGCGGCTTCGACTGGATGCGCGAGCCCTGCCGCAGCTGCCCCGAGCGATTCAAGGATTTCGGGGGCTGTCGGTGCCAGGCTTTTCAGCTCACCGGCGACGCCGCAAACACCGACCCGGTGTGCGACAAATCCCCCAACCGTCACCTGGTCGATGCCGCAATCGAGCGCGCGAACCGCGTCGCCGCGTCGAAAGACGCGCCAACAGCACCCCTGTACCACCGCAACCCGCGCACCGGGAAGCTGCTCAGCGGACAACAGGGCAAGCCTCACGAATAATTCTGCCCGCATTGCCGCCGCCACGACTGTAACCCGCACGGAACGACGCGGTGCATAAACGAAACGCCCCGCCGGAGCGGGAGAAATGACCAGAACAAAGGCAGACGAGGACAGCCAGACAAGATGGGGTCAAGTCTAGCAATATAAGGTTCAAGCGGGATGCCGATATACATTCGCGAACTTTTAACCTTATATATGCATTTCCCGAGTTTTAAACCTTATATTGCTAGACTTGACCCCAGTTGGTCGGTCGTGGCACAACCGTTGCATCGCTTTGTGGCTGGCAGAGTTCATCTGAACAGGAGGAGAACACATGGCCGATACCAGCTTCATTGCGCGCGGCGGCTGCCGCTGCAACGACAATCCGGTGCGCTACGAATACACGACCCGACCGCTGGAGGTGCATTACTGCTGCTGCACCGACTGCACCGATGTCTGCGGGGGCGCTCTGGCGATCCTCGCCGTGGTGGACAAGGATTCGTTCCGGTTCACCCAGGGTCGGGACAAGCTGAAGACATTCGATACCAAGCCCACGGCGCACCGCACGTTCTGCAACGAGTGTGGATGCCACATGCTGGTGCATGTCGACGGGTTTCCCACGTTCCATCTCATTCACGTTCCGACGCTGGATCGTGACAGCCATGCGGGCGTCGAGCCGGACCGCTATGTGTTCGTGAATTCGAAGCACGACATGCTTACTCTGCCGGAAGACGGCCTGCCCCGGCATCCGGGCTGGGCCATGGCCGGCGACCCGGTGGCAAGCGCATAATTCAGCCACTCGGTATTCCCGGGCCGTCGCCCACGGCGGCCCGGGTGGACTGACGACTCACCAAAACTCAAGTGGAGGACAAGACAGTGGAAGTACGCGCTGCAGTAGCAACCGAAGCAGGCAAGCCGCTCAGTATCGAGACGGTCAACCTGGACGGCCCGCGGGCCGGAGAAGTGCTGGTGGAGGTCAAGGCCACCGGCGTGTGTCACACAGACGAGTTCACCCTGTCCGGCAGCGACCCGGAGGGGCTGTTCCCCGCGATTCTCGGCCACGAGGGCGCGGGTGTGGTGGTCGAGGTCGGCGCCGGCGTCACGTCGCTGAAGGTCGGCGACCATGTGATTCCGCTCTACACCCCCGAGTGCCGCCAGTGCGAGTTCTGCCTCAGCGGCAAGACCAACCTTTGCGGCGCCATCCGCGAAACCCAGGGCAAGGGCGTGATGCCCGATGGCACCAGCCGGTTTTCGCTTGCCGGGGAGCCCGTTTATCACTACATGGGCACGTCCACGTTCGCGAACTATACGGTAGTGCCGGAAATCGCGCTGGCGAAAATCCGCGAGGATGCACCCTTCGACAAGGTGTGCTACATCGGCTGCGGCGTCACCACCGGTATTGGCGCGGTCATCAACACAGCCAAGGTGCGCCCGGGCGACAAGGTCGTCGTCTTCGGCCTCGGCGGAATCGGCCTGAACGTCATCCAGGGTGCGCGCATCGCCGGCGCGGACATGATCGTGGGTGTCGATCTCAACCCCGACAAGCGCCCGCTCGCCGAGAAGTTCGGCATGACTCACTTCGTCAACCCGAAGGAAGTCGAGGGCGATCTGGTGCCTTATCTGGTCAGCCTGACCAAGGGCGGCGCCGACTACAGCTTCGAGTGCGTCGGCAACGTCACGCTGATGCGCCAGGCGCTGGAATGCTGCCACAAGGGCTGGGGCACCTCGGTGATCATCGGCGTGGCCGGCGCGGGTCAGGAGATCAGCACGCGTCCGTTCCAGCTGGTCACCGGCCGGGTCTGGAAGGGAACCGCTTTCGGCGGCGCCAAGGGCCGTACGGACGTACCCGGGATTGTCGACTGGTATATGGACGGCAAGATCAACATCGACGACCTGATCACCCATACGATGCCACTGGAACGGATCAACGACGCCTTCGACCTCATGCACAAGGGCGAGTCCATTCGCAGCGTCATCACATACTGAACGCCAGCGACACCCTGCCGGGAAACCGGGATGCCGTAAATCTTCATCTTCCGGTTGGTGTCGCGGCTGATCGTCAGGGGCCGCCGTTGACTCCTGCACCCGGCTCGGGTGCGGGACGGGCCTGTGCGTGCCCGTTTTCTTCTGACCGGCGACGAGAGCCCCCCTCGCGGCGGCTTCGGCATGTCGCGGGCTCATAGCCACCGCCCTGCCCTCCGGCGTCACGCCACCCGCAATCGCCGGCGACACGAACGCCGGGAGCAAGAGGCCCTCACCGGGCTGGTTTCGGGAGTTCTGGGTTGTCGATCATCCTGCGCCATGGGCGCCACGCTCCCCTGTGGGCGTGGCGCCGCCATGGCCCGGATGGCGGTAGCCTGCGAGACCATTTCGCCACGGCTCCGCAGGTGCGCGGATGCTTTCTGCGGTGCGGCCGCGGAAGAATTCGCCGTGGTGGCATCACCAATCCACGAGACTTTCCGCGATGGCCAACGCGATTCAAACGGGACTTTACAACGACGATTTCACGGCGTATACCTGAAAAAGCCCGCGATAACAACGCAACCTCCGCGAGCAGCAATGGGATCGGGTCAGTGCAAGCGCACACGGGGCTTATCCGCCACGTCTTGCACCCGCTCCCTTCCGTGTTTGCATAATCTGGAAGGAGGAGAGAATGAGCATCCGAATATTCGGTAAACGCCGGCTGTCTCTGTTCGTAACAGGCATCACATTGTGTCTGCTCGGCGGCAGCGCGCTGGCCATGACGGCCAGCGAGCAGATCGCAAAGGAAGCTCAGAATCCCGATCTGTGGCCGTCGGCGGGCCGCGACCTTTCGCTGACGCGGCACAGCACCCTGAAGCAGATCAACACCGACAACGTCGATCACCTGCAAATGGTCTGGGCGCAGTCTTCCAGCACCCTGCGCGGCCATGAAGGCCAGCCGATCGTGGTCGATGTCGACGGCACGCCGATGATGTACATCGTCAGCGCGTGGCCCAATATCGTCCAGGCTCTGGATTTGTCCGATCCTGATCACCCCGTTCAGGTATGGAGCTACGAAAAAGAGACCAATCGCAATGCTTCGGCGGTGCCGCATGCATGTTGCGATGTCGTCAATCGCGGCCTGGTTTACGCGAAGGGCAGCATCGTATTCGCCACGCTGGATGGCTACCTGATTTCGCTGAATGCGAAAACCGGCGAGGAAAACTGGGTCACCAAGTTTGCCGATCCGGACAAGGGCCAGACCGTGACCGCGGTGCCGGTGGTAGCGAACAACAAGCTGATCATCGGCTATAGCGGCAACGAGTTCGGCGTGCGTGGCGCGGTGTTCGCGTTCGGCCTCAAGGACGGAAAGCAGGTCTGGCACTGCTTCAACAACGGCAGCGCGAAGGATGCCTGCATGACTGAAAACACCAACAAGGATGTGCCCAAGCACGGGACCCTCAAGACCTATCGGGGCGTCAACGAATACCCCAAGGACGAGTACAAGCGCGGGGGCGGAACCATCTGGGGTTGGGGCAGCTACGATCCGAAGCTGAACCTGGTATATTTCGGCACCGGCAACCCCGGCACCTGGAGCCCGTCCTACCGCTGCAAGTTCGATAGCGCCGAGAAATGCGCCACCAGCGGCAAGCAGGACAACAAGTGGTCCCTGTCCATTACCGCGAGAAACGCAGACACTGGCGAACTGGTCTGGGCTTACCAGATGACGCCGTTCGATCAGTGGGACTATGACGGCATCAACGAAACCATCCTGGTGAGCATGGACATCGACGGCCAGAAGGACCGGCCGGTGCTGGTGCACTTCGACCGCAACGGTTTTGCCTACGTCCTCGACCGCCGCGATGGCAAGTTGCTGCGGGCACACAAGTACGTCACCGTCAACTGGGCCAAGAAGATCGACGTCGGCGGCACGGACCGTCCGGTGAGGGTGATCAAGCACTCGCCGTTCGAGGTGGGCAAGACGGTTCAGGCCTGTCCTTCGGCCATGGGCGGCAAGGACCAGCAGCCAGCGTCGGTCGATCCGAACGATCCCAAGTTCTTCTACGTGCCGACCAACAACTGGTGCATGGAAGACACGCCGCAGGAGCGCACCAGCACGCAGCAGGGCAACGTGTACGTGTTCGCCAACGTCTACATGTACGAGGAAGTGCCGGGCGTGGCCGGACGGCTCAAGAAGTTCAACGTCGATACCGGCAAGACGGCGTGGGATATTCCGGACAAGTACCCGAACTGGAGCGGCACCATGGTCACCGACGGTGGGCTGGTGTTCTACGGCAGCCTGGGTGGCGACTTCCGCGCGGTTGACAGGAAGACCGGCGAAGTCGTGTGGTCCCGCAAGTTGGGTTCCGGCATTATCGGCAACCCGATCACCTACAAGATCGACGGCAAGCAGTACGTATCGGTCTATGCCGGCATCGGCGGGTGGATCGGGCTTCCAATCACGGCCGGCCTGGACCTGAACGACAAGTACGGCGCCATCGGAGCGACAGCCATGGCCAAGGCGACCGGCCTGAAGCACGTGCCGCAGGGCCAGGGCCTGTATACCTTCCGCCTGTTCGGGACTGAAGGTCTCGGCAACGTCAAACCGACGGTCCACCCTGAAAAGCAGGAAACCGCGTCGAGATAGGTCGCGTTTCCGCACCAAGACCGCACCATGATCCGGCCAGAGCAGAGCGCTACGCTCTGGCCGGATTTTCCGGACCCCGGAGACTCCGTGACACGTCTCATCAAATTTGTCGCTACGCTGGCTTTTTTCGGCCTGCTCGCCACAGCCGCACAGGCAGAGACTGGCGGTTACTACCTGAGCAAGCCGTTCAGCGATCTCAGCGCAGCCGAGCAATCCGCGGCCAGGCACGCAGCCAGAACCCAGCCCATTCAGCCGCTGGTCGCCTGCGCCGAGCCTGCCAACATGCCCTTGTCCAACGACAAGAGCGAAGGCCTGGAGAACCGCATCATAAAGCTCCTGGCCAGGAAGCTTCATACCACTGCGTCGTTTTACTGGCAGGAAGGCAGCCATCGCGGAATGATGCACCGCATGTTCGACTACCGAAGCTGTAATCTGCTTCTGGGTGTGTCGATCGGCTCGGAACGGTTGCTGGAGACCCTGCCCATTTATCGTTCCACCTACGTATTTGCGTACCGCAAGGGCAGTGGCATTCACCACATCGACGGGCTGGACGATCCAAACCTGAAGACACACAGCCTGGGCGTGGTGGAACCGTCGGCCATGCGCCAGGTACTGGCCCGGCATGGCATCAAGACCGGCGTGCAGGTCATGTACCGGACCGACGAGGCGCCGTGGCATCAGGTTCAGCAGGTGGCGGAAGGCAAGCTCGACATCGCCGCCATCTGGGGGCCGTTTGCCGGCTACGCGAACGCCAAAAGCGGCAACAAGCTCGTGTTGCAGCCAGCGAACATGATGAGCGACAAGATTCCGCTGGAGTATTCCATCGCCATCGGGATGCGACCCGGCGCGGCAGTGCTCAAGTACGCACTCGACGACGCGCTGAAGAGCTCCGCGAAGCAGATCGAAGCCATCCTGAAGGATTACGACATTCCGCTGGTTCAGTGCAGCGAATGCATCGTGAGCGGCAATATCCCCTCGCACGGTGCATATACCGAAAGCCTGTACGGATCACCGGAAACCCAGTTCCTGACCCCGTCCGACCCGCGTCAGACGAATTTCGATGCAGCGGCGGGCCGCAAGCAGATCGAAGCCGCAATCAAAAGCGGAGAAACGCCGAACGAGCAACTGATCGATGCCGTGGTCGGCTCCGAGGATCAGCTGGCTGCCTTTTTGGTCAGGCAATACAAGGCCGATCCCAACGCACTGGACACTCAGGGTTCGCGACCGCTGGATATCGCCGCCCGTAACCGCGACTCGGAGATGATCAAAACTCTGCTCGACGTCGGTGCCAATCCCAATCTGCGCGACGGGCACGGTTTTACCCCATTGCTGTACGCCGCCCACCGCAATCACGCGCCATCCATCAAGGCGCTCATGCAGGCGGGGGCCGACCCCCAACTGCGCGGACCGGACAACATGACGCCGCTGGGGATCGCAACCGGCGAGCGCAATTTCTTTGCCGCCGAGGCGCTGCTCAAGGCCGGTGCCGATGTCAACGCCTGGAGCGACGACACGCACCTGACGCCGCTGATGCTGGTGGCCTCCAAGCCGAAGTCGCCCAGTCGCTATGCCGCTATCGCCGGCGGCATGGAGCCGGTACAGCTGGCTCGCCTGATGATCAGAAAATACCACGCCGACGTGCATGCCAGGACCACCGCGGGCATCACCGCGCTCATGATCGCGGCCGCCCAGGATAACGCGGCGATGATCGGCCTGCTGGTACAGTCCGGCGCCGACCTGTCGGCGACCGACAATGCCGGCGAAACGGCTCTGGACATTGCCGAAAGCGCTGGCAGGGACGACGCCGAGCAGACGCTGCGCTTGTTCCAGAGCATGACGCCGACCAGGCAGCCGTCGGCCCCCAAAGCCGGCCACAAGACCCCATGAACAAGCTCCATCAAACGGCATGGACGTTCATGGGGCTGTGCCTGCTGCTTTCGCTCGCACTCCCGGCACAGGCGGCAACGGCCGCGGCGCCGGCCACGTCGACGCCGACGCAAACGATTCAGT
The DNA here is from genome assembly GCA_964646895.1 of uncultured Salinisphaerales bacterium. Classification (GTDB taxonomy): domain Bacteria; phylum Pseudomonadota; class Gammaproteobacteria; order Nevskiales; family CAZYIP01; genus CAZYIP01. Next base: position 17,739 of record CAZYIP010000005.1, on the reverse strand, counting down.
ACGTTTATCTCGGCAAGCGCTACCCTCGCCCGCCGCCGTTGCAGCTATTGTATTTGCCGCCGCCGGACCGGGGTTTGAAAGGCGCGGAATACTCCACCAGGCTGCGCAATTACTCGGGCCGGCTGGTCGGCTACCACTTCAAACTGATCGACGCGCTGGTGGGCAAGGATGGCGACGTGGTCAAGCGGGCCAGGCAACTGCTCGCGGACGGCCAGCGCCTGTTCATCGCCGATCTGGACCGTGCCGACCTGCTCAAGGTCGCCAGCCTGCCAGCGGCGAAAAACGCCATCTTTCTGAACATCCACAGCCCGGCCGACGACCTGCGCACCAGGAATTGCCGCGCGAACATCTTCCACATCATCCCCAGCTATGCCATGCGCGCCGACGCGCTCGCCCAGTATCTCATCTTCAAGCATTGGCGCGACTGGCTGCTCGTGCGCGGGGATACGCCGAAGGACAAGGCCTTCGCGGCGGCCATACGGCGCGCCGCCAAGCGCTTCGGCGGCACCATCGTGGATGAGCGCACGTACGTCTTCCACACCGGGGAAAATCGCCAGCACACCGCGAATCAGCAAATAGAGACGCAAATGCCGGATCTGACCCGCGGCGCGCCGAGTCACGACGTGGTCTTCGTCGCGGACGAGAGCGGCACTTTCGGCCTTTACCTGCCCTACCGCACGGCCGAGCCGCGGCCCGTCGTCGGCAGCTACGGCCTGACGGCCGGTGCCTGGGATCCGGTGTACGAACAATACGCTGCGGTGAATTTGCGGCTCGACTTCCGGAGAACCATGGGGCGCCGCATGACCACGCCCGATTACCTGGCATGGCTGGCGGTGAAACTGTTCGGTCAGGCCGCCATCCGGGGTCACGCGACCAAACCCGGTGACATACGTACTTACATTTTGAATCAGGATCTGAAGTTGGGCGGCAACAAGTCGCTCGCCATGAGCTTTCGGCTTTGGAACCAGCAACTGCGCCAGCCGATCGTCGTGTCCAGCCCCGAGTACCTGGTCGCCATGGCGCCCATCAAGGGCTTCCTGAATCCTGAACACCTGATGGACACGTTGGGTTTCGCCCAGCGAGACTCCAGTTGCAGGTTGAATGACGGACAATGAATTCATGAATCGAATACGGCTTGCTGTCGTCGGCGCGCTGCTCCTGCTGCTGGTCGCGCCCGTCAGCTACGCAGACTATCTGTTCGTGAGCAACGAGCGTAGCAGCACGGTCACGGTGCTCGACCCCTCCTCGCTCAAGATCGTCAAGACCATTCCTACCGGCGACCGGCCGCGCGGCATGGTCGTCAGTCCGGACAATCAGGAGGTCTTCGTCTGCGCCGGCAATGCGGACGTGATCGATGTGATCGACGTCAACAAGCTCAAGGTCGTGCGCACGCTCCAGTCCGGCCCCGACCCGGAGCTGCTGGACATCTCGCCGGACGGCAAGCGCATTTACATCGCCAACGAAAACAATGCCGAAGTCACCGTCATGAATGCGCACACCGGTGACGTGCTGGCACAAATACCGGTGGGAGTGGAGCCGGAGGGCATGGCGGTGAAGCCGGACAACTCGATCACGGTGGCCACCTCCGAAGAAACCAGCATGGCGCACTTCATCAACAACAAGACCCTGAAGCTGGAATACAACGTGCTGGTGGGCACGCGGCCCCGCTACGCCGTGTATACGCGCGACGGCAAGCAGGTGTGGGTGTCGTCGGAGGTCGGCGGCTCGGTTTCCGTGATCGATATCAAAACCCATACCGTCGTCAAGACGATCGACTTCCAGATCCGGGGCATGCGCCCGGAGTTGATCCGGCCGGTCGGCATGGCCGTGTCGAAAGACGGCAATCACATTTTCGTGACCCTCGGCACGGCCAACCGGGTGGCCGTGGTCAACACGCACAATTACGAAGTGGAGAAATACATACTGGTGGGACAACGTCCCTGGCATGCGGCAATCGACCCGAAACGCCCGCGGCTGTACGTGGTCAACGGCCTCACCAATGACATGACGATCATCGACACCAAAAGTCTGGAAGCCATCAAATCAGTGCCGGTAGGCCGCCTTCCCTGGGGGGTGGTCTATGCGAAGCACAAACAGTGACGCGGCGTCTTTCATGGAAAGACCTCGGCATTACATCGCCGATCACATTTTTTACAGACCAGATCAATAAAAAGATGCTTTCTGCTGCAAGCGCACGAGGCACCTTCGGATACCACCGGCCGACAGCGTGATCCGGCATTCATGCCGCGGTCTCCGTCGGCTGGACCCTGGGCTTGGTAGCCTGACCCGAGGAGGCACAACAATGTACAAATTGCTGTTTTTCGCTGTATTCGTCGTGGCGGGGACGACCATCTTCATCCCGTACGGCAGCGCGAACGCCGCTGGCAGCAAAGCGGCAAACAACAAATGTCCACCCAGTCAGTGGACGGCAATGGACCTGAATCACGATGGCTACGCCACGCAGGACGAAGTCGCGAAAGCCGCACCCTGCATCGATTTCGATGCCCTCGACACCAACAAGGACGGTAGCATTTCGCGCGTGGAATTCCTGAACTTCCAGGAAGCGAGCGCCAAGGGCCAGTCATCGGGTGCCTCGGAAAAGCACGCAAGCAAAACGTCCGGCGCCAAATGCCCGCCGGACCATTGGACCGCACTGGACCTGGATCACGATGGCTACGCCACCAGGAGCGAAGTCGAAAAAGCCGCACCCTGCATTGATTTCGATGCCCTCGACACCAACAAGGACGGTAGCATTTCGCGCGTGGAATTCC
>CAZYIP010000005.1:0-14868 GCA_964646895.1 uncultured Salinisphaerales bacterium | reverse complement strand
GATTTCGATGCCCTCGACACCAACAAGGACGGTAGCATTTCGCGCGTGGAATTCCTGAACTTCCAGGAAGCGAGCGCCAAGGGCCAGTCATCGGGTGCCTCGGAAAAGCACGCAAGCAAAACGTCCGGCGCCAAATGCCCGCCGGACCATTGGACCGCACTGGACCTGGATCACGATGGCTACGCCACCAAGGACGAAGTCGAAAAAGCCGCGCCCTGTATTGACTTCAGCGCTGTCGACACCAGCGGCGACGGTGATCTGTCGCGGGTCGAGTTCCTGAACATGCAGGAAGGCGGCTCGAAACCGTCCACGCCGGCCAAGCAGCAGAAAGCAGGCCAGAACCAGGCGGCCCAAAAGCCAGCCCAGCAAGAGTCGGCGGCTGCCGGCAGCAACGTGGACCAAAGCAAGTACAAGACGCCGAAGGCGTTGGTCATGCACGTGCCGAAAGGCGAGCTGAAAAACCCGTTCAACCCGCATGACCAGGCGATCGCGAAAGAAGGCCATCAGCTGTTTCTGAACCACGGGTGCAGCGGCTGCCACGGCGGTGGTGGCGGCGGTGGCATGTGCCCGCCCCTCACCGACCAGATCTGGTCCTACGGCGATGACCCCGATACGCTGTACCGCCTCATTACGTTGGGCACCAAGGATCTGCAGGCAAAATTCGGTTACACCCGTAACATCATGCAAACCATGAAGGCCGACATGCCGCCCCTGGGCCCGTCATTCAAAGACCCTCAAAACATCTGGAAAATCATCACCTGGATCGAATCGAAGCACTTGAAACAGTAGCCCCGCGGATCGATTCCCATCCGCAGCGCACCCACGGCAAATGCACCAGCGGTGCGTGGAGCGGCTATAAAAGCATGGCTTCGGAGTCTGTAATCCGACAGGCTCCGAAGCCGCAAACCGGGGCACACCCCGCGGAATCTGTACGAGTGCCGGCAGCGAGCGAAAGTTGCCGCTGTTTCAGCCTTTTCGGATGCGCTTGACCAGGCCCCGCTGCGGGTCGTAACCCCAGACCGCGGCCGCGAAGAAAAGCAGAAGGCTCCCGAGCACCACCGCAAAGGCCAGAACGTTGAACTGGCCATACATGGCAAAACGAACCAGTTCCACGGCGTACGTGAACGGATTGGCGTGCGCGATCTTGTAGATGACCAGCGCGCCGGCGTCCTTGATCTGCCACAGCGGGTATAGCGCGGGAGACATGAAAAACATCGGGAAAATCACGAAATTCATGGTCCCCGCAAAGTTTTCCAGCTGCCTGATATACACGGACAGCAGCAAACCCAGGGCACCCAGCATCATGCCGGCAAGAAACATGGCCGGCAACGCGTAAAGCAGGCCCGGCCACCAGGGCAAATCGATCCCGAACGCCGCACAAATAGCCAGGAAAGCATAGGCCTGCAACACGGACAGCACCGCACCCGCAATCAGCTTGCACAGAAGCAGGTAGCTGCGTGGCAGCGGCGCGGTCAGCAACAGGCGCATGATGCCCATTTCGCGGTCGTAGACCATGGCCAGCGACGACTGCATACCGTTGAACAGCAATACGATCCCCAGCAGCCCGGGCACGATGTAGACCTGATAGACGATGTAGCTCTGGTACGGCGGCAGCGCCGAAATGCCGAAAATGTTCTGAAATCCCGAGGCGAATATCACCAGCCACAAACTCGGTCGCACGACCGCCGACGCCAGCCTGCCGCGCTGGTGCACGAACTTGATCGTTTCGCGGGCGGAAATCGCGACCAGCGCTTGCAGCGCATGACTCGATACCCGGACGAACCTGGAATTCGACCGCGTTGCCGTATCAGCGGCATATGGCTTGGAGGGCGCGCTCATACCGCCTCCCCCTCGGACTCGGGCGCTCTCCCGGTCAGCGCCAGGAAGGCCTCCGCCAGTGAATCGCTGTTGCTCTGCTCGCGCAACGCCGCCGGTGGGCCTTCGGCGATGCGATGTCCCTTTTGCAGCACGATCACGCGGTCGGCCGACTCGGCTTCGTCAACCAGATGGGTGGCCCACAAGACGCCTACCCCACGCTGGCGGCAGAGTTCGTGGACGTAGTCCCCCAACGTGCGGCGCGACGCGGGATCGAGCCCCACCGTGGGTTCGTCCATGAGCAGAAGCTCCGGGTCATGCAGCAGCGCCCGCGCCAGCTCGACCTTGCGCCGATTGCCGCCGGAAAGTGCGCGCGCGGTGCTTTTCGCGCGCTGGGTGAGACCGACGCGCTGCAACTCCTCGGCGATGCGGCGCCGGGACACCCGGCCCATGCCGTGCAAGCGGGCATGAAAGCGCAGGTTGGCGCGCACGCTCAAATCCAGGTCCAGTGTGGGCTGCTGAAACACGATGCCGAGTTTGGCCAATGCCGCGCGGGAATGACGGCGCAAATCGAAGCCGGCCACCTCGATCTCGCCAGCATCAGGAACGAACAGGCCGGTGAGCAGCTGAAACAACGTCGTTTTGCCGGCGCCGTTGGGGCCGAGCAGTGCCACGAACTCGCCACTGGCGACTTCCAGCGTTACGCCAACCAGCGCCTTGGTACGACCGTAAGCCTTGTAAACATTCGTCGCAGCCAGTGCGCGACTCACGTTGTACCTCCCGATAGCAGGCCTGGTCCTTCGTCAAGCATACCAGACAACAAACCACCGCACCGCCACCACTGCAACGGCAATGTCCGGGGTGTAAGATTGAATGGTTGCAGCAGGGAGTTCCCCCATGGCTTCTCGATTTTCCCTCCAGCGCAGGACCGGCCGCGCCATCCGGACATTCCTGGGCGTTCTGTTTGCCGTTGCGATCACCTTCGGTGGCTCCGCCTGGGCTGGCGGCGCCGGTAACACGGTCCGGGTTCTCTACCCGGATGGCCTTGCAGACATCATGCAGCACGACATCGCGCCCGCCTTCGAACAGGCCACGGGCAACCGGTTTGCGGGCGACCACGCACCGTCGATCAAGCTGGCCGAAGAGATACAGCAAAAGGCCCGGACCGCGGATGTGCTCATCTGCGCCAACCCGGAGATCAATCTCCAACTGATGGGCTTGCCCCAGGGCGACTGGATCGACTGGTACGCGGTATTCATGCAGGCGCCGCTGGTGGTGGGCTACGACCCGGAAAGCCGGTTCGCCAGGGCACTGAAGTCGAAGCCCTGGTATCAGGTGGCCGCGGAGCCGGGCTTTCGACTCGGACTCACCGACCCCAACGAGGACCCCAAGGGCGGGCTGACCGTGAAAGCGCTCCAGCGCGCCGTGCAGAGTCACGACCTGCACGGCAAGGAAAAAAGCCTTGCGGCGAACAGCCGGATCGTTCCGGAGCAGGATCTGAACCACCGCCTGCAATCGCACCAGCTGGATGCGGCCTTCTTCTATCAGCCCGAAGCGGCCACCGCGGGCATCCCCAGCGTTCCCGTCAATCTGGGTGATATCAGTACGACCTACACCATTACCATTCTCAACCGCGCCGCGCACCCGGGCGCAGCTTCTGCCTTCGTGGCCTTCCTCCTGAGCCAAAAAGGCAAGAAGATTCTCGAAAAAAACGACGCCCTGACGATCATGCCGGCACCGGCCGTTTTCGGCAGCCTGGGCGACGTGCCGGACGAGCTGAAGTCCATTCTGAGCAACCAGTGACAGCCTCGCGCAAGCGGCAAACGTACAGGTTGTCGCTCCAGCCTGTCGAAGCCGCCGAAACCGCAGGCAGAAGCGAAACTGGTTGCGGCGGGACAGGGGATTTATACTGACGGCACGCGTCATGCGCGACCGCCAATGAGATGCAATTCCCAGGGCCTCTGATCCCGACCGAGCAGGAGGGCGGTTTCCTTGTCTGTGCGGATGTCATGGTACGTTCGACTCGCGACTGCTGGAGGGGGTGACCGGTGAGACACATCGTTCTCCGAGCTGCTCTGGTGCTGGCATTGCTGCTGACGGGCGCGGTAGCGGTGCAAGCGGCACAAAAAGGGCAACCCGTGCAGACGGTCAACATCGGCGTGCAGGCCACGGGGACCTTTTCCTGGGTTATTTACGCCATGCAGCAGTATGGCTTCGACCGCAAATACAACCTCAACCTCACGGTCAGGCGCCTGGCCAACAAGTCGGCGGCCGAGCTCGCGCTGCGCGAGGGCAGCGTGGATATCACGGTCGATGACTTCATCGCGGTACAGATTCTGCACAACCGCGGCGTGCCGGTGCATGTCATCTATCCCTACAGCAAAGCCACCGGCGGCGTGGTCGTGGCCAAAAACAGCAATATCGAAACCGTGGCGGACCTGAAGGACAAGAAAATCGCCGCCCCGGCCGTCAACGACAAGAGCCTGCTGATCCTGCGCGCCCTCGCCATCGACAAATACGGGTTCGATCCGCAGGATGACAGTCACATCCTGGTCGCCGCCCCGCCCCTGATGGAGTCGCTGCTGGCCAGGGGTGACATCGATGCGGCGCTCCCCTACTGGCACTTCGTCGCCCGGATGACGGGTTCAGGCAAGGAGCGCGAACTCGTCTCGGATGTGGACATGCTCCGGCAACTCGGCCTGGACACCAATCTGCCCCTTCTGGTGGTGGCCGCACGGAAGGATCTCGATGACGCGGCCGCGAAAAATTTCGTCACGGCGATGGTGGCGACCACGAACAGGATGAAAACCGACCCGGCCATCTGGCAGGAAATCCTCAGGAAGGGATTGTACAGCCTGCCGGATCCGTCTCTTTTTCCCGCGGTACGCGCGCGCTGGGAGGCTGGTCTGCCCACCGAATGGAACCAGGCGGATGTCGAGGCTCTGGTGACACTGGCCAGCCGGCTCATCGAGGTGGCGGGCGCCCGTGCGCTGGGTGTGAAAAAGATCGATCCGCAAGTCTACGACACCGGCTACGCACCGGATCTTTCAACCATGAAAACCGGTCACTGAAGGCGTCTCTGAACAGGCTGTCGCATCAGCGGAACAGGCTAGGCACGCCAGCGTAAGAGTGCGGCGCGAACCGTGCTCCGTTGTTCCACCAATGCAATGACGCACAAGCGGAGGCGGGGTTTCAGGCAAGCAGGAACATGTACGCATGGCCCCTTGCCTGCCGCCTCTGCCCGACTCGAGTTCACATGAAAGCAAGTAGGCTCAATACCATATCCCGGGGCTCCAGCCACCCACGGGAGCGATGGGCGGCTGGCTTCTTTCTCCGGCTGTTCTCGGCTGCCGCCCTGCTGGGCTTGTGGGTTCTCCTCTCGCAATTGCTGTCACAGGACGTGATGCCAGGCCCCCTGGAGACGATCGGTTTCATGGGCCAGGAAATCGCACGCGGAGCCCTCTTTTTCAATCTGTGGATGACCTTCAAGCGCGTAGCCATCGCTTTCATCATCGCCATGTTTCTGGGTATCGCACTGGGCGTCGCCAGCGGCGTATCCAGGCGCTGGGATGCGGGCATCAGCGTCTGGGTGACCGTGGGGCTCACCATTCCGCGGATCGTGCTCTTCGTCGCGGCCTACCTGCTCCTGGGCCTCACGGACTTTGCCGCCGTTACGGCATTGATACTCACTGTCGTGCCAACCATCATCGTGCAGATGCGCGAAGGCGCACAGGCGCTCGACGGCAAGCTGCTCGAAATGGCCAGGGTCTACCGCCGGCCGCCACTGCTGATCTGGCGTCAGGTTGTGTTTCCGCAACTGCTGCCCTACGTCATCGGCACAGCCCGCGGCGCACTGTCGCTGGCCTGGAAAATGGTAGTCTTGGCAGAGTTGCTGGGCCGAACCAACGGCGTCGGCTACGAAATCTATTTCTACTTTCAGGTTTTCAACATGAAAGGCGTTCTGGCCTACGGCCTGGCCATGATGGTTGCCCTGGCCCTGGTCGACTTCGCGTTCGTGCTGCTGATGCACCGCGCCACCTTTCACTGGCGGGGCAAGGTGGATCTTGCCGTGCGCACCGCCGACTCCACCCTGTAATGACCGAAATTCTGCTGGACGGCATAAACAAGAGCTACGCGCGACCGGGGGCGGTTCCGCAACTGGCCCTGCGGGACATCACGGCGACGGTAAAAAGCGGCGAATTCGTCTGCGTCCTGGGGCTGTCGGGCTGCGGCAAGAGTACCTTGCTCAACATCATCAGCGGTCTGGACCACGACTACCACGGTGCAGTGAGATTCCGCCCCCGTCAGCCCACGACCGGTTACATGTTTCAGGAACCGCGGCTGCTGCCATGGCTGAACGTGGAGAACAACCTGCGCTTCGTGATCGACTCCGGCGAAACGCAGGCGCGCATCCCGCATTGGCTGAACCGCGTGGGCCTGGGCGGTTATGCCGGTTATTATCCCAAGCAGCTTTCGCTGGGGATGCAGCAACGGGTGGCCGTCGCCCGCGCACTCATTATCGAGCCGGAGCTGCTGCTTCTGGACGAGCCGTTCAGCTCGCTGGACGAGCTGACTGCGTTGCACATGCGCGACGAACTGCTGACGCTCTGGAACGAGCAGCGCTGCACGGTCGTTTTCGTCACCCACAATCCGCTGGAGGGGGTGTACCTGGCCGACCGTATCTTCGTGCTGTCTCCCAGCCCCGGACATATCGTTGCCGAGGTGGAAGTCAGCAAGCTGCTGCCGCGCCCCCGCAATTTCGAGAGCCGGCAGCTATGGGCGCTTTCCCGGCAGATCGTGCGTCTTCTCGAACAGCCATCGGCGCGCGCCGACGAGTAACGCGCACGGCACGCTACCGGGAGATGGTGATGTCGTGCTTCTTCATCTTCCGGTACATGGTGTTGCGGCTGACCTCCAGCGCGGCAGCGGCGGCAGTCACGTTCCAGCGGTACTGCTCCAGTACCCGCAGCAACGCATCCCGCTCGGCGCTTGCCAGCGGATTGCCTTCGTTGCGCGCGCCCGGCTCGGGTACGGAATCGGCAGGGGCGTCGGGCAGCGTACGATCCGGACTGGCCCCGGCCGGCGCTGGATTCTCGCTCAACTCGGGCGGGAGATCCGCCATGCGCACAACACCGTCGTCGCACAGCGCCAGCATGGTGCGGATGCAATTGCGCAGCTGGCGGATATTGCCCGGCCAGTGATAGTCCATGAGCCGGTCGAACGCATCCTGCTCGATGCCCACCTCGCCGTCGACGCCGGTACTTTCCTCGCCAAGGATGCAGCGGATGATCATTTCACGATCCTGCCGCTCGCACAGCGCCGGCAGGGTGAGGGTGACGCCGTTCAGGCGATAGTAAAGGTCTTCCCGGAACTGCCCCTGCGCCACCATCTCCGTAAGGTTGCGGTGGGTTGCGCTGATCACGTGCAGATCCACCGGAACAGGCGTTTCCCCACCCAGCGGCAGTATTTCCCGCTGTTCCAGCACGCGCAGCAGTCGCGTCTGCAATTCGGCCGGCATGTCGCCGATCTCGTCCAGAAACAGCGTGCCGCCGCTGGATTGGCGGATCCTGCCGCGCATCCCCTCGCGCCGGGCACCGGTAAAGGCGCCGGGACGGTAGCCGAACAGCTCGCTCTCGATCAGGGATTCGGGTATCGACGCGCAGTTGACCGCCACAAACGGCTGATCCGCGCGGCGGCTGGCCGCGTGGATGGCACTCGCCAGCGCGTCCTTGCCGGTGCCGGTCTCGCCACGCAGGAGAATGGAAACGTTCTTGTCCACCAGACGCTTGGCACAGCGGGCGTTGTAGGCCATGCGCGGATCCGCGCCTGCCATGATGTCGCTCAGCGTATAGCTTCCCCGGTGTTGCGGGATCAGCGGACGAATGATGCGCTTGCGCTGTGGCGCCTGCACCAGGACCGGCCGCTTTCCAGCCGGTAACGGCGAGCGGATCGTGCCGAAATAACGCTGGCCGTAGCTGCGGCTATGCATCGGCCACATGGACGTGTCCCCATGCCGGGCCCAGTCCGCCGGCAGCTCCAGCAGCTCGTCGATCGGCTTTCCCACCAGATCGTCGCGACTCACCAGGCCAAGCTGCTCAACCGCGCTCGGATTCGCCGCCAGGACGGTACCGGACTCGTCGATCGCCAGCATGCCGTCGGTCAAAAGGCCAACGAACTCCTGGCGCACATGGAAGCGCAAGACCCACTCGTTACGATAGACGCGAACGAAGTTGCGGTTCTCGATCACGCGCGCGGACATGGAAACCAGCGCCGTGGTATGCAACTGGCTGGGGCGCGTCCACTGGGAGCTGGCGCAGGATGCATCGAGTACCGCGAGAAGCCTCCCCTGCGGATCCCGGACCGGAGCGGCCGAGCAGGACAGGGATGTGTTGCAGCTCAGGAAGTGATCGTCGCGATGAATGGTGATCGACTTGCGCTCTACCAGGCAGGTTCCCATGCCGTTGGTGCCCGCGTAGCGCTCGCTCCAGCAGGCGCCGAGGCGAAGCCCGAAGCGCACGAGCTCGTCATTGAGGACGGAATCGCCTATGAGTTCGATGATATTGCCTTCCGTGTCCGTCAGCAGCACGACGAAACCGCGGTTGGCTATCTGCTGATACAGGTTTTCCATTTCGCTGCGGGCGCTGAAGTAGAATTCGCCCATGCGGTCACGCTGGCGGTGAAGCGACGCCTCATCGAGCATCACCTCGACCGTGCGTGCACCAGGATGCAATGCGTGCTCGTGGACACAGCGGTTCCACGAGTGCAGGACCAACGGGTCAAACGCCCGCTCTGGACTTTCGTGCGGCGAATGTCCATATTTCTCGACACACGACATTACCTTGAGCGCATGGCTGGCTCCAGAAACCTGCATGGTTTCCTCCCCGGCCTGTCACAGGCCGCCAGTCAACGAACCGAGTCCGACGGTCAGCAATCCCTCAAGTACGACCGCGTTCGCTTCCCGCGTCCGCGCCACACCGGAAATTCACGACCGTTCCAAGGTCTGTCGACAACCACCCGCCAGGCACACGGCGGATGACTGTTGAAAGGTTGCTTCATCATACCGTATCTGGTCAGCGGACCAGATTCCAGGGCTCCTGACGCCTGTAGCCATCGGGAATGTCGAACAGATCGTCGTCCAGGGCCTCGTGTGTAACATCGTGCAGGCTTTGGGTTATTCTGCCGGATTCCATGTGCATGCTGATCGGCACGCCATCCAGGGTAGTGAGATCCGGCGCCTTCGCGGCCGCGCCGGACAGCGCGCTTTGCAGGTGGTTGATCAGTTTGTAGAGTCCATGGTAGGCCGCAAATTCGTCGCGGGACATGCCAATTGCCTCGATCGATGCCGCGCACAGCTCGCCCGCCTTGTCACCACGCGTGACGAGCTGTCCCTTGCGGCAGGCCACGCCATCGATTTCGCCGGTCTCGTCGCCCATGCGGATTTCCACCGCTTCCGGGCGCTGGTCTCGGGAGCGCAGAAACTCCTCGCCCTGCGATTCGGCGAACTTGCGCTGCCATGTCGGTGCATTCTCCAGCTGCTCCTGCCTTCTGGCGCGTCGTTCCTTCAACTGTTGTCCTATTTGCTCGATGGCGGCCTCATTCAGAGGCAGATAGACCTTGCCCTGAGGGTCGAACGCATACAGGGTGTCGTCCGCGCTCCGATACACCATCCACTTGAATCGCTCTCCCATCGCCGCGCCTTCGACGCGCACCGCGCCGGACCGGGCCTTCAGGGTCATCGGCCTGGAGTCGCCACCGTGAGACACCTGATAATGCAGAGTGGTATCGGCCGCTGCGGTCAACGGCAGCAACAGGGCAGCAAGGAAAACGACAATACGCGCTCGCAATCGATACTCGTTGATCATCCGCGTCAACCTCCAGCCCAGCCGGGATCAGCGGCTGCGCAACTTCATCATGGCCAGCGTCGCCAGCACTGCGGCGGCTGGCGGCAAGGCGATGGTCACCGCCAGGTCCGCGGTCAGCGGAAGCTGCTGAAATCGCAGCGTGACGTAGCGCAGCAGATCGAGCTGATAGCTCACCGGATTGATGTAGACCAGCGCTTGCAGCCAGCCCGGCAGCTCGACGACCCAGCCGCCGCCGATGGCGTGAATGCCCAGGCGGCGCAACTCCGTGCGCAGATGCTCGGGGATGTCCAGGAACCCGACCCCGCCGATGACACCCTTGAGGGGGAAAATCGAGCCGGACAGAAAATACAGCGGCTGGATCACGCCGTTGGAAATGCTGCCGAAGCCCTCGAAGGTCTTCATGCGCGTGGCGACGATCACGCCCAGCGCCGTGATCAATATGCCGATGGAAAACATGACCACCCACGCCAGCAGCAATCCGGCAAGGGTGAGATCGAGGCCCACCAGTGGCGCGAACAGCAGCGGGATCGACCCCTGGATCACTGCCACCGTCGCCCCGCCCAGCAGCTTGCCGAGCGCAACGGAATACATGGGTGCCGGCGAAACCAGCACCTCCCGCAGCAGGCCCACCTCCCGGTCCCAGACCAGCGCGATCGAGCACTGCAGGGAAGCGAACAGGATGTTGAGAACGATGACGCCGGGCAGGATGTATTGAGCGTAGGTGTAACCCTCGATCTCGCGCAGCGCCGCCCCGAGCCCGAAGCCCAGCACGACCAGCCACAGAACGGTGCGCGAGAAGCCGCCGAACAGCATCGAGCGGTCGCGCAAGTAGCGCCGCATCTCGCGCTGCCACATGACTGCGACGACCCACAGCGGCGACACCCGCCGCGCCGACGCCGCCGGCGTACTCATCGGGTGTACTCCCCACCCTTGCGGGCGAAGCGGAGCATGCGCGCTCGCGGGGTGGCACCCTGATCACGCAATTGCCTTCCCGTCAGCTCCAGAAAGACGTCTTCGAGGCTGCAGTCGGTGTGGCCGACGACATCCTGCTTGAGACCGGCCGGCGTACCCAGCGCGATCAGCTTGCCGTGATCGATGATGCCGACCCGGTTGCAGCGCTCGGCGTCCTCCAGGGTGTGGGTCGTCATGAGCACGCTGAGACCGCCCTCCCGCAACGCGTCGATGCGCTCCCACAGATCACGGCGCCCCTGCGGATCGAGGCCAAGTGTCGGCTCGTCGAGAAATACCACCGCGGGATCGTGCATCAACGCCCGCGCCAGCTCCAGGCGGCGTTTCATGCCGCCGGAAAATCCCCGTACCGGCCGTTTTGCCTTGTCGCTCAGCGACGCCCAGGCGAGCGCCCGCTCGATCTCGTCACGACTGCGGGCACGCGGTGTGCCGTAGAGCGCGGCGTGAATCTTCAGGTTTTCCCAGGCCGTCAGACGATCGTCCAGCGCCGGCTCCTGAAAGACCATGCCCAGGCAGGCGCGTACCTCGCGCGCGTTGCGCACCACGTCGAAACCCATCACTTCGGCGCGGCCGCCGCTGGGTCGGAGCAGCGTGGTCAGCATGTGCAAGGTCGTGGACTTGCCCGCTCCGTTCGGCCCCAGAAAGGCAAAGAATTCGCCCTCCTGGACGGCAAAACTCACGCCGGCGACGGCGTTCACCTCGCCGAAGCTGCGACTCAGTTCGTGGCACGCGATCGCAGCCATGCCGCCACTACTTCAGCCGAAGGCCGCCGCTGCGCGGGCAACGGCATCCTGCAGGCCGACGCAGATGTCGTTCGTACCGTCGTCGCTCTCCACGACACGCGGCTGACTCCACAATGCGCGCAGATCGGCATCCGCATCCGGCGCCACCACCGCCAGGGTCGACTCCAGATGACCCGCATAGGTCGCGCGGGCCGCGAGCAGGTTTTCCAGCGCCAGCCGGGTTTGCCGGTCCCGCATGGCGGTACAGGCCGCCTGTGTCTGATGCTGCACCAGCGCCAGCGCCGGCGCATGCCCCCGCAGCAGCAACGGCCTTCCTACCGCCTTTTCCAGGGCGAACACGATGTCCAGTGCGGCTCGCTCCGCATCCTCGGGATCCCGGAACCGCGACGGCACCTGCGTCGACGGCATGAGATGGCTCAGTTCCGCCAAGGCCCGGTCAACCTCCCTGGCGGCATCACCGGCATCGGTGAGCCCCGGTGCAAGTTCGGCCCACAATGCCTTGATCCGCTGCAGGGTCAGCCATGCGAGCGCATAGGCGCCCTCCTCCCCCTCGGCGGCGTCTTCGTAAGCCTCGCCAACGCCATCGTCGGAAACGGCAAGCTGGGCGATCAGCGCTGCGCGAAACGCCGGCTCGTCCGCCACCGCAGCGGGAACGAGTGCCGTGCGCGCCTGCCGGAGGTGACGGCCAGTCCGCTCCACCAGCGCCCGCAGGTCGGCATCGTCATCGGCTTCCACCTTTCGCTGCGTTTCTTCCAGATCGGCCTCGATCGTTTTCAGCAGGCCGGGATCGGTGATCGCCAGACTGCCCGCGAACAGCGCCAGGAACGGGATGGGCGGGCCATCGTCGTCATCTTCCGCGCTTTCGTGCCAGTCATCATCCTCGCTTGCTTCCGGTGCGGCGGCCAATGCCTGCAGGCGCAACTCGAGCAATTCGGTCGCCGCAGCGAAGCGCAGGGGCTCGGCATAGGTCGCGGATGCGCTCTCCTGCGCCAGCGCCGGAGTCGTCAGCCCGATGGCCGCGAGCAGCACCGCCAGTGTTGCAAGAAGCTTTTTCATGGCCAGTCAGTCCTGCTCTTTCGGAACGATGCCGACAACGGCCGAATGCGCGCCGCGCCCGGCGGCGATTTCCCCCACCACACACAGGCACTCGGGATCGATCACCGAAACACTGTCCGAGAGCCCATTGGCGGTGTAGATCTTGCTGCCGTCCGGAGTCATGGTGATGCCCCACGGCCGCCGGCCCATGCGTTTGCGGATGACCTCGGCGACCTCGTAGTTGCCGGTGTCGATCACGTAGACGGCGTTCGTGCCGCCGCCCGCCACGTACAGCCGGTCGCCGCTCGGCGACAGCACCATCTCCACCGGGCGCGCGTCGAGGCCCAGTTCGATCGTTTCGATTACCGTGTGATTGGAGGTATCGATGACCGAGATGCCGCCGCCGATCTCGCCGGACACGTAGGCCCGCGACCCGTCTTGCGAGAAAATCACGAAGCGCGGTCGCTGGCTGACGAGCAGATGCTTGACGATCTTCAGCTCCCGGGCGTCGATGACGCTGACCGTATGGCTGGTCTCGCCCGTGACGTAAGCCCAGCGGCCGTCGGGACTGACCGCCACGCCTTCAGGCTCGATACCGGCGGCAAAGGTACCCAGCGTCTTGCCGGTGGTCAGATCGTAGCCGGTAGCCTGCGCGGCATCCTCGTTGGCCGCCCAAAGCTGGGTGTCGTCGGGACTGATGTCCAGGCGCTCGGGATCGGAGCCCGCGTAAAACGTCTTGACCACCTCGTTCGTGGCGACGTCGATGGCGACGATCTTGTCTTCATCGGACTCGACGTCCGGATTGAAGTCGCTGATCGCCACGTAGATGGTGCGGCCGTCGGAGCTGACCGCCATGCCCCGCGGACGCACGTCCCCGATACGCTTGGCCACCTGGATGTTGTCGATGACCTTGTCGGTTGCCGCATCGATCACGCTGACCGAGCCGCCATATTCGTTGGAGATGTAGATACGGTAGGAGGTACTGTCCTGGGCGGTCGCCGCCGATGCAAACACGAACAATGCCGCTGCCACCGCCAGCAGCGATCCGCGAAGGAGGTTCTTGGTCATTGCGTCACCCTGGAATTACAGAAAGCTGCACTCCGTTTGCCCGCGCAAGACGCCGATCTGGTCGAGCCGCTCGACAGGATCCGTGCCGGGCTTGTATATGGCGGGTAACTCGCCCACCAGCGTTGCCAGATCTAGCGCATTCTTCGCCTCCCGATTGATCTTGACCAGATACAGCGTCTGCCGCAGTTGATGATCCCAGGGCCTGAAGGAAACGCCGATTCCCTTGTGTACGTCAAAGGACGTTTGCGGCCGCTCCAGATAGGCGACCAGCTTTTCGCCGTCCAGGGTGCCCGCGAACGAGGCAGTCTCGTAGAGCATCTTGACCGATTCATAGCCGGCCCAGGCCGACGGGTCCATCGGCGCGCCCCAGCGTTGCCGAAAGCGTGCGTTCAGCTCGCGCGCACCGTAGGCGTCGAGGGTTGCTTCCCACAGCGCGCCACGATGGCCCGTGCCTGCCTGCGCCGCTGCATTGTGCGACGCCGCGTAGAACGTGCGGGTCTGCGTCACCGCCTCCGGGTAGCCTGCGATCGGCGTCTCCAGTCCCGAGACTTCGTACTGGCCGAGGAAATCGAGCTGCGAGGCGGCGTCGAGCAACAACACCACCGCGTCGGGCCTGGCTTGCGCAATACGTCGCAGGACTCCGGCAAACGCCGGGCGCCCGTCCGATACCGACAGGATCGCCTTTCCTGCCTCGCCACCGCCGAAATGACGCTTGTCGAGCGCGTCCGCGAATCGCCTGTAGCGCGCCCGCTGCTCTTCCGTATCGGCGACGACGAAGAAGTAACGCCGGAAACCGGCGCGAATGTACCAGGCAGCCAACGCATCCAGATACATCGCCGCGCTGGCTTCCACATGAAACGTGTAGCGGCCGCAACCCGACCCGCGCAGGCTGTCACTGGACGCCCCGATATTGAAGAACGGTATCTTCCGTTCCGCGGCCACCCGACCCAGCTCCAGTGCCTGCTGCGTGTCGAAGCCACCGATGAACGCGAATACGCCCTCGACCGCCGCCAGCCGCTCGGCGGCCCGCTTTGCCGATTGCGCATCCGGCGCGGTGGCCACGAAGACCTTCAGCTTCTGCCCCAGCATCTCGGCATTGGACGCGTATTCCTCTTCGCCCATGATGATGCCCTGGCGCGCGGCATCCGCCGCGACCTGATAGGTCGCCGCATCCACCGGGCTCAACCCGGTCTTGGTGGGAAGCACTGCACCGATGCGCAGCTCTTTGGGAGGCGCAGCTGCCATCACCGGCCGACCGGCAAGGCTGGCGACCGCGGCGCCCATGCCCAGCTGCAGCAATCGTCGCCGCGACAGTCGTCCACCGCTCATGATTCAGGAACCTCCGAGGCTGAGCTTCGGCTTGGGCAACGGCAGCA
>CAZYIP010000004.1:20501-46942 GCA_964646895.1 uncultured Salinisphaerales bacterium | reverse complement strand
CTAGAATTTGTAGCCGCGATGGATGGCGACGATGCCGCCGCTCAGGTTGTAATACTGACAGCGCTCGAAGCCGGCTTCCTGCATCATGTCCCGCAACGTCTCCTGATCCGGATGCATCCGGATTGACTCCGCCAGATAGCGGTAGCTGTTGGCATCTCCGGCAACCATACGGCCCATCAGCGGCAGCACGCGGAAGGAGTACTGATCGTAGAGCGTCGACAAACCGGGCAGTACCGGCTTGGAAAACTCCAGTATCAGCGCCCGGCCACCCGGCCGCAGCACACGGTACATGGACCGCAGGGCCGCATTCTTGTCGGTGACGTTGCGCAGGCCGAAGGCGATGGTGATGCAGTCGAAACCGCCTTGCACAAACGGCAGATGCTCCGCATCGGCGAGCACGTAGTCGATGTTGCCCGCGAGCCCCTGATTCACCAGCCGCTCGCGCCCGCGCCCGAGCATGGCCGCGTTGATGTCGCACAGAACGACCCGCCCGCTGCGGCCGACACGACGGGAGAAGCGGGCAGTGAGATCACCGGTGCCGCCGGCCAGGTCGAGCACCTGCTGCCCGGGCCGCACACCGGCTATTTCGATCGTTATCCACTTCCACAGGCGATGGATGCCGAACGACATGAGATCGTTCATCACATCGTAGCGCCGCGCCACCGAGTCGAAGACCTGGCCAACCCGCCGGCGCTTCTCCGCCCACGGCACGGTTTCGTAGCCGAAGTGGGTGGCGCGCCTTTCGTCCGCACCGGACGGCCGCTCGCTCATTCGCTCGTCTCCTCGCGCCGTTTGATACCGATCTCGCCCAGGCGCTCCAGATAGCGCGCCCAGTATCTTTCCTGGTGGGTTCCCAGCTCGTGCAACGCCTGCCAGGAAAACAGGCCGGTGCTGTGACCGTCGCTGAAAACCAGGCGCACCGCGTAGTTGCCGACCGGCTCGATGCTGGTGATGGTGACGTCCTCCTTGCCCATGACCAGCGTGCCCTCGCCGGCTCCATGGCCGCGCACCTCGGCGGAAGGCGAGAATACGCGCAGGTATTCGCTCGGCATCTCGAACGTTGCGCCGTCGTCGAATACCACCCGCAGGCGGCGGGCCTTGCGCTGATAACGAATGTCGGTTGGTCGGGGCATGGTTCCCCTCTCCCCAACCCTCTCCCGCAAGCGGGAGAGGGAGTAACGGATCAGGCTGTGAGGAATATTCGGCCTACAGTATATACCGGCTCAGATCTTCATCCCCGGCCAGGTCGGCCAGGCGCTCGTCCACGCAGGCGCGGTCGATGACGATCGTCTCGCCGCCACGATCGGCGGCGTCGAAGGAAATCTGCTCCAGCAGCCGCTCCATCACGGTGTGCAGCCGGCGCGCGCCGATATTCTCCGTGCGCTCGTTCACCTGCCACGCAACTTCCGCCAGGCGGCGCACGCCGTCCTCGGCGAATTCGAGTTCCACGCCTTCCGTGCGCATCAACGCCGCGTACTGTTCGGTCAGCGAGCAGTGCGGCTCGGTCAGGATGCGCACGAAATCGTCGGCACTCAGCGCCTGCAATTCCACGCGAATGGGAAAACGCCCCTGCAATTCCGGAATCAGATCGGAGGGCTTGCTGAAGTGAAACGCGCCCGAGGCGATGAACAGCATGTGGTCGGTGCGCACCATGCCATATTTGGTGTTGATGGTGGAGCCCTCCACCAGCGGCAGCAGATCGCGCTGGACGCCTTCCCGCGACACGTCCGCGCCGCCACCGCCCTGATCGGCGCGCTTGGTCACCTTGTCGAGTTCGTCGATGAACACGATGCCGTTCTGCTCGACCGCCTGCAGCGCGGTGGCCTTGATTTCCTCCTCGTCCACCAGCTTGGCTGCCTCCTCGTCACACAGATAACGGAATGCATCACGAATGCGCAGCTTCCGCCGCCGCGTGCGCCCGCCGGTCATGTTCTGAAACATGCTCTGCAGCTGGCTGGTCATTTCCTCCATGCCGGGCGGTGCCATGATCTCGACGCTCGACTGGGCGGCCGCCACTTCGATTTCGATTTCCTTGTCGTCCAGCTTGCCCTCCCGCAGCCGCTTGCGAAACGCCTGCCGCGTCGCGCCGGATTCGGAGTCCGACTGCGGACTCTCGAAGCCGGTTCGCGGTCGCGGGAGCAAGGTATCGAGCACCCGCTCCTCGGCCGCCAGCTCGGCCCGGCCGCGCACCTTGTTCTTGGCCTCTTCGCGGGTCATCTTCACCGCCACGTCCATGAGGTCACGGATGATGGAATCCACCTCGCGGCCGACATAGCCGACTTCGGTGAACTTGGTCGCCTCCACCTTGATGAAAGGCGCCTGCGCCAGGCGCGCCAGGCGGCGTGCGATCTCGGTCTTGCCGACCCCGGTCGGGCCGATCATGAGGATGTTCTTCGGCGTGATCTCGGCGCGCAGCGATTCGTCGAGCTGCATGCGCCGCCAGCGGTTCCTGAGTGCCAGCGCCACCGCGCGCTTGGCCTCGCGCTGGCCGATGATGTGGCGATCCAGCTCCTGCACGATTTCGCGCGGCGTCATCACCGATGCCGTTTCCACCGGCGCCCGCACTATGCTGTTTTCGCGCAACTCATTCGCCATCACCCAGAACCTCAATCGTCAGCTGATGATTGGTATAGATACAAATGTCGGCGGCAATGTTCAGCGCACGCTCGACGATTTCCCTCGCTTCCATATCCGAATTTTCCAGCAGTGCCCGCGCCGCCGCCTGCGCAAACGGCCCGCCGGAGCCGATCGCCATCAGATCATGCTCCGGCTCGATCACATCGCCAGTACCGGAGATGATGAGCGAGGCATTGGCATCGGCGACACACAGCAGGGCCTCCAGACGGCGCAGGGAACGGTCGGTCCGCCAGTCCTTGGCCAGTTCGACCGCCGCGCGCGTGAGATTGCCGCTGTGTGCATCGAGCTTGCCCTCGAAACGCTCGAACAGCGTGAAGGCGTCGGCCGTGCCGCCGGCAAAACCCGCCAGTACCTTGCCATGATACAGGCGCCGCACCTTGCGTGCGTTGCCTTTCATGCGCGTATTGCCCATGGTGACCTGACCGTCGCCACCGACGGCGACCACGCCGGCACGGCGTACCGACAGGATGGTTGTGCCTCGAAGTTGTTCCACGTTCCGCATTCCTTCCGGGGCCCGGCCCGCACCCCGTGACAGGTAAAGGATATTAAAGGGCAGAAGACCAGTAGTGCGGTCAGCCGTCGCCGTTTTCAACCGGCTTCGTGCGCCGGCGCGCGCGGGGATGGGCGCGATCGTAAGCCTGTGCCAGATGCTGGAAGTCCAGGTGCGTGTAAATCTGGGTGGTGCCGATATCGGCATGACCGAGCAACTCCTGCACCGCGCGCAGGTCGCCGCTGGATTCGAGCAGATGCGTCGCGAAGGAGTGCCGCAGCATGTGCGGGTGCAACGGCGCATCCAGATGTCGCCAGCGCGCCCACAGGCGCAACCGCTGCTGAATCGAGCGAGCACTGATGCGGTGGCCGCGGCGGGACACGAACAGGGCCTGTTCCTCGGCTGCCGCGATGCGGGGCCGCTGCTCCAGCCAGCGCCCGATCGCCACCCGCGCCTGACGGCCAACCGGCACATCCCGCTGCTTGTTGCCCTTGCCGAGCACCCGTATCATGCCCTCGCTCATGTCCACGGCGCCCACGTCGGCACCGGCCAGCTCCGACAGGCGCAAACCGGAAGAATAGAGCAGTTCCATCATGGCCTCATCGCGGATCGCCAGCGCAGTGTCCCGCGCCGGACCGCCCTCGCCGTCCAGCAGTTGCGCGACCTGATCCGTATCCAGCGCCTTCGGAAGCGGGCGGCGGCGCTTTGGCGCACGCACATCGGCGACAGGATCGAACGCGGCGTTGCCCTCGTTGATCAGATAGGCATAGAAGCTGCGAACCGCGGACAAGAGCTGATGCAGGGATGACGGCGCCAGACCGGCCCGATGGCCGGCAGCGAGAAACCCGCGCACCCGCGGGGTATCCAGCGCCCGCCAGTCAGCGATGCCCTGGGTTTCGCAATAGCCGGCAAGGCTTTCCAGATGCCTCCGGTACGCCTGCACCGTATGCGGCGACATGCCGCGCCTCGTCAGCTCGCGCAGAAAGGCGTCGCGCAGCCGATCGGCTTCGGGCGTCACTGCGTCTCGTCGTGGCGATGCAAATGCAGCCGTGCACGGCAGGCCCCCGCCACCAGCGCCGCTACCTGCTCCAGAAACCAGCTACCCATGGCCCGGGTGAATCGTTCCGGATCCTGGCTCGCCAGCACCAGCGCGCCAAGCTGGGTCACGCGGTCAAGGGGCACCAGCGCAGCGGAGCGCGGGGGTTCGGCCGCGTCCGGCCACAGTGCTGCGGCCAGAGTCGGTGCCAGCGGGCCACATTCGGTCTTGCCCATGCGGAAGAAGTCCGTCAGCGCGCGCTCCTGCTCGCTGTCGGCGCCAATCACACGCAGACCGGCCAGGTCGCTGCGTCCGTCGGGATCGGCTGCGGACGCGCGCAACAGCACCAGCACATGCGCGACGTTGAATTCGGCGCGAATCGCGTCCTCTATCCCGCGCAACGCCTCGTGCAGGGTCGCCGCCTCGATCAGCCGGGCGGCGACCCGGTTTACGTGCACCACGCGCGCTTCGTTCTCGCGCGCGGCGTTGACCAGCGTATCGAATCGCGCCTGCAACTGGCGGTTGCGTTCCCGCAACAGCTCGACCTGGCGCTCCACCAGCGACACCGCGGAACCGCGATGATGCGGCAGCGACAGGTGCTCCAGCAATTCGGCATGGCGCTCGAAAAAAAGCGGGCATTCGCGAAGGTAGGCGGCGACATCGGCCTCCTCGATCAGCGTCGGCGACGACGTTTCGCTGCACAGTTCTTCCATATCACCCCCTTTTTTACATGCCGGCATCGCGACGCCGTCTCAGCGCGCCAGTGTCTGGTCGGGCAACTGCCCCTCGAACACCGTTTCCGCAGGCCCCGTCATCATCACCGCGGTATCCGCCCCCGGCCACTGGACACGAAGCTCGCCACCGCGCAATTGTACCCGCACGTCATGATCGAGGACGCCACGGCGAATCCCCGCCACCACCGCCGCGCAGGCGCCGCTGCCACATGCCAGCGTCTCGCCCGCGCCACGCTCCCAGACACGCAGCCGAATATGGCCACGATCCACGATCTGCATGAAGCCGACATTGACCCGGCGCGGAAAGCGCGCATGGCGCTCCAGGCGCGGCCCGATCCCGGACACCGGGGCGTCGTCGACGTCGTCCACCGTGATCACCGCATGCGGATTGCCCATGCTGAGCGCCGAAAACCGCACGTGCAAGCCATCGTCCAGAACGACGTCGTATTCGGGCGCCGCCTGTGGCGCTTCGAACGGAATCTCCGCCGGCGCGAACCGGGGTACGCCCATGTCCACACGCACCCGCTCGTCTTCCAGTACCTGCAACACCAACGGCCCGGCGCTGGTATCCACGACGAGGCGGCGCTTGTCGGTCAGCCCCTGTTCGCGCACGAAACGGGCGAAACAGCGCGCGCCATTGCCGCACTGTTCCACTTCGGACCCGTCGCTGTTGAAGATGCGATAACCGAAATCCGCCTCGGGCCGCCAGGGGCGCTCCACCACCAGCACCTGGTCACAGCCGACGCCAAAGCGCCGGTCGGCGATACGGCGCACCTGCGCCGCGTCCAGGGCCAATGGCGCGCGGGTCGCGTCAAGCACAACGAAGTCGTTGCCGAGACCCTGCATTTTCACAAACTTGAGCGGCGGCATGCGCGCGATCATAGCGCGCTCCGGCTGACTTGCCTACGTGCGCGGGTGTCGATCGTCATGAACTCGCCGCCGACCGTCCGGAACGGCACGCCGTAGACCTGTTCCAGCAACCGTGGCGAACGGGCATCGGCCGGACTTCCCGCGAACAGCAGGCGACCGTTGCGCAGGAAGGCAACCCGATCCGCATAGGCAAGCGCCAGATTGATGTCGTGCATGACCACCAGCAGCCCCATGCCGCGGTCGGCACACTCGCGCAGCAGACGACAGCTTGCGTGGCCGGCGGCGGGATCCAGGTGCGCCGTATGTTCATCCAGCAACGCAAAGCCCGGAGCCACCGTGTCATCGCCCCAGACCTGCACCAGTGCGCGGGCAAGCTGCACGCGGCGGCGCTCGCCGCCTGAAAGCCGGGTATAGGGCGTCGCCGCGAGGTGGGCCGCGTCCACGGCCGCCAGCACATTCTCGATCAGAGCGGCATCGGCTTCGAGGCGCGGAGGATGGGGATGGCGGCCGAACCGGACCACCTCGCGCACCGGAAACGGAAACACCAGGTGATCCGTCTGCATCATCACCGCGCGCCGGCGGGCCAGTGCACGTGCGGGCCACGTCGCCAGCGGGAGATCATCGAGCATCGCCGCGCCGCTGACCGGTGCGGTATCCCCGGCGAGTACGGACAGAAGCGTCGTTTTACCGGCGCCGTTCGGCCCGAGCAAGGCAAGGATCTCGCCCGCACCCACGCCCAGGGAGACCTCTTCGAGAATCGCGCGCCCGCCAAGCCGCACGCTGACTGCCTCGGCCCTCAGGCTCACCACAGCACCCGCCCGCGATGGCGCAGCAACAGCCACAGGAAGAAGGGCGCGCCGATGAGCGCGGTGAGAATCCCGACCGGCAGCTCGGCCGGCTCGGCGGCGCCACGGGCCACGGTATCGGCCACGATCAGCAGCGCGGCGCCAAACAGAGCGCAGCCGGGCAGCAGCCGGGCATGATCCGGCCCCACCGCGAGGCGCAGCAGGTGTGGCACCACGAGACCGATGAAGCCAATGATGCCGCTGACGGCGACGCAGGCGCCGACGACCAGCGCCACGAGCGCGATCAGTCGTCGCTGCAACCGCGGCACATCGACACCCAGATGGCCCGCCTCGACCTCACCGAGCGACAGCAGGTCCAGCGTGCGCGCTTCGCGCAGGAGCAGCGCCAGGCACACGAGCACCAGTGGTCCCGCCACGGCGACGGTAGTCCAGTCGCCACGCGCCACGCTGCCAAGCAGCCAGAAGGTGAGATTGCGCAGACCAGGCGCGTCGGCCAGATAGATCAACAGCCCGATTCCGGCCCCCGCCATGGCGTTGACCGCGATGCCGGCGAGCAACAGCGTCGCCGGCAACGTCCGTCCCTGATATCGCGCCAGGCGATAGATCAGCCAGGTCACCGCGAGACCGCCTGCAAACGCTGCCAGCGGCAACGCCCATGGCGGCGCCGCAGCAACCAGCACCAGCACCGCCGCGGCGGCGAGAGCCGCGCCGGCGGAAACTCCCACCAGCGCCGGGTCGGCCAGGGGATTGCGAAACAAGGCCTGCATGACGCCACCGGCCACCGCCAGGCCACCGCCCACCAGACCGGCAAGGAGCAGGCGCGGCAGGCGCAGATCGAGCACTACCAGTGCCGCCTCGGGCGGTGCCCGCCAGGGCGTGGCTACGTGTACGGCCTCGCCAAGCACCGCCACGACTCCCGCGACGGAAACCGGATAAGCACCGACCGAAAGCGCCGTGGCGGCGGCGGCAAGCAATGCCGCACCACCACAGGCAAAAAGCCGCCAACGACCCGTGCCGGGCGCGCCCGCACGCAAACGCTCCCATTCCTTCATGCGGTAAAACATCATGCTCCCGGTCGCCAACGCCAGATTCGCGCCCGCGGCCATTGTAACCAGTGGCTCGGCGCTGCGAGCTTTAATCCTGCGCACAGAGTCTCTATTATCCATGGAGCAGGCTGAATCAGCGGCGCCCTCTTACGGACAACGAATCAATAACCCAGGATCCCGGACAGTGAACCCCACAATTCTTCGCAACTGCCCCTCGCGCCCCGCTCGGTACTGGACAGCGCGTTGCCTCTCCATCGTGCTCGCCGCGGCGCTGCTGCTGCTCGGCGGCTGCGCCGGCACCGCATCGCAGGCCGGCGGTGATTCATCTTCGAAGACTGCGGATTCCGCGAGCAACGGCATCGTGCGCGCGCGCCTGGACAACGGACTGCGGGTGGTGATCGTGCGCAACCAACTGGCACCGGCGGCGACGACGGTCATGACCTATCGGGTGGGCGCCAACGAGACGCCACCGGGCTTTCCGGGCACGGCGCACGCGCTCGAGCACATGATGTTTCGCGGCAGTCCGGGCCTGTCATCGGCCCAGCTTTCATCCATTTCCGCCGCCATGGGGGCCGACTTCAACGCCGTCACGCGCCAGACGGCGACCCAGTATTTCTTTACCGTACCGGCGGACTATCTGGATGTCGCCTTGCGCATTCAGTCCATCCGCATGCGCGGCATTCTGACGACGCCCGAGCTGTGGCAGAAGGAGCGCGGCGCAATCGAACAGGAAGTCGCGCAGGATCTGTCCAATCCGCAATACATTTTCTACCGCAAGCTGATCGCGCAGATGTTTGCGGGCACTCCGTATGCGCACGACGGCCTGGGCACGCGCGAATCCTTCAACAAGACCACTGCAGAGGATTTGCACAGGTTTTACCGCGACTGGTATGCGCCGAACAATGCCACCCTGGTGATCGTGGGCGACATCGACCCGCAAAAAACGCTGGAGCAGGTGCGCGAGCGCTTCCACGACATCCCCTCGAAACCGCTGCCGCCGCGCCCGCCGGTCAACCTGAAACCGGTGCAGCCCACGCACATCGACCTCAAGACCGACCAGCCCTACGGGGTGGCAGTGCTGGCCTTTCGCATGCCCGGCTATCACAGTCCGGATTATCCGGCCGCGGAGGTGCTGGCACAGGTGCTGGACAGCCAGCGCGGCGACCTGTACGCGCTGGTTCCGCAAGGCAAGGCGCTGTCGGCGAACTTCGCCTACGACACCCTGCCGGACTCCGGCATCGGCTACGCTATCGGCGCGTTTCCGGATGGTGGCGACGGCGGCAAGCTGATCGACCGCATGCGCGAGACCCTGCAGCAGCGGCTGAAAGAAGGCATATCGCCCGCGCTGGTGAAGGCCGCGAAGCGCAGCGCCATCACCCAGGCCGAGTCGCAGAAGAACTCCATCTCCGGCCTGGCGATGACCTGGGCGTATGCGCTCACCGTGCAGGATCTGAATTCGCCGCAGGATGAAATCGACGCGATTCAGAAGGTCACGGTGGACGATGTCAACCGGGTTGCGCGCCAGTATCTCGACTTCGGTCATACGGTCACGGCCGTGCTGACGCCGCAAAGCTCGGGCGAGGCGGTGAGCTCCAGCGGCGGCTTCGGCGGCAAGGAATCCTTCGCCCCGGAACATGTGGAGAACGTAAAGCTGCCATCCTGGGCGGCGGCCGCGCTGCAAAAGCTGACGGTTCCCAAATCCGCCATCAACCCCACCGTCACCACGCTGGACAACGGCTTGCGCGTGATCGTGCAGCCAGCGCATACCAGCGACACGGTGTCCGTATACGGGCATATCCGCAACCAGCCGGCCATGACCGTGCCGGAGGGCAAGGAAGGCGTCGACCAGGTGCTGGATCAGCTCTTCTCCTACGGCACCCGCAAGCTGGATCGGCTGGAATTTCAGCGCGCGCTGGACGAAATCGGCGCCCAGGAGTCCGCCGGCGAGGACTTCTATCTGATGGTGCTGAACCAGCATTTCGAGCGCGGCGTGGAATTGCTGGCAAGCAACGAACGGGAGCCGGCGCTGCCCGAGAGCGCGTTCAAGGTCGTGCGCTCGCAAACGGCGTCGGAGACGGCCGGACGCCTGAAGAGCCCGGATTTCCACTTCCGGCAGGCGTTGCACAAGGCGCTGTATCCGAAGAATGATCCGACCCTGCGCCACGCCACGCCGGAGTCGGTGTCGTCACTCAGCCTGGCGGACGTCAAGGCTTACTACGACAAGGTGTTCCGACCCGATCTGACCACCATCGTGGTGATCGGCAACATCGACCCGCAGCGCGCCATCAATGTCATTCGCGAGCATTTCGGAGACTGGCATGCCACCGGCACGCCGCCGCCAACGACCTTGCCGCCGGTACCGCCGAACCGCATGGCCACCATCGCGGTGCCCGACCAGACCCGGGTTCAGGACAGGGTGATACTGGCGCAAACGCTGGGCATCACCCGCACCAGCCCGGACTACTACGCACTCAAGCTGGGCAACGAGGTACTCAGTGGCGGCTTCTATGCGAGCCGCCTGTACCAGGCGCTGCGCGAGCGTACCGGGCTGGTCTACTACGTCGGTTCGCGCATCGATGCCGAGCGCTCGCGTGCGCACCTGGCCATCTCCTA
This sequence comes from uncultured Salinisphaerales bacterium, assembly GCA_964646895.1. Classification (GTDB taxonomy): domain Bacteria; phylum Pseudomonadota; class Gammaproteobacteria; order Nevskiales; family CAZYIP01; genus CAZYIP01. The sequence goes on along the minus strand of CAZYIP010000004.1, from coordinate 36,710 downwards.
CGCCAGCGACCCGGACAAGGTCAATCGCGCCCAGGCCATCATTCGGCGCAATCTCGAGCGCATGCGCAGCACGCCGATCGGCAACGACGAACTGTACCGCGCGCGTGCGCAACTGGTGCGCGCAATCCCGCTGTCCGAGGCAAGCCAGCATCGCATCGCCAGCGGCCTGATCTACCGCGCATCGCACAACCTGCCGCTGGACGAGCCGGTACGCGCGGCGCGCAAGTACATCGCATTGACTCCCAAGGACATCATGCAGGCTTTCAGGCAATGGGTGCGGCCGGACGATCTGGTGCGGGTCAGCCAGGGACCGGCACCACAGTAGCGCCGCTGCTGTCGACACCGCATGCGGCAGCGGCAGAAAACATGGCGATTTGGTATCATTTCGGGGTTTGCCGATTGACTGTATTCACTTCGAGAATCGAGGCGCCCCATGCGTCATGCCACTGAAGACCTGCGTATTCGTGAAATCGACGAGGTCACGCTGCCCGCGGGTCTGCACAAGGAACTTCCCATCAGCAACCAGGCGGCGGCCAACGTGTTCGAGACACGCCGCCAGATCAAGGACATCCTGCACGGCCGCGACAACCGCCTCATCGTCGTCATGGGGCCGTGCTCGATCCACGATCCGCGCGCCGCGCTGGAATACGCCGAACGCCTGCATGGCCTGCGCGAGCGCGTTGCCGACGACCTGCTGCTGATCATGCGCGTTTACTTCGAGAAGCCGCGCACCACCGTCGGCTGGAAGGGACTCATCAACGACCCGGACCTGGACGGCAGCTTTGCCATCGACAAGGGGCTGCGCGTGGCGCGACGGCTGCTGCTCGATCTCAACGAGATGGGCGTACCCGCGGGCGTCGAATTTCTCGACATCATCACGCCGCAGTACGTCTCGGATCTGGTGAGCTGGGGCGCGATCGGCGCCCGCACCACGGAAAGCCAGGTGCACCGCGAGATGGCTTCCGGGCTTTCGTGTCCGGTCGGCTTCAAGAATGGCACCACCGGCAGCATCAAGGTGGCGGTCGACGCGATCAGCGCGGCGAACCACCCGCACAGCTTTCTGACCCTGACCAAGGCGGGACAGGCAGCCATCTACCACACCACCGGCAATGATGACTGCCATCTCATCCTGCGTGGCGGCAACGCCGGGCCCAACTACGACGCCGACAGCGTGGACGCCGCAGCACGCCGGTTGCAGCTGGCCGACCTGGAGCCGCGCCTGATGATCGACTTCAGCCACGCCAACAGCCACAAGCAGCATCAGCGCCAGATCGAGGTCGGTGCCGAAGTCGGCCGCCAGATCGCGGCCGGCGACCAACGCATTACCGGAGCCATGATCGAAAGCCACCTGGTTGCAGGCAACCAGAAAGTGGTTCCGGGCAAACCACTGGTGTACGGCCAGAGCATCACCGACGCCTGCCTCGGCTGGGAGGACAGTGCGGAACTGGTGCAGACGCTGGCACGCGCCGTCCGCGGGCGGCGCCAGCAACGGCGGCCACACGCGGCAGCCGCCTCGTAGGTCAGGTCAGCGGGCCCACTCGGCAAAATCGCCCGCGATGCGATGAGCGTACTGCGCCTCGACCGGGTTCATCGCCCACCGCTGGTGTCGCTGCTGGAGCGCTATGGCTTGACGCTGATCCCGGTCGCACGCGATGAACCGATTCCCGGCAGCTACTGGGGCGAACCGGAGGCCGGCCTGATCGGCGACTGCATCCACGCGCGCGGCGATACGCCGCTGCACTCCGTGTTGCACGAGAGCTGCCATTACATCTGCATGCCCCGCGAGCGCCGCGCCACCCTGCACACCGATGCCGGCGGCAGCCATGCGGAGGAAAACGGCGTCTGTTACCTTCAGATTCTGCTCGCCGACCAGCTGCCGGACGTGGGTCGCAGGCGCATGTTCAGCGATATGGACGCTTGGGGCTACAGCTTCCGCCTGGGCTCGGCGGAACGCTGGTTTCGCGACGATGCCGAGGATGCGCGCGTCTGGCTGCAGGCCCGGTCTCTGGTGGATGCGCGCGGCGAGGCGGTGATTCCCGACACCCGGCGGGCTTGAGTTCAGCCGCCAGAAGCGCGGGCGTCCCGCCCCCTCATTCTTACTTGCGCGCAGTGGCCTGCTTCGCCACGGCCTCTGCCGCGGCTGCCGCCACCTCGGGATCTCCCAGGTATCGCTGGGAGCGCACTGTCAGTGAGCTGTCCAGCTCATAAAGCAATGGAATGCCGGTGGGGATGTTCAGTCCGGTGATCTCGTCGTCCGAGATGCCGTTCAGATACTTCACCAGCGCACGCAGGCTGTTTCCATGCGCTGCGATCAGCACGGTGCGGCCCGCCCGAAGCTGCGGCGCAATCTCGTCATGCCAGTACGGAAGCACCCGGTCCAGGGTGAGCTTCAGCGATTCCGTTCCCGGCAGCACGCGCGGATCGAGATCCGCGTAGCGGGCATCGAAACGCGGGTGACCGGGATCGTCGGTCGCCATCGGTGGCGGTGTGACATCATAGCCACGACGCCAGGCATGCACTCGCTCCTCGCCGTGCAGGGCCGTCGTCTCCGCCTTGTTCAGCCCCTGAAGCGCACCGTAATGGCGCTCATTGAGACGCCAGGAACGATGCACCGGAATCCAGACCTGGTCCAGCTCTTCCAGCGCGATCCACAGGGTACGGATGGCGCGTTTGAGAACCGAGGTGTAGGCCACATCGAATCGCAGCCCCTCGGCGGCCAGATCGCAACCGCCACGGCGTGCCTCGCTCACGCCCTGCTCGCTGAGATCGACATCGACCCAGCCCGTGAAACGGTTTTCGAGATTCCAGGTGCTTTGTCCGTGGCGAAGGAGTACCAGTGTCGCCATTACATGCCTTTCGTGATGGTGTGCCGCGTATGACGAAAGTGTACCAGCAACTCGCGTGCAGGGGATTGAAACGCAGGCGTGGGAGACTTGCCATGGCTTCTTCCTTACGGGCGCTGCTCCCGGCCGTACCACGCCTGGTTGCCTCAGAAACCATCCGCCAGCCGGAGCTGGTGCCAGCCGTTGCCCGGCGCGGGTTCTTCGCTTGCATCGAGCCACAGGTGATAGCTGAGCATTGCCTGAAACGATTGCTCCGGCAATGAGGCAACAGGTCCGAGTTCGCGGGCGAGGTAGTCCATGTCGAGCCGCAGGCTGTGCATGTAGCCAGCCAGTTCCAGAGCCACGCCCGCCTCGAACTCGCGACCCACCTCGAGGCTGCCGCTGCGCCGCCAGGCCACGCCCGGACCGATGGAACCGGTATAGCGGCCGAAGTGAAGCCGATGCCGCCCGGAAAACGAAAACTGGCGGCGCATGGTAGACGTGTCGTTCAGCAGATCCTGGTCCCATGCGACGGCCATGCCGAAGCGAGTACGCCACCCCATGGCCAGAGCCTGATGCAGCTTGAGATCGAGTCCAGTGGTGCGGAAGTGCTGGCTACCGCTATAGTCGCGGCGATCGCGGTAGAACGTTTCCAGGCTGGCCGACATATCGTCGAACAGCCAGGGCAGCAGCGCTCCGAACAGGCCGACACCGGATTCCTGCACCATGAGCGGATCATCGGTGCCGTAGTCGTTGATGGCGAACAGCGAGCGGGCGCGCAACTGCATGCCGGAGGAAAAATGATAATTGGCGTGGATCTCCAACGCTTCCTGTCCGGCGGGCTGATTGCCGCCGATCGGAGTGAAGGCGCGGCCATAACGACGCGCGGTCAGGCCATAGAAGAAACCGCCATCCGCCCCGGGCGCGCGGCTCAGGCGCAGGAAGCCGCCGCTCGCCCCGCTGTCGAAGTCGTCTTGTGCGCCACCATCGCGCATCGTTGCGAACTCGCCCTCGAGCCGCAGTCCGGACTCCGCGAACGGTGACGGCAGGTTCAGGCCACCGCCCATGCGCGCGACCCACTGCCCGTCAAGACCTTCGTTTTCGGCGCGGGCGTTGTAGAGCAGATCCAGGCCCAGAACACGCCCGTCGGAGGAATGATTGACCCAGCTCAGCCCGGTTGCATAGTCGCCGCTGTCGTCCGCCACGGCACCGCCGAACAGCAGCAAACGCTGCCCCGTCAGCGCACCGCCCGGGTTAAGGTTGAACTCCATGCCCTTGAGCGTCCGCGACCATGTGCGCCAGCCACTGAGCCTGATATCGCTACCGGTTCGTACCAGATAGCTCGACTCGGCTTCGGTCGGCTTGAGCACCGCTGCCAGATTGAGTTCCTTGTGGCCCGCCAGCAGCGGAGTTGCCGCGGCGCCTTGCGCTGTCGGAGAGTCCGGCACCGGACGCGGCGCCAACGCCTTCATGAAGTCCTTTTTGAAGCGGTTCGCCTGTGGCGGGGGGACGACGATGGAGTGGCGCGGTCCGGCCATCCAGGCCGCTCGCGCCGGCGTGGCGATCAGCAACGGCAGACAAACCAGCCACAAGGCCGTCAACAGGCCGATGCGCCCCCCCCAGCGATGCGACGACGGCCGCCGGCGCGGGTGCGCATTATTCACGGACGGGCTCTTGGCGGCCACGCGCACACCGGTCGTCGAAGCGGCCACAAACTTCCGCGGTACAGTGCAGCATCAGGCAGTGCCCCCCACCGTGCATGCCTGCAGAATATCCCCGGGCCGGCACGCGGTATCACCGCGTGCGATCAACGGCATGCATCGCAAGCCGTACGGCACGGCAACACTGTTCCGGATTCGGTCGAATCCCCCTGCAAGCGTCGTTGCGCCGCCTTGCCGGGATGGCACGGCTGCGCGACCAAGCGTTCAGCCACAACCTGAAGCAGCGATATATATTCTTGTTATTTAATTAGTTAGGCCGCGTACTTCAGGCGATAGCTAACCCCCTGAGGCACAGCTTACCAGAAATGGGGATGAGGGCAACAGGCCCCGGGCCCTAACGCATCGTCACCATCTCTTCCGCGGCGGTGGGGTGAATCGCCACCGTATCGTCGAAGTCGCGCTTGGTCGCACCCATGCGAACGGCGACCGCAAAACCCTGCAGCATCTCGTCCGCGCCCCTGCCGATGACATGACAGCCGACGATGCGCTGCTCGGCACCGACGGTGACCAGCTTCATCCGCGTCTGCACCTTGCGGTCCAGCACGCCATAGTACAAATCATTGAACCGGCTCTCGAAAACCTGTACCTGCTCGCTGAAGCGCGCGCGTGCGTCCCGCTCGCTCAGGCCCACCGTGCCGATCGGCGGATGAGAGAACACCACGCTGGGGATATTCTCGTAATCCAGGTGACGGTCCGGCTGCCCGCCGAACAGGCGGTCGGCCAGCCGGCGGCCGGCCGCGATCGCCACCGGTGTCAACTCGAAACGGCCGGCCACGTCGCCGAGCGCGTAGACGCCCTCGGTATTGGTGTTCTGATAGAAGTCGGTCACCACATAGCCATGCGCGTCCACTTCCACCCCGGCCCGATCCAGGCCCAGATCGCCGCTGTTCGGCTCGCGCCCCGTCGCCCAGAGCAGGCTGTCGACGGTCACGCCTTCATGGGGCGTGGCAAAATGCGCGCGGATGCCGTCCCCGGTGGACTCCAGGCGAGCGACATGCGTCGCGGTGACGAAGGGGATGCCGCTCGCCTGCATGTGCTCCATCAGCGTCTCGCCGAGCAGCGTGTCGAACTGGCGCAACACGCGCTCACGCCGAATGATCATCGTGACCTCCGCTCCCAGCGCATGCAGCAAACCCGCCAGCTCCACGGCTATGTAGCCGCTGCCGACAATGCCCACCCGCCGCGGCATCTCCGTCAGCTCGAAGAAACCATCGGAATCGATACCCAGTTCGGCGCCGGGCACGTCCGGGCGGTTCGGGCGGCCCCCGGTGGCAACCACGATGTGCGGCGCACGCAACTCGCGCCGACCGACCGCCAGCGCACCGGGCGCGCTGAAGCGGGCATGGCCGCGGACAAGCACCACGCCGTCCTTGTCGAGATTGCGCGCATAGATATCGTTGAGCCGGGCGATGTAGGCGTGCCGCCGCGCGACCAGCCGGCTCCAGTCGTGGCGCCAGCCTTCCAGCTCGAACCCGTAGTCGTCCGCATCGGCGAACGCGTCGGCGATGCCCGCGGCATTCCACATGACCTTCTTCGGCACACAGCCGACATTGACGCAGGTGCCGCCGAGCCGGCCCGGCTCGATCAGCGCCACACGCGCGCCATATCCGGCCGCGCGGCGTGCGCAGGCAAGCCCGCCACTGCCGCCGCCGATGACGAGAAGATCGTAGTGTTCATGGTTCATGCCGAACTCCTGACCGCAAGGGCATGCCCTTGGCCATATTCATGATGATTCGCGCCATGCTGCGTTGCAGGGCTCGTGGTCCCGGAATGCTACAGCCGGTATCCGCGCCTTGAGGTACAGTCTCCGGCTGCAACGAAGCATGGCGGTGGACGTCAACAGGCCCCAGTGTATCAAGTGCGCGCATGAACCAGCGGCATGAAAATGCTATGGTTCATGCGCAGAAATGCACCGGTTCCCGAATGTCATATCATTCCGAATTCGTTCCCGATCAAAAGGTCATCCATGAACAATCCTCTGCTGGCCATGCTCAACGGGCAGGACCTGCCGCCTTTCGACCGCATCGCTCCGGAGCACGCCGAAGCCGCCATCGACACAGTGCTGGCCGAAAACCGCCGCGGCATCGCGCAACTGCTGAAGCACGGGGGCGGCTTCGACTGGGACAATCTGGCCGCACCGCTGGAGACCTTCGACGACCGCCTCTCACGGGTGTGGGCGCCGATCTCGCACATGAACGCGGTCATGAACACTCCTGCGTGGCGCGAGGCACACAACGCGTGCCTGCCCAAACTGAGCGCCTATGCCACCGAACTGGGGCAGAACGAGACGCTGTTCCAGGCCATTCAGTCCATCGCGGACAGCGAAGGGTTCGCGCAACTGGATACGGCGCAGCAGAAGCTTGTCCGGGATCAGTTGCGCGACTTCCGCCTCTCCGGAGTCGGGCTGCCAGAAGCTGCCAAGGCGCGCTACAAGGACATCGCCCGGCGCCTGTCCGAGCTCTCGTCCAGGTTCGAGGAGAATCTGCTGGACGCCACCCAGGCATGGAGCAAAACCATCAGCGACGAGGCGCAACTGGCGGGGCTGCCGGAATCCGCGCGCGCGCAGGCACGCCAGAAAGCGCAGGCAAAGGGCGAGGACGGCTGGCGGCTGACCCTGGACCTGCCGAGCTACATGGCGGTCATCCGCTTCGCCGAGGATCGGGAACTGCGCCGCGAAATCCACACCGCGTACACGACGCGCGCCTCCGACCAGGGCCCCGATGCCGGGCGCTTCGACAATGGGCCGCTGATGGACGAAATCCTGGCGCTGCGGCACGAGATGGCAAACCTGCTCGGTTTTGCCGACTACACCGAGCAATCGCTCGCCACCAAGATGGCGGACAGCCCCGATCAGGTGATCGAATTCCTGCAGGATCTGGCGCAGCGCAGCCTGCCGCGCGGGCGCGAGGAACTGGCGGAGTTGCAGGCTTTCGCCCGCGAGCGCGACGGACTCGACCGGTTGCAGGCCTGGGATGTGGCCTACTATGCCGAACAGCTCCGGCAGCAGCGCTACCAGGTCTCGGACGAAGACGTGCGTCCGTACTTCCCGGCGGAAAGCGTCGTCCGCGGCCTGTTCGAGGTGGTGCGGCGGCTGTACGGCGTGCGCGTGACCCCGCTGCCCGATACGCCGGTCTGGCACGAGGACGTAACGGCCTACGCGCTGGACGACGCGGACGGACAGCCGCGCGGGCGCTTCTACCTCGATCTCTACGCCCGCGACGGCAAGCGCGGCGGCGCCTGGATGGCCGACTGCATCAGCCGCCGCCGGACCGAGGCCGGCATCCAGCATCCGGTCGCCTTCATCACCTGCAATTTCGCGCCGCCGGTAAACGGGCAGCCCGCCCTGCTCCGGCACGACGACGTGATCACCCTGTTCCACGAGTTCGGCCACAGCCTGCATCACATGCTTACCCAGGTGGACTATGCCGGCGTTGCCGGCATCAGCGGCGTGCCCTGGGATGCGGTCGAACTGCCCAGCCAGTTCATGGAGAACTGGTGCTGGGAGCGGGAAGTACTGGACCTGTTCGCGAGACATTACGAAACCGGCGAGCCGCTGCCGGACACCCTGTACCAGCGCATGCGCGCGGCACGCAACTTTCACTCCGCGATGCACATGCTGCGCCAGCTCGAGTTTGCCCTGTTCGACTTCCGCCTGCACCGGGAGTACGACCCGGCCCGGGGAGCGCGCGTGCAGGAGACCCTGGAGCGCGTGCGCAAGGCCGTTGCAGTGGTCGAATCGCCCGACTTCAATCGTTTCGCCAACAGCTTCGCGCACATTTTCGCCGGCGGTTACGCGGCGGGCTACTACAGCTACAAATGGGCCGAGGTGCTGGCTGCGGATGCGTTCTCGGCCTTCGAGGAAGCGGGGATCTTCGACGCCGCCACCGGCCGGCGCTTTCTGACCACCATCCTCGAACGCGGCGGCAGCGCCGATGCCATGGAGCTGTTCAAGGCCTTTCGTGGCCGTGAACCGCGCATCGATGCGCTGCTGCGGCATAGCGGCCTTGCCGCCTGATGATCCGGCACCCGTATCGCGGCTGAAGGCGCTTGCGCATAAAATATCCGGTGGCGCACGATCACGACAATTGACAATTCAAACACCAGCAATTCATTGGCTCACAGTATGAAAATCGCTACCTGGAACGTGAATTCCCTGCGCGTGCGCCTGCCGCAGGTGCTGGACTGGCTGGCAGCCAATCCGGTGGACGTGCTGGCGCTGCAGGAAACCAAGCTGCAGGACGAACAGTTTCCGGAGGACGCGCTGAGCGATGCCGGCTACCACGCCGTATTCAGCGGGCAGAAAACCTACAACGGCGTCGCCACGCTGAGCCGTGACGCGGCCGGCGACGTGCTGTGCGGACTGCCACAGTACGACGACCCGCAGCGGCGTTTTCTGGCCGCCACCATCGGCGGCGTGCGCGTTGTCAATGTTTACGTCCCCAACGGCCAGGACGTCACTTCGGACAAGTACGTCTACAAGCTGGACTGGCTGGCCCGGCTGCGCGAGGCAGTGGCGACGGAACTCAAGCGCCACGCGCATCTGGTCGTGGTCGGCGACTTCAATATTGCCCCTGCCGACGCGGACGTGCACGACCCGGCTGCGTGGGAGGGCCGGGTGCTTTTCAGCGAACCGGAAAAAGCAGCGCTGGCGGCCCTGCTGGACCTCGGCCTGTGTGACAGCTTCCGGCTGTTCGACCAGGCGCCACAAACGTTCAGCTGGTGGGATTACCGCGCCGCCGGATTCCGGCGCAACGCCGGGCTGCGGATCGACCATATCCTCGCCAGCCGCGCCCTGGCCGAGGCGTGCCACGCATGCTACGTGGACGTGGAGCCACGGCGCCAGGAGCGGCCCTCCGACCATGCGCCGGTCGTGGCGGAGTTCGATGTGTAGGGCGTTCGGCTCGATGGATGGAGCGCGGGCGTCCCGCCCGCTGCGGGCCAGAGGCCCGCGATTCCGGGTCAGGCGTCCTGCGCGACGCTGACCGCGCGCACCAGCCCACGCACCGAATTGCCCAGATAAACGCATTCGGCGGCGGCAAGATCCCGCGCAAACAGCACGGCCTCGCGCACGTCGCGCCGGGACTGCAGGAGATGGCGCCGCAAAACGCCGTCGAGCAGGCCACACGCCAGCGGCGGCGTCAGCATCTCGCTGCCGATCCGCGCGAACACGTTGGTCCGGCTGCCTTCGGTGATCTGCCCACGCTCGTTGGTGAAAAGCACTTCGTCGCAACCGGCCGTACGCTGCAACTCCGCATACTCGGCATCGTACAACGCGCGCCGCGTGGTCTTGTGGCGCAACAGGGCATCGCCGCTGTTCGTCTGCCGGCTCGACAGCGCATAGCGGATGACCGCCCCGGGGCCGGGCAATTCGAACGCGCTGGCGCTCAGCGAGAGACGGCCATCAGCCCGCAACAGCAGCCGTACCCGCTGCGGTGCACTGTCGAAGCCGGTTGCCCGGGCCTCCAGCATCCGCCGCGCCCTGCCCGGATCGCAGGCGAAACCGAGCGCGTCTGCCGAACGCCGCAAGCGTTCGAGGTGAAGTTCGAAAAGATAATAGCCTTCGGCCGGCGTCCACCGCAGCGTCTCGATCAACTGAAGATCCGGATCGCCCCCGGGTGCTTCCGCCGCACGCATCACAGCAGCAGATCCGGCAATTCGACATCCACCTTCGCCGGCGTGACGGGTGGTTCGGCATCTGCCTCGATGAAACGCGCCTTCAGCAGGCATTCGTCGTATTCCGACCGGGCGTCGGAATCCGCCACTATACCGCTGCCAATGCCCATTTCCGCCGCGCCGTCCGCATCCACATGGAGGGTACGGATCGCGACATTGAAGCGCATGCGGTTTCCGGGGCCGATGAATCCCAGGCTCCCGGTATAGATGCCGCGCGCCTCCGGCTCCAGTTCGCGGATGACTTCCATGGCGCGAATTTTCGGCGCGCCGGTGATCGATCCGCAGGGAAAAAGCCCCGCCAGCAGTTCACCAGGAGCGACATCCTCGCGCAGACGGCCGCACACGGTGGAGGTCATCTGATGCAGCGTCGGATAGGTTTCGACCGTAAAAAGCCCGGGAACGCGAACGCTGCCGATGCGTGCAACCCGGCTCAGATCGTTACGCATGAGATCCACGATCATGACGTTTTCGGCGCGGTTCTTGGCGTCCCGCTGCAGACGCCGGCGCTGATGCGCGTCCGCAGCCGCATCTGCGCCGCGCGGCGCCGTACCCTTCATCGGACGCATGGTGACGTCACCGTCGTTCACCTCCACGAACAGCTCCGGCGACAGCGACAGAATATGGAAGTCCGGCGCCCGAATCAGTCCGCCGTGGGCAACGGGCTGGCGGCGACGCAGCCGCCGATACAGTGCCAGCGGATCGCCCCGCACCCGCAGACGGCGCTTGAATGTCAGGTTGACCTGATACAGATCACCGGCCGCGATATAGGCCTGTATGCGCGCCAGGGCGGCGAAATAGGCGTCCGGGCTCATCGACGCGCCGGTGACATCCACGGCACCCGCGCCCGTCGCCCTGCGCGAGAGCCACTCATCCACCATGCCGCGACGCCCGCGCCGAACCCGGTCGAACAGCCCGACCCACAACAACGGCTGCGGCCGGCGGCCGGGGAGCAGGGGTCGCAGCCGCGGCTCCAGCACGTAGCCCAGCTCGTAGGCGAAAAATCCGGCCGCGTACAGGCCCTCGCCGCAGGCCGCATCGATCCGTGCGAGTGCGCTCGGGACCTGATCCGGCGCATCGCAGCGGATGAGTTCCACGGGGCTTTCGAAGAGCCAGCTTTCGCCATCAGCCTGCAGGCTGTCGTCGATCAGAACCGATACCGCTGACATCTCACCCGCCCTCTCTCCGGAAGCCGCCATTGAACGAAGTTTCAGCCACAAAGTCTATGCTGCACGACCTCCATGACCAATGAATCCACTATTTATCAGGGACGGTCTGATTTTGGACGTCATCCGGGAATCGCACGGCGAGATCCGGAATCCGGTCGATATGACAAGCGAAAGGCACCGGATCTCCGCTCACGCGGAACTGACGAATGAGCGAATGAAAGGACCCGACAGCGACCCATGAAACGCTTGAGAGCCGCGATCATCTCGGTGGCTATCGCGCTGCTGCTCTACCTGATGGTGGCCGCCGAAACCGACGTGAAGGCCGTGACGGACGCCGTCGTGCGCCTCGGCGTACACTGGTGGAGCGTCATCCTGGCGCTGTCACTGCTCAATTACGGGCTGCGCTTTCTGCGCTGGCACTACTATCTCGGCCGCCTCGGCTACCACGTGCCGATCTGGCGCAACCTGACGATTTACGTGGCGGGCTTTGCCATGACCATGACCCCGGGCAAAGCCGGCGAGGCGGTGCGCTCAGTGTACCTGCGCTCGCTCGGCGTCGGCTACGGCCACAGCCTGGCGGCAATGTTCGCGGAACGCTTCGCCGACCTCATGACCATGCTGCTGCTGTCGCTGTTTGCGCTGCTGGCGTTCAGCCGCTACCTCGTCTGGGAGGTCCTGGCGCTGGCAGCCGTCGCGCTCACGCTGGTCCTGATTCAGCGTCCCGAGATCGTGACCTGGCTGCGCCGCCGCGCGGAACGCCCCAACGGCGGACGCGTCGCCAGCGCGTGCCGCAAGCTGGTGGAACCGGTTACCGTCTCCGCGAGCCTGCTGCGCTCGACGCCCCTTTACGTGGGCCTGGCCCTGGGCCTGATCGGCTGGGGCGCAGAAGGCGTGGCGCTCTACTACACCGCGCAGGTGCTCGGTATCGATATCGGCCTGGCGCTCGCGATCGGCATTTATGCCACCAGCATTCTCGCCGGCGCCATTTCCTTCATACCCGGCGGCCTCGGCGGTACCGAGGTGGCCATGGGCCTGCTGCTTACCCTCGCCGGCGCCAGCCCGAGCCTGGCGGTGGCGACCACCCTGATCGTTCGCATTGCGACCTTGTGGTTCGCGGTCGTGCTGGGGGCGCTCGCCTTCGCCGGCCTGGAAGTCACTGACGGGCGCCGGCCCCATATCGATCGGTTATGACGGCATGAACACGCAAGCACGACAGGCAGCCCCCCGAGTCGGGGAAACTCCGGCCGATGCCGCCCTGAACGATGCAGCGACGCCCATCGTCGTGGACCTCGACGGCACGCTGGTACGCAGCGACCTGCTCATCGAATCGCTGCTGATCCTGCTGCACAACTCGATTCTCTACCTGTGGATGCTGCCCCGCTGGCTGCTGCGCGGCAAGGCCGCCCTCAAGCACGAGATCGCGCGGCGGGTGGACATCGACGCGGCCACCCTGCCCTACAATCAGCCGCTGCTGGACTTCCTCAAGGCTGCCCACCGGCGCGGACAGACACTGGTGCTCGCGACGGCATCGAACCTGAAGTTCGCCAACGGCGTGGCCGATCATCTGGGTCTGTTCTCGGAAGTGATCGCCAGCGACGAGCACACCAACCTGTCCGGACAGCGCAAGCTGGATGCACTGCGCGAGCGCTTCGGCGATCACGGTTTCGACTACGCCGCCAACGGGCGCGTCGACCTTGTCATATGGCGGCACGCGCGGCGCGCGATCCTGGTCGGTGCCAGCCCGCGGGTCAGTGCCACCGTAACCCGGACGGGGCAGGTGGAGCAGGTTTTTGCCCACGAGCCGCTGCGGCTGCGCACATGGCTGCGGGCACTGCGCGTGCACCAGTGGATGAAAAACGTGCTGCTGTTCGCGCCCCTGATCGCCGCGCACCAGTTCACCACGCCCGGTGCCCTGCTGGCGGTGCTGATCGGGTTCATCGCCTTCTGCCTGTGCGCCTCCAGCGTCTACCTGCTGAACGATCTGTTCGACCTGCAGGACGACCGCCGTCACCCGCGCAAGCACCTGCGTCCGCTGGCGAGTGGAGCGATCCCGCTCACCCACGCGCTGGTACTGATCCCGCTGCTGCTGGCGGCTGCCCTGCTGGCCGCGTCGGCGCTGCCGATGGCCTTCCTGGCGGTGCTGGCGGGCTATTACGTGCTGACGCTCGCCTACTCTCTCGGCCTCAAGCGCCTGGCCATCATCGATGTACTGGTGCTCGCGGGCCTTTACACCATTCGCATCATCGCCGGTGGCACGGCCGCGGCCATTCATCTGTCGTTCTGGCTGCTGGCGTTCTCCGTGTTCCTGTTTCTGAGCCTGGCGCTCGCCAAACGTTGCGCCGAGCTGCTGTCCATGCAGGACAAGGGACACACCCGCGCGAGCGGGCGCGGCTATCTCACCAACGATCTCAACCTGCTGTTCAGCCTGGGCGGCGCCAGCGGCTATGTGGCGGTGATGGTGCTGGCGCTGTACATCAACAGCCCCCAGATCGCGCTCAGCTACTCGCAGCCAGAACTGATCTGGGTGCTGTGCCTGCTGCTGCTGTACTGGATCAGCCGCGTGTGGCTGGAAACCTGGCGCGGGCGCATGCACGACGACCCGGTGGTGTTCGCGGCACGCGATACCGGCAGCCGTATCGTCCTGATCTGCGGCGCGGTGATCCTGTGGCTGGCGATCTGAGCGCGAGCGGGGCCGGCTATCAGTCCTGGGGCCGGTATCCGCGAGCCACACGGCAGTCGGTCTGTCATCTGCGCCATCGCTGTGATGACCTGCCGCGCTGCGAGCGCTTCATGCTGCCCTACGGCAACGGCCGCAGCTACGGCGATGCCTGCCTGAACGACGGCGGCCTGCTGCTGGCCACCCGCGGTCTGGACCGCTTCATCGCCTTCGATCCCGCCAGCGGCGTGCTGCGCTGCGAGGCCGGCGTCCTGCTCTCCGAGATCCTCGCGCTGACCGTGCCGCAGGGCTGGTTTCTGCCGGTCACGCCGGGCACCCGTTTCGTCACCGTCGGCGGCGCCATCGCCAACGACGTGCACGGCAAGAACCACCATCGCGCCGGCACCTTCGGCTGTCATCTGCGCAGCCTCGAACTGCTGCGCTCCGACGGCAGCCGGCGGACATGCACGCCGGAGCGCAACGCCGACTGGTTCGGCGCCACCATCGGCGGGCTGGGGCTGACCGGCGTCATCACCTGGGCCGAATTCGCCCTCAAGCGCATCGCCGGGCCGATGATCGACGTCGAGACCATCCGCTTCGGGCGGCTGGAGGAATTTTTCGCCCTCTCGCGTGCGTCGGACAAGGATTACGAGTATACCGTCGCATGGATCGACTGCGTCGCGCGCAGCCACGCCCTCGGTCGCGGGCTGTTCATGCGTGGAAATCACGCCGGCGCGCTGTACCGGCAGCGCACGGCAAAGTCCCCACGCCGGCTGCGCATGCCGCTGACGCCGCCGCTGTCGCTGGTCAACCGCGCGACCCTGCGCCCCTTCAATACCCTCTATTTTCACCGCCAGCGCCGCGAGCGGCAGCGTGCGGCGGTGTACTACGAAAAATTCTTCTATCCGCTGGATGCGATCCTGGCCTGGAACCGGATGTACGGGCCGCACGGATTCATGCAATACCAGTGCGTGGTGCCGCCCGCCGCGGGAGAGGACGCCACGCGCGCAATACTGGAGCGTATTGCGGCCTCCGGCAGCGGCTCCTTCCTGTCCGTGCTCAAGCTGTTCGGCGATGTTCCGTCGCCGGGCTGGTTGTCATTCCCGCGCCCGGGCGTCACCCTGGCTCTGGATTTTCCCAACCAGGGTGCGCCTACCCTGCGCCTGCTCGATGCGCTGGACGAGATCGTCGGGCAAGCGGGCGGGGCGGTCTACCCGGCCAAGGACGCGCGCATGAGCGCGGCCAGTTTCCGGCGCTATTTCCCGGGCTGGGAGCGGCTGCGGGACTATGTCGATCCGCGCTTTTCGTCCAGCCTGTGGCGCCGGGTCACGGCTGCGGCGCACGCAACGCACAAGGAAAGTCAGTCATGCGAAAGATGCTGATAATCGGGGCGACTTCGGCGATTGCCGAAGCGACCGCGCGGCTGTTCGCGGCCGACGGCGATGCCCTGTTTCTGGTTGCTCGCGACCGCCGGCGGCTCGATGCGCTGGCGGCCGATCTGAAGGTGCGCGGCGCGGCCGCCGTGCACACGCTGGAAATGGACGCCAATGCCTGCGATCGCCACGAAGCCATGCTGCAGGACGCGACGGAGCGGCTCGGCGGGCTGGACACGATGCTCATCGCCTACGGCACCCTGTCGGATCAGGCCGCCTGCGAGCAAAGCGCGGAACTGACGCTGGCGGAGCTGAAAACCAACGCCCTCAGCGTGATTTCGATTGTCACCGGCGCAGCCAACCGCTTCGAACGTCAGGGCGGCGGTACCATCGCCGTCATTTCGTCGGTGGCGGGCGACCGCGGGCGCAAGAGCAACTACGTCTACGGGACCGCCAAGGCGGCGGTAAGCACGTTTCTGGAAGGACTGCGACACCGTCTGCACCGCGCCGGCGTACACGTGCTCACCATCAAGCCCGGCCTGGTCGACACGCCCATGACGAGCGCCTTTCCCAAGGGTCGGCTATGGTCCGATCCGGCGCGGGTGGCGCGCGACATCCACCGGGCCATCGAGCGCCGGCGCGACGTCTGCTACACGCCGTTTTTCTGGTGGGGAATCATGCGCGTGATCGTGCTCATGCCGCGTCGGCTGTTCAAGCGCACCAACCTGTAATGGTGCAGCGTGATCGAGCGGCGCGCCGCGCGATGGTAACAAAGCACGCAATACCGATGCCCGCCGC
>CAZYIP010000004.1:0-20401 GCA_964646895.1 uncultured Salinisphaerales bacterium | reverse complement strand
TTTCATTGGGCGGGCGTCCGCTTCGACGTCGCGCCGCTGGCCGATTACTGGCAGTACGTCGACCCGGCCCTGCTGCGCCACGACCTCTTGCGCAGCCTGTATTACCTGCATTCGCAGCCGCCGCTGTACAACCTCTTTCTCGGCGTGGTGCTCAAGCTGTTTCCGCAGAGCTGGGTTGGCGCCGCGTTCGCCCTCGCCTACGCGCTGTGCGGCCTGCTGCTCGGCCTGTGCCTGTACCGGCTGCTGCTGTGCCTGCGCGTGGCGGCGCCCGCGGCGGCGCTGGCGAGCATCGTGTTCGTGGTGATGCCCGCCTCGATTCTGTACGAGAACTATCTGTTCTACACCTACCCTACCGCTTTGCTGCTGACGGCATCCGTACTCGCCTTCGCACGCATGGCCGAGGCCTTCACCCTGGGCCGCGGCCTGGCGTTCTTCGGGCTGCTGGCGGCACTGATCTACACCCGCAGCCTGTTTCAGGTGGAGTGGTTTGCGGTGCTGCTGCTTTTCTCGCTATGGGTGCTGCGCGGTCACCGCCGCCAGGTGCTGCTCGCTGCCGCGCTGCCGCTGCTGATCGTGCTCGCGCTGTACGCCAAGAATGCGGTCGTCTTCGCCCAGCCCGCCACCTCGTCCTGGCTGGGGCTCAGCCTCGCCAAGGTGAGCACGATGCAGCTCCCGCAGGACGAACGCCAGCGCATGGTAGACGCAGGCGAGCTGTCGCCCCTGGCTCTGGTAAAGCCATTCGGCGGGCCGGACGCCTACCCGGACTATGCCGGGCGCGCCCCCAGCACCGGCGTGCCGGTGCTGGACCAGCGCCGCAAGTCGAACGGCCACATCAACTTCAATTACATCGCCTATATCGCGATCGCGCAGCAATACAAGCGCGATGCGCTCACGGTGATCGGGACGCACCCCGCGCTCTACCTGGATACCATGGGCCAGGCCTGGCGCGAATTCTTCCGACCGTCGAGCGACTACCCGTTTCTGCAGGACAACCGCGCGCGGATCGAGCCCTGGGCGCGGATCGGCAACCGCTATCTGGCCGGGCAGCCCCGCTTCCCGGTGCAGCCGGGGTTCTCCTTTGCCGGGTGGGGGACGGTCGGTTTTGCGGTACTGGCGGCTTTTGCCATCTGCGCCCTGTTCGGCGCCGGACGGCTGTGGCGCGTGTGCGTGCATCCACGGCGCGCCTCCACGGCGACCGCCGTCATGGCGCTGATCTGGCTGAATCTGGCCTATGTCTCGGTCATCGGCAATGCGCTGGAAATCGACGAAAACCAGCGCTTCCGCTACGTCATCGACCCGCTGATCGTGGCCATGCTGACGGTGGTCCTGTGGCGCCTTGCCCGCACCGCCTATCGGCGCTGGGGGCGATAGACGCGGCAAAGGGCCAGTGCCCATGGTGTTCTGCGGTTATCAGCAGGAAGCGTGACAGGCCAGCCTCACCCTTCCCCCTCAAGGGACAGGGAACTCGCGGCATAACCGAAACGTTCGGCGGTGGGTCCGGCGTGGCGGTTGATCGTGGCCAGGTCGGCATCATCGAAACGGCGATTGTAGTACGTGGGGAAGTGCACGCCGGCGGCGAAGTGCTCGACCAGCGCCTCGGCGTCGGGCAGGCGGCAATGCTCGAAAATTTCCGCCAGCGTGGAGTGCGGCTCACTGCACAGATCCTCGAACCGGACCACCCGGGAGGCGGCCCGCAGCTGCTCGTTCGCGGCCAGGCGATCGGCCACGAATCCGTAGACATAGCCCCAGTAGCGCGCCCAACCCTCCACTTCGCGGCCGTGGGCCCAGCAGTCCAGCACCGCGTCGACCGCTTCGCCATCACCCACGTTGACGGGCCGCCGGTCGAGGCCGAACTCGAAATGACCGACCCGCTGCATGTGCGCCAGCGCACGCGGGTGGTCGGTCTCCGCCTGACAAAACAGCGCATGCTGCTTCATCAGCGAGGCGATGTGCCAGGTGGGTTCGCGGATCGGAATCACGAAGCGGGCGTCGGGAAACAGCTTGAGCAGATACTCCAGCCGGGTCAGGTTGTAATTGCCCTTGCACAGGTAGCGCCGGGCGCGGCGCACCTGCAGGAGCTTGCGGATATGGGCGCGATAGAATGCCTCGAACGCGGGATTGCTGGTGGACGCATTCAGCACGGCACTCGTACCGCTATCGTGCGCTTGCGGGAAGAAAGCCATCCACAGCACTTCCTCGAAGGCCTCGGGGCTTTCCGGCGTCACCAGAATACCGTCTCCATGCGCCCGCTCGCTCGCCTGCGCTTTCTGCCCGGGCACGCGATCGACGAACCAGTTCCAGAAAAACGGCGTGAACACGGGCGGATAGTCCCGATAACGATGCGTGCCGACCCAGGCGTGCCGTGACAGCGCCTCCAGCACGATGGTCGTGCCGGAGCGGGCGAGGCCGCTGACGTAGATCGGCTGTTCGACACGGATGTCGGCGAGGGCGTCTGCGAGCATCCGGGTCTCGAAATTGCCGGCGCGGATCCACAGCGGCCGGTGGCGGCTGATGAACCCGCCCAGCACGTCGACCCAACGGGCGACCTCGAACTCGTTGCCGCGGTCTTTCTTTACTTGCGCCATGCCGGTTTGCAAAAACACGGCACGCCCGCCATTGCGGGAATAACGGCTACAGGCTGGTTTTTCATGGCATCCTCACTGGATCCGAAAAGCGAACTTGATGACGACGGAGCACACCACCAGCACCAGGAAGAACACCGCCTCCCATCCGGCGAGCCAGCGCGGTCCGAATGGCAGGTAGATGCGCTCCGGCCAGTCCATGTCTATCCGCTGCACAGGGCCGTCGGCGGGCAAATAGCCCGCCGGATTGCCGAAGAAAACGTTCCACCACCGATGCGGCGAGATGGCGCCTACCGGTGCCGGCACCGTGATCCGGTCCAGCACATGGCCGCCTTCGTCGGTGATCGTCAGCAGCGGACGCGCGGAGTTCGCGCTGCCGGGCGGGTCGGCGGACGCGCCCCAGCGGGCCTGGAAGCGCGCCGGTGTCACCTGTACGTTCACCTGATCCGCCGGGACGGGGAAGGCATGCGCATAGGCGCCATAGACCCAGACCAGCAGGAACAGCAGCGGCAGCGACGCAAGCACCGCGGGCACCGTTACCACCGCCACCTGCCTGAGCGCAAGACGCAAGGTTGCGCCGATCAGGGGCAAGGCTTCCCTGAACTCGCCCTCGTGGGCGTCGAGCGCGCGCTGCGCGTCGGTCAGCCGGGCCTTGAGCCGGGTGATGCGCTCCTGGGGCGAAAGCAGCCAGTACAGCGCCATCGATACCACGGCGCCAATCACCGCCCACACGATCAGTCGCGCCAGTGGCGGCAGAAAGCCGAGCACATGACCATCCACCCAAGCAAACAGCGGCCCTGGCAGATCGAAGAAACCCATGGCGACTCAGCGCGGTGCGTTTCTCACCGGGAATGGCCGCCGGACGAGGAAACAGGCTCATCCTCTTCGCCGCTGGCGTCACGGTGCTCCGCCGCCTGCTGCGCCTGGGCTTCGCGCGCCTGGCGCTTGCGCCGGCGCGCGCGGCGCAACGGCCACAGCACGATATAACCGACCGCAGACAGGAGCGCCAGCAAGAGCGCCCACAGGGCACCGAGCACGCTCAGTCCGGCGCCTGGCCCGACATAGGCCCAGGCCGGCACGGTCAGGGTCATCAACAGGACGAATGCGAACAGGATCGAGTGAGCAAATTTCATACTATCCTCCTGACTGGCGCGATGCGGCCCCGGACTGGATGTCCTGCAGGAAACGGCTATCGAAATAGCTGGCGGCATGCCTGCTTGCCCGCGAGAGAACGGGAATGTATCGATCATCGGGGCCACCGCGTACCGGGTTCACGTACTCCCATACGATCTTGTCGGCGGGCGTGACCTCGAATATGCGGCCGCCATCGGATTCGGTGATCAGCGTGTTGCCGTTTGGCAAGCGCTGCTGGCCCGAGCGGATCACGCTGTGGAAGGGATGCGCCTCGTCGCCGCTGTAGCTCCATACGATGGCTTCTGTCTTCGGATCGACCTCGATGACGCGGGAGGCACCGCCCGGCGCGAAATGCCCATTGTTGTCGAACAGCAGGATGTCGCCGTTGGGCAGGATCCGGGGGTCATGCTGTCCGATCCAGGAACCGCGCAGCGCCCAAACGATCTTTTCCTGGTCCAAATCGACCACAGCGAGGGTGTTCAGTTCCCGAAACGACACCAGCACGTCGCCCGCCTTGGCGAACGGGAAATTCTTCGCCGCCTCGCCCTCCAGTACCTGCACCGAGTTGGTATGCAGGTAGTCTCCCTTGCCGTTCATGGTGAACCACGGCAACTGCGCGAGCAGTGACGAGTAGCGCGAGTGGATCAGCGCCTCCAGCAGCGACACCTTCTTCAGTTGCTTGCCCTGGGGTGACAACACGACCACGAAATCATCGATGCGCGGCGGTACGAGCTGCCGATGGTCTTCGAACCTGCGATGGCTGATTTCCTGCGTCAGCACATAGATGCGTCCATCCTGTCCCACATCCAGGTCATGATGCGTGTGCTGCATGTACTTCCAGATGAGGTGGGAGTCCTTGTCCATCTTCACCAGCCCGTAGCCCCAGGGGGTGTCGCCGGTGCCGATGTACAGCGCCAGCAGATCGCCATTGGGATAGACGTAGGCGCGCATGATGAAGATGTCCTCGGGGGGCTTGGGGCTCTTTTCCGCGGCGCTGGAGTCCCAGAACTCACGGTACGGCAGATGCCACTTGTGCACCACGTTGCCCTTCATGTCGATGAGAAACGTGGTTTGCGCGTGACCCGAGGTGTACAGCGTGTAGCCGGCGTAGGCGCTACCGGGATCGTCAATGACGACGCCGCGGTGATCGTTGCGCGCGGGCTGCCAGAGATCGGTCTGATACAGCCCGGTGGGCGTGGATGCCTGCTCGATCAGCGCATTCGCCGCGACGTAGGCATTGTGAAAGTAATCGTACGGAAAGACCTTGAACAGCATCACCGCACTGCCGGCGACAAAGCCGATGAACAGGATGGCAATAAAAAATATCGCGTACTGAAGTCTTTCCATGCCCATTCCTTGCGCTGCAAGGTATCGAAGTTATCGCTGGCGCAAACCGCGTGTCGGGCCGCCGACCTGGGGGCCTGTTGCCGTTTCATACGGCAACAGGCCCCAGCGAAATGGGCGAGGAATCCGAGCGGGTGCGACGGTTGACGGCGCACCTCATAGACCACCAAAACGATTTATTCGTTCATTTAAATCAGAAAAACGCTCAGCGCATGCCACGGCCGCCGGTTCGTACCTTGGCGACATGACCATCGACGACGGTCACGAAACGCATGAACCGGTTGTCGCCAAAATCGTAGGCCCACACCTCCACCCGGCGCGGTTGCACCAGCGGCGGGGCACGCCAGCGCCAGCCCGGACCGGACCCGGGCAGCAGAAGCACGTCGAACTGCCGATCGCGCTCCACCGGCTGTCCGCACCTGAACAGCAGATCGAATTCGTTCATGCCGGGATGAATCACCGCCGGATCGCACGGATAGGAGGGCATTCCGTCATAACCGAATCCGCCGGTGCGAATCTTCTCCAGGCGTCCATTGCGAAAATAGAACAGCCGCGTGAGGCGGTTGCTGCCGCGATTGTAAAACCAGACGTCGGTCCGGGAGATGACGCCATAACCGGGCAAAACCGCATCCGGCCACGCATCTTTCAGAGTGGGTGCGCCGCAGCGGCGCTCAACCTCGATGCGATGCGCGCCGGGATTGACCACGCCGCCCTCGCACAGCTCGGCCCGCGCACGCAGGGATACCAGCAGCGCGATCGAGCAGATGAGGAGCGCCAGCAGATACAGAAACAGGGCTCGCGACATGGCGATATCGAACAGGAGGATGTACGAAGTGTAGCTTAACCAGTCCGAACACGGCTGTTGAACGAATTGTCATTGTGGGGGCGGCTTCAGCGGTTTTGCAGTTCCCCGGCGAGAGTCGTGGCCTGGCGTGCAGCCAGCGCGTAGACCGTCCACACGGGCAATGCGCCAAGACTGGTGGGGAACACCGAGGCGTCCATCAGCGACAGATTTTCGAGCTGATGGTGACGCCCCCGCGAATCCACCACCGAGCGACGCACATCACCGCCCATGGCGCAGCCCCCGCTGGCCGCGGTCGAAAGCAGCAGCGCACCACGGCGACCGACATCGAGCCCGCCAAGCGTCGTCTGCGCCCGATCCCAGGTGCTGTCGAAGTACCCGTTGACATGAATGGGCGCCACCTGTTTGGCGCCGGCCGCAAACTGGCATTCCGCCATGGAGAGATAGGCATCGCGAATGCCCGCCTGCAGGTAGTTCGACAGCGGATATTCGAGCGCCGGACGATCGCCATCGAGGTGCACCGTGCCGCCGGGACTTTCCGGCACAAAGCCGTCGCGGAGCATCGCCACCTGAATGTGCAGCCGCGGATACTGGCTCATCATGCCAGCGTGCTCCTTGCCGAAACCGGTCAGCGCGGTTGCCGTCAGTACCGGCTGCAAAGGCACCGCCATGATGCGATAGCCGACATTGCCGGTGACTCCGTCGCGCCACAGAAAATGGTCGCAATCGACACTTTGCGGCGCACCGGCCCAGCCCGCGACCCGATCCGGCATCACCGCGACACTGGCACAGGCCAGTTGCAGACAGGTGCGTCGACCCAGGCGGCGATGGGGATCGGGTGCGCCGGATCGCAGCAGCAGGGCGGGCGAATGGATAGCCCCCGCGGCCAGCACGTAATGGCGCGCGCGCACCCGCAACCGTCGGCCGTTCGGCTGGCGCAGGCCGGCGCCCAGCGCACTGCATTCGAGCCCGTCGACCCGCGATCCGTTGCTGTCGCGCAGGCGCAGCCGATCAACGCGCACGTTGAACGCCAGCCGCGCACCCGCAGCGAGCGCGCGCGGAACAGCGACTCCCAGCGCGCCACGCTTGGCGCCAACCGGGCAGCCGAGGCCACAGTATCCGAGGTTGACGCATTTATCGACATTGCGTTTGACCGGCGCGAAATGCCAGCCAAGCTTGCGGGCGCCATTCTCGAGGATGGCGTTGTTCGTATTCGGCGGGATCTCCCACTTTGCCATCGGCATGCGCGCATCGATCTTTTTGTACCAGGGGTCGAGATCATCGCTGCCGAGGCCCCTGATGCCGAACGCGCTCGCCCAGTACTGCAGGGTACGATCGGGCGCAGGCATCACCGTGGTCCAGTCGATGGTGGCGGAACCGCCGACACAACTGCCCTGCAGAACACGAATCGCGCCGTCCGCGTCCCATTGCCCGCCACAGGCACGGTACAGATCGGGATAGGCTTGCGCCTCGCGCATGTGAAAATCCCGGTACGTGCGATAGGGGCCCTCTTCGATCAGCACCACATCGAGGCCATGCTCGCTGAGGATATCGGCGGCGACCGCCCCGCCGGCACCGGCACCGACAATGGCCACATCCGCCTGCAGATGCAGGTCCCGATCCAGCGCCGCGCCGTCGATGAGAGAGGGGTCCGGCATCGCCCGCCTCAGTTGATCGTGATATCCGGTGGCCCCGGATAACCGATGGCCGACCACGACGCCGCATCACCGTACCAGCCGCTCATCACCAGGTCGCGCAGAACCTGATAGCCGCTGTGAAACAGGGTCACCCGGCTGCGCCGCCAGCTATCGAGAAAGTGCCCGATGGCATCCGCCGAGGCCTCTTCCCATCCACCCCAGATCCCGGCCAGGACGACGCGCGCGGGGCCGACGTTGAGCAGATCGAACAAGCGCCGCAACTGGTGCCGGTCGGCAGATGGAAGACGGGCAAGGCAGCGGTCGCAGGCTGCAAGCACATCATCGACCGCGGTTTGCGGCGACGGATTGGCGAGAATCACCGGAATGATTGCGCGCAGCACGCGAACGTCGCCCGGGCGCAGAAAGCGATAATCCACACCAGCCACCAGGGCCGGGGCACCGACCGCCGGCGCGGCGCGGAGCAACAATGGCGCCACCGCGAGCATTGCCGAACCGACGACCCCCGCGCGCAACACCTGTCGCCGCGAAAAAACCGGGGTCAGTTCTCGCATTGTTGCATGTACTTTCGCACAATCCGTCCGATCGTTGCCAAATGCAAGCCGTGATATTCGGCAATCTCGCGGTAACTGTAGGCGCCCGTTGCGTAAGCGGCCACAATCGCCTCGTTACGCGCAGGATGACTTGCGCTTATCTGCTGCAGAGACGGCGCGGGCGCCCGCCTTTGAACCTGAGGCACGCTCAGCTCATCGCCCTGGACATCGGCCCGTTTCTGCACCCGTTCAACGAATGCTTCATCACCCAGATAAATCTGCTGGCGTAACCCGCTCCATACGGTGTGCTGGCGGTCGATGCCATCGCTCACGAACTGCCGGTAACGATGCCGGGCATGGGTGCGGCGCTCATCGAACTGGCTCAGCAGCACATCCGTTGTCAACCAGCCGGGCGCCGGAGCCTGCCCCACCATGGCGCAATAGCTGCTCCACGCCCACGCCCGCGGGTGATCGACCAGGCCCGCCCGCACCGGATTCAGCACAACATACCGGCTCAACTCCAGCAGATAGTTGTCCCGATCCACCAGGATCGACTTGAAGCGGCCCTGAAACAGGTGCCCGCTCCGGCGATGGCGGCGATTCGTCGCCTGAGTATAGACGCCATTGAGCTGCCGCATTCCCCTGGACAGGTTGCCGTCCGGCGTTTCCACTATCAGGTGATAGTGATTCGCCATCAGGCAGTAAGCGTGGCAGAGCCAGTGGAATCGGGTGACCACATCGCCCAGCGTATCCAGGAACAGCTTCCGGTCTCCGTCATCCTCGAAGATCGGTTCGCGCCGGTCACCGCGGGAGGTGATGTGATAGAGGGCACCGGGGAATTCTATGCGCAGCGGCCTGGCCATGGCGTGGACTATACGCGTCTGATCCGGATGCTACAATGCGAGAACTGACCCCGCTATCTATTCGACGGTGACCGACTTGGCCAGGTTGCGGGGCTGGTCCACGTCGGTGCCCTTGAGCACGGCGACGTGATAGGCGAGTAGCTGCAGCGGCACGGTGTAGACGATCGGCGCCACCAGGTCGTCGGCGTGAGGCATTTCGAGGACTTCCACGCCCGGACCGTTGCCGATGCCGGCGGTGCCGTCGGCGAACACGAACAGTTCGCCGCCACGGGCGCGTACTTCCTGCAGGTTGGACTTGAGCTTTTCCAGCAGTTCGTCGTTGGGCGCCACGGCAATGACCGGCATGCGTTCATCGACCAGGGCCAGGGGACCATGCTTGAGCTCGCCGGCGGCATACGCCTCGGCGTGAATGTAGGCGATCTCCTTGAGCTTGAGGGCTCCTTCCATCGCAATCGGGTACATCGGACCGCGGCCCAGAAACAGCGCGTGTTCGCGATCGACGAAGCGCTCCGCCAGGCGCTGGATCAGCGTATCCATGCGCAGCGCCTCCTCGACGCTGGTGGAAAGCGAACGCAGTTTGCGCGTAATGTCGCGCTCTACCTCGCGCTCCAGACCGCGGCGACGTGCCAGCAGCGTGGTCACCATCAGCAGCGCCACCAGCTGCGTGGTAAATGCCTTGGTCGACGCGACGCCGATCTCGGCACCCGCACGGGTCAGCAGGCACAGGCCCGACTCGCGCACGAGGGAGCTCTCCGCCACGTTGCAGATAGAGAGCGTGCCCAGGTAACCGCGCGTTTTGGCAAAGCGCAGCGCCGCGAGCGTATCCGCAGTCTCACCGGACTGCGACAAGGTGACGAACAGCGTACCCGGCGGCACCACCGGATGCCGATAGCGATACTCGCTGGCCAGCTCCACCGAGCACGGCAGCCCGGCGAGCGATTCCATCCAGTAGCGAGCCACCCTTCCGGCATAGCTGCTGGTACCGCAAGCGACGATATGCACCCCCTGCACCTTGTCCAGCAATGCATCCGCGGCCGGACCGAGGCTCGCCTCCAGGACGTGATCCTCGGCAAGCCGGTCCTGCCAGGTATCGTTGATGGCAGTCGGTTGCTCGAAGATTTCCTTGAGCATGAAATGGCGGTAGGCGCCCTTGCTGGCGGCGTCGCTGGACAGGTTCGATTCCTTCAGCGGCCGCTCGACAGGGCTGCCTGTGGCGTCAACGACGGTCACGCTCTCGCGTGTCAGCTCAGCCACGTCGCCTTCTTCGAGAAACATGAAATTGCGCGTGACGGGCAACAGGGCGGCCGCGTCCGACGCTACAAAGTGCTCACCAATACCGACCCCCACCAACAGCGGGCTGCCGCGCCGTGCCACCACCATGCGTCCCGGCTCGAGCGGACTGACGACGGCGATGGCATAGGCGCCCTGCAGATCCCGTACCGCGCGGCGCACCGCATCGAACAGCGACTCTCCGGCGTTCAGGTAGTGGCGAATCTGCCAGGCGATGACCTCGGTGTCGGTGTCCGAGAGAAACTCGGCACCGCGCCCGCGCAGGGCCTCCCGCAACGACTCGTGATTCTCGATGATCCCGTTATGCACGACAGCAACCGAATCACCGGCGAAGTGCGGGTGGGCGTTGCGCTCGTTGGGTACGCCGTGGGTCGCCCAGCGCGTGTGAGCGATGCCGGTATGACCGCGCAGCGGATTGGCCTGGAGCTGATCGGCAAGCGCCGCGACCTTGCCGGCTGCGCGCTGGCGCGCCAGGCTGCCATCGTTATCGACCACGGCAATGCCGGCCGAGTCATAACCGCGATATTCGAGTCGCCTCAGACCCTCCAGCAATACCGGGACCACGTCACGTTCCGCTACCGCGCCTATGATGCCGCACATGTTTTACGCCCCTCCGTCGCTATTTTTTTTGCGGCGGCTGCCATTCGGGTATCGTCACCTGCCGTGAGCGGGCAACGGTCAATTCATTCGCCGGAGCATCCCGGCTTACGGTGGATCCGGCACCGATAAAGGCACCGGCACCAACGGTCACGGGTGCGACCAGGCAGGAGTTGGAGCCAACGAAGGCATTGTCACCGATCACCGTCCGGTGCTTGTTGACTCCATCGTAGTTGCAGGTAATCGTGCCCGCGCCAATATTCACGCCACGTCCGACGGTGGTGTCGCCAACGTAGCTCAGGTGGTTGATCTTGCTGCCTTCCCCCACGTCGGATTGTTTGACCTCGACAAAGTTCCCGACCCGGGCGCGGGGCGCCAGTCGTGCGCCGGGGCGCAGGCGGGCGAACGGCCCGACGACGCACCCCTCACCGACTTCGGCACCGTCGAGCATGCTGTGCGGCTCCACCCGCGCACCGTCTCCGATGCGGCTGTCGCGAACGACGCAATGGGCGCCGATGATCACGCCATCGCCCAGTTGCACGTCACCCTCGAGCACGGCATTGACGTCGATGACGCAATCCTGTCCGGCCCGCAGCCGTCCGCGCAGATCGAAACGCGCCGGATCTGTCAGGGTAAGGCCGGCTTCCATCAACGCCTGCGCCTGACGATGCTGGAAAACGCGCTCCACGGCCGCAAGCTGTGTGCGATCGTTCACGCCCAGCACCTCGGCCTCACTCGCCGCCAGCACCGCGGTCACCGGCACGCCATCGCGCACAGCGGCGTCGACGACATCGGTCAGATAATATTCGCCCTGGGCATTGGCGTTATCGAGAGCAGTCAGCCAGCGCCGCAGATGGCGCGCCGGACATGCCAGCAGCCCTGTGTTGACCTCGTGGATGGTGCGCTCTTCGTCGCTGGCGTCTTTTTCTTCGCGAATACCGCGGATACGCCCTTCGGCGTCACGCAGAATACGTCCATAGCCGGTCGGGTCGGCGGCCTCGACGATCAGTACCGCAAGGGCGTCCTGCGCGGCCACCCGCAATCGGGCGAGCGTGTCGGCACTCATCAGGGGCACATCCCCGTAGAGCACCATGACATCGGCATCATCCGGAATCGCCGGCATCGCCTGATCGACCGCGTGCCCGGTACCCAGCTGCTCGGCCTGGTGCACCCAATGAACGGACGTATCGGCAAAACGCGTGCGCACGGCTTCGCCACCGTGTCCATGAACGACATGAATTGCTTCGGGCGAGAGGGATTCGGCGGCAGCGAGCACATGCGCCAGCAGGGGTTGTCCGCCGAGGGGTTGCAGGACCTTGGGCAGGCGCGACCGCATGCGGGTCCCCTGGCCGGCCGCCAGCACTATGACATGAAGCGCCATAACAGCGTCCTCCGGCGGCGTGGGGCCTGTGGTATTGGCCCGGAAACAGCAATAGTGATCCGGATCGGAATTCCTGGTCGAGCGGTCATCGCCAACGCGAGACAGCGTCCCGCGACGAATTACGCTTTAATCGCGGCTGAGGCTGAAACCTGCTCCCACGATTCCGTGCCTCCGAGAGCGCCGGACGTTCATGGTATCACGCTCTCCGACACGCCTCTTGCGGCGCCTTACTTGCGGCCCTCGCGCGCGCGCTGAACCAGCCGCAGGCGCGCCGCGGCTTCGGCCAGTTCGGCCTGGGCACGCGCGTAATCGATGTCGGCTTCCGCCTGCTTGATGCGTTCTTCGGCACGGCGCTTGGCCTCCTGTGCCTCGGCCTCGTCGATGTCGGCCGCACGCTCCGCGGTGTCGGCAAGCACCGTGACCATATGGGGCTGGACTTCGAGAATCCCCCCGGAGACGTAGAAGGTCTCGTCGGCGCCGTCGGCGTCGCGCACCCGGATCTCGCCTGGCCGCAGGCGCGTCAGCAGCGGTGCGTGCCGTGGCGCAATGCCGAGATCGCCAGCTTCCCCGGATGCGAACACCATCTGTGCGGTGCCGGCGTAGATTTCACCCTCGGCACTCACGATATCCACGTGAATCTTCATGTCGATGACGGTCTCCGTCGGTCAGACATAAGCCAGACTATACCGCCTTGGCCTTCTCGACCGCCTCGTCGATGGTTCCGAGCATGTAGAACGCCTGCTCGGGCAGCTCGTCGTACTCGCCGTCCACGATGCCACGAAAGCCGCGGATCGTCTCCTTGAGGGGTACGTATTTGCCCGGCGTGCCGGTAAACACCTCGGCGACGAAGAACGGCTGCGACAGAAAGCGCTGAATCTTGCGTGCACGCTGAACGATCAGCTTGTCGTCCTCGGACAACTCGTCCATGCCCAGGATGGCGATGATGTCGCGCAGTTCCTTGTAGCGCTGAAGGACGTTCTGCACGGCGCGGGCGGTGTCATAGTGCTCCTGTCCCACCACGTTCGGATCGAGCTGCCGGCTGGTCGAATCCAGCGGGTCCACCGCCGGGTAGATACCCAGCTCCGCGATCTGGCGCGAGAGCACCACGGTCGCATCCAGATGGGCAAAAGTCGTGGCGGGCGACGGGTCGGTAAGGTCGTCCGCCGGCACGTACACGGCCTGGACCGAGGTGATGGACCCCTTGTTGGTGGAAGTGATGCGCTCCTGCAGCCTGCCCATTTCCTCCGCAAGAGTCGGCTGGTAGCCCACTGCTGAGGGCATGCGGCCGAGCAGCGCGGACACTTCCGTACCCGCGAGCGTAAAACGGTAGATGTTGTCGATAAACAGAAGCACATCGCGACCTTCGTCACGGAAGTACTCGGCCATGGTCAGCCCGGTCAGGGCCACGCGCAGGCGGTTGCCCGGCGGCTCGTTCATCTGCCCGTAGACCATGGTCACCTTGTCGAGAACGTTCGACTCCTTCATTTCATAGTAGAAGTCGTTGCCTTCGCGGGTGCGCTCGCCAACTCCCGCGAACACGGACAGGCCGGAGTGCTCGGCAGCGATGTTGCGGATCAGCTCCAGCATGTTCACGGTCTTGCCCACGCCGGCGCCGCCAAACAGGCCAACCTTGCCGCCCTTGGCGAAGGGGCACAGCAGATCGATCACCTTGATGCCGGTCTCAAGCAGCTCGTTGCCTCCAGCCTGCTCGTCGAAGCTGGGTGCCTCGCGATGGATGCCCCAGGTTTCCTCGGCCTCGATCGGGCCGGCGTCGTCCACCGGCGTGCCCAGTACGTCCATGATCCGGCCGAGGGTTTTCTGGCCTACCGGCACCTGGATGGCCGCGCCGGTGTTGCGCACGCTGGCACCGCGCTTGAGGCCTTCGCTGACGCCCATGGCGATGGTGCGTACCACCCGGTCGCCGAGCTGCTGCTGCACCTCCAGCACCAGGTCGTTGTCCTCGACCACCAGCGCGTCATAAACCTTGGGAAGGTCTCCTTCGGAGAACTCCACGTCCACGACGGCGCCGATCAACTGTACGATTTTTCCAGAACTCATGTTCCGTTTTCCTCAAATATAATGACGCAATTCGTTTGCCTCCTCTCCCCTCGGGGAGAGGGTTGGGGAGACGGGGTGGTAAATTGGCCACCCGCCCTCTCCCCCGGCCCCTCTTCCGCAAGCGGGAGAGGGGAAGTAGCCATTACACCGCCTCTGCCCCGGCGACGATTTCCGACAACTCCTGCGTGATCGACGCCTGGCGCGCCTTGTTGTAGGCCAGTTGCAGATCGTCGATGATGCCGCCAGCGTTGTCCGAGGCGTTTTTCATGGCGAGCATGCGTGCCGCCATCTCGCAGGCGGCATTCTCGGCCACGCCTCGATAAACCTGCGCCTCGACGTAGCGGCTGAGCAGTCCGTCCAGCAAATCGACCGGATCAGGCTCGTAGATGTAGTCCCACAAATTGAGGAGCTGCTCCTCGCCCTCTTCTTCCATCTCGCCGATCGGCAGCATCTGGCGCACCCGCGGCCGCTGCGTCATCGTGTTGACGAACTCGTTGTGCACCAGGTAAACGCGATCGACACCACCTTCCCGGTAGGCATCCAGCAATACCTTGACCGTTCCGATCAGGCGATCCAGATGAGGGTTATCGCCCAGGTCGGTGACCTGGGCGACGATGTTCGCGCGCAGGCGACGGAAAAAACCCAGCCCCTTGGTACCGATCACCGCCACCTGCGACTTGATGCCTTTCTCGTCCCAGGCGCGCATGTCTCCGAGCACGGCGCGAAACAGGTTGATATTGAGCCCGCCGCACAAACCGCGATCGGTCGAGACGATGATATAGCCAACCTTGTTGACTTCGCGTTCGACGGTGAACGGGTGCCGGTATTCCGGATTCGCCTTGGACAGATGGGCGATCACCAGGCGGATCTTGTCGGCGTAGGGCCGCGCCTCGCGCATGCGCTCTTCCGCCCGCCGCATCTTGCTGGCGGCCACCATTTCCATGGCCTTGGTGATCTTCTGCGTGTTGCGGATGCTCTGGATCTGGCCGCGGATTTCCTTGGCGCCGGCCATGGTTACCAGACCCCGCTTTTCTTGAACTCGGTCACGGCGTCCTTGAGCTCGCTCGCGATCTCGTCGTCGTAGCGGCTGCCGTCGCTGATCTTCTCCATCAGCTCGGCACGCTCACGCTCCATGAACGCGTGCAGCCCGGTCTCGAATTCGCTCACTTTCTCGGTGGGCAAATCGTCCAGGAACCCCTCGTTGGCCGCGAACAGCGATACCGCCATCTGCGGGACAGTCAACGGCGAATACTGCTTCTGCTTGAGCAACTCGACCACACGCTCGCCGCGTTCGATCTGCCGACGGGTCGCCTCGTCCAGATCGGAGGCGAACTGCGCGAACGCCGCCAGCTCCCGGTACTGCGCCAGCGCCAGACGCACGTTGCCGCCGAGCTTCTTGATGATCTTGGTCTGCGCGGCACCACCCACGCGAGACACCGAAAGTCCCGCGTTGATCGCGGGCCGGACACCGGAGTTGAACAGATCCGACTCCAGGTAGATCTGCCCGTCGGTGATCGAGATCACGTTGGTGGGAACGAAAGCGGAGACGTCGCCGGCCTGTGTCTCGATGATCGGCAACGCAGTGAGGGAACCTGTCTTGCCCTTGACCTCGCCGTTGGTCGCTTCCTCGACAAAGTCGGCATTAACCCGCGCCGCGCGTTCGAGCAGGCGCGAATGCAGATAGAAGATGTCGCCCGGAAACGCTTCGCGGCCCGGCGGGCGGCGCAGGAGCAGCGACACCTGGCGATAGGCTACCGCCTGCTTGGACAGATCGTCATAAATGATGAGGGCATCCTCGCCCCGATTGCGGAAATACTCGCCCATGGCGCAGCCGGCATAGGGCGATACGTACTGGAGCGCCGCCGATTCCGCAGCGGAGGCGACAACCACGATGGTGTGCTCCATCGCGCCCTCTTCCTCCAGCTTGCGCACGGTGCTGGCGATGCTCGACGCCTTCTGCCCGATCGCGACGTAGATACACTTAACGCCGGTGCCTTTCTGGTTGATGATGGTATCGATTCCGAGCGCGGTCTTGCCGGTCTGGCGGTCGCCGATGATCAGCTCGCGCTGGCCGCGACCGATCGGCACCATGGAGTCGATGGCCTTGTAGCCCGTCTGCAGCGGCTGGTCCACGCTCTGGCGTGTGATGACGCCAGGCGCCACCTTTTCGATCGGTGCCGTGCTGCTGGCATTGATTTCGCCCTTGCCGTCGATCGGCATGCCGAGCGCGTTCACCACCCGCCCGATCAGGGCCTCGCCAACGGGCACCTCAAGAATGCGGCCCGTGGTCTGCACGGTATCGCCTTCGGAGATATGCGTGTAGTTACCGAGAATGACCGCGCCGACCGAATCCCGCTCCAGGTTGAGCGCCAGGCCGTAGGTCTGGTTCGGAAACTCCAGCATTTCGCCCAGCACCGCATCGGCCAGCCCGTGCACGCGCACGATGCCGTCTGCCAGCGATACCACCGAGCCGACATTGCGCGCCTCGGTCAGGGCCTCGAAGTTCTCAATGCGCTTGCGGATCAGATCGCTGACTTCGGAAGGGTTCAGTTGCATCACTCGTCCTCTTGGCGACGCACGCCGCGCCTATTGCGTCAGGGCATGCGCCAGTTGTTGCAATTGCGTTCGCACCGAGCCGTCGATCACCAGATCGCCAGCGCGGATCACCGCCCCGCCGATCAGCTCCGGATCGACCTCGCAGTGCAACCGGGCCTCGCGGTTCAAGCGCTTCTTGAGCGCGCTGGTAATGGCTTCGCGATGCTGCTTCGACAGTTCGGTGGCGGATCTCACACGCACGTCGATGGTGCGCTCCCGCTCGGCCCGCAGACGCTCGTATTCGTCCACCAGCGCCGGCACGATCAGAAGGCGCCGCCGCTCACTCAGCAGCCGCACCAGATTGCGTGCGCCGTCGCCGAGGGAGTTACCGCCGGCCTGCAGAATCAGTTCCGCCAGGGTAGCGCGGTCGATATCGGGTACGCCGATCAGTGCCTGCATGTCCTTGTGGGTCACGACCTGACGTATCAGATCGAGCTGCTCCGACCATCCGGGCAGATCGTTTTCGTCACACGCCAGCTGGAATACCGCCTCGGCATAGGGGCGTGCCAATGTATGCAGCTCAGCCATACGCGCCCTATATCTCTTCTGTCAGTCGTTCCAGAAGGTCTTCATGCACGCGCGCATCGATCTCGCGGCTGACGATCTTCTCGGCACTTGCGATTGCCAGCGAAGAGACTTCCCGGCGCAGTGCTTCCCTGGCGCGCGCCACCTCCTGCTGGACCTCGCTTCGCGCCGCTTCAATGATGCGTTCGCCTTCGGCGCGCGCAACACCCTGCGCTTCGGCGACCACCGTAGCGGCCTGCCGGTTGGCCTTGGCGAGGATCTCCTGCGCCTGTTCGCGCGCCTCGCGCAGCACCACCTCCGACTGTTCCTTGGCCTGATTCAGCTCGCGCGCGCCGCGTTCCGCTGCGGCCATGCCGTCGCTGATCCGCTTCTGACGTTCACGCAGGGCGCGAATCACCGGCGGCCAGACGAATCGCATCATGAACCAGACGAAAATCGCGAAGGTGATGATCTGGCCGATGATCGTAATATTGATACTCACGCCCTAATCCTCACTTGACCTGCTGTAAAGCGGCAATCATCGAATCCTAGCCGCCAGCCGCCGCCGTGACCGTGGTGAGGAACGGATTGGCGAAAAGGAGGATCAATGCAATAGCCACACCGATCATGGCGACGGCGTCGATCAGGCCCGCAACGATGAACATTCGGGTCATCAGCATGGGAGCCAGCTCCGGCTGACGCGCCGTACCTTCTATCAGCCTACCACCAATTATGCCAAACCCGATTGCGGTGCCGGCGGCGCCAAGACCGATCAGAAGCCCTACCGCGATCGCGGTAAAACCCTGAAGATTACCGATAATGCTTGCGAGATCCATTACTGCTCCTTGGAGTCGATTATGAACAATTGCGGGGTCGGGCCTGGGCGCCTACTCGTGCTGATGGGCCAGGCTCAGGTAAACGATGCTCAGCACCATAAAAATGAACGCCTGCAGGGGCACGACCAGAATATGGTATATGGCCCACGGCACGCCGCCCACCCACTGCAGCCAGATCGGCAACAGGGCGATGATCAGAAAGATGAGCTCGGCCGCGTACATGTTACCGAACAGTCGCAGCGACAGCGAGAGCGGCTTGGCCAGCAGTTCGACGATGTTCAGCATCACGTTGAAGGGCGCCAGCCACGGGCCGAAGGGATGTGTCAACAGTTCCTTGAGATAGCCGCCGGGCCGCTTGACGGTGATGCTGTAATAAACGATCAGCACGAAAATCGACAGGGAGAGCGCGAACGTCATGTTGAGGTCGTTCGTCGGCACGATCCTGAAATAAGGCGCTCCAGCCGCTTCCGCCGCCATTGGCAGCGCATCCACGGGCAGCAGATCCAGCGCATTCATCAGGAATACCCAGATGAAGATGGTCAGGCCCAGCGGGGCGACCATCGCGTTCCGCCCCTCGAACGAATCCTTGGCGATGCGATCGCCGAACTCCACCATGACTTCCACCAGATTCTGCCACGGCCCTGGCACACCGGTGGTCGCCCGAACGGCAAAGTAGCGGAACAGACCCAGGAAAACGACACCGGTCAGAATCGAGAAGATCAGGGTATCCAGGTTCAGCACCCAGAACCCGGGCATGTTACCGCCCACCTGCATCGTGGTCAGATCGAGCTGCAGATGGCCCAGGTGATGGACGATATAGCTGGTTGCGTTGTGTTCAGCTTCGGCCATGTTGCTTCCTGTCGTCGACGCTTGCGAGGTACACCATGCCCCCCCAGTAAACCGCAAGACAAACCATATATGTCAGTAGCAGTGCCACCAGGTGCTGCGGGTATAATTTTACACCGAGACCGAACAGAACCCCGACCAGCAGCAGCTTTCCCGCCTCACCCCGGTACATGGCTGCAACCAGCCGGTCCGGTGGGCCTCCCCTGGGTACCGAAAGTGCCCGCCAGGCAAAAAAAAAGGGCGGCACAATCGCGGCGAGCACACCGAACATGGCGGCGCGCGCACTATCAGACCCAACCAGAACATAGCAGCCCACCGCAATGGCACCGCCGGCGACGGTCTGCATCAGGCACAGTCGGCGCGCCAGGGACATGCCGCAATTATCGAGACGGTTCATTATCCTCTCTCGATCCGGGCTGCGCCGTTCAAATTGACGGCGAACTATATCGGCTTCATGGGAGGAGGTCAACGCTCGTTGCCCCCGGCCCGGCGAAGTGGTTCAGCGAATGCGCGCAAGCAAACTGTCCAGGTCGGTCAGGTCACGATAGCGGATGGTCACGGTACCGTGGCCGCGCGAATGATGACGGATGCTGACCGGCGCGCCGAGGCGATCGGCCAGGGCGCTCTCGCGTTCCGTCACGGCGCTGTCCGGGGTGCGGGCGCGGGTCCGTCGGCCTGTATCGCCGTCACGCTCGGCGGCGCGTACCAGCGCTTCCGTCTGCCGCACGTTCAGGCCGCGCTCGACCACCTGCATCGCCAGCTCCGACTGGCGCGGCCCGTCCAGGCCGAGCAACGCCCGTCCGTGGCCCATTTCCAGCTCTCCACGATTGATCAGCTCGCGCACGTCGGAGTTGAGTTCGAGCAGGCGCAGCAGATTGGTGACCGCTGCGCGCGAACGCCCGACCGCATCCGCACACTGCTGATGGGTCATTTCGCATTCCTCGATCAGGCGCCGCAGCGCCGCCGCCTCCTCCAGCGGATTGAGGCTTTCCCGCTGGATATTCTCGATCAGGGCGACCGCCATCGCCACCCGGTCGGGTACGTCGCGCACCAGCGCCGGGATCTGCTCCAGGCCAGCGAGCCGCGACGCTCGCCAGCGCCGCTCGCCGGCGATGATTTCGAAGCGATCCGCGGCGATTGGCCGCACCACGATGGGCTGCACGACGCCTTGCGCGCGGATGCTCGCCGCCAGCGCCTCCAGCGCTTCGGGATCGATCTCGGTGCGAGGCTGGTAGCGCCCCGGTTCGATGTCCGTCAGAGCGAGCTCGCGCAGCTCGCCTTCCGGCACGTCACTGGCGCTGTCCGCTTCGATGCCGCCCAGCAGCGCGTCCAGCCCGCGGCCCAGTCCCCGTCTTTTTACCGCCATGTCAGGGCCTGCTCA
>CAZYIP010000003.1:40541-51242 GCA_964646895.1 uncultured Salinisphaerales bacterium | reverse complement strand
GAAGTATCGGCTGGCCAGTCCATTGTCGTCTACCCGCCTCACTTTGCCTTGCCTCGGGCATGTTTCTGCGCCCGGGGAGCACGGCCGGGTGGTGCTCGATATGGCGTCCTGCCGTTTTGCCCCTTTCTGACGAATAGGAAGAACCGGGCCGACCCTTCTTCAGCCTGGGACACGGAGGTGATATGACCGAGAATTTCGCGAGCGCGCGACGGCGGCTGTCCGCTGGCGCCGGTTCGGCGGTTGGCCCGACCGCGCCGTCGAGACGGCCGTGGCGCTGGGTCGCTTCTCCGTTCGTGCTGGCGCTGGTTGGCTCGGTGGCACTGCTGCTGGAGGCGCCGCTTGTGGTGGCGGCGCCCGTGACGGCATTTCTGTGGCTGGATGCGGCGCTGGTGGCGTGGTGGATGCGCCGCGATCTTCACGCGTTGCGGGCGGCGGCAGAAGACCAGCGGCAAAGCATCGGCGCGGCCCGGGCGCTCGCCGCTGATGTTTACCGGCCCAGCCTGCGCCGGCTGGCGGACGATCTGTTTCCGGTCTGGGGGCGGCAGATTGAAGGCGCCCGCGGGCAGACGGAGGAGGCGGTGGTGGCACTGTCGGCCCAGTTTTCCGGGATGGCCGCGGAGCTGGACGACGCGACCGGTGTCTTTTCGGCCGTAGCGGTGGATGAGAGCGGCATGGGCGCGCTGTTCGAACGCAGCGAGACGCGCCTGCTCGATGTGGTCGACACCTTGAGGCGTGCGCTTGACGAGCGGCACGCGCAGCTCGAACGAATCGAGCATCTGGGCTCCTTCGTCGGCGAGCTCGATCAGATGGCGAGCGACGTGGCCGCGGTCGCGGCACAGACCAATCTTCTTGCGCTCAATGCCTCGATCGAGGCGGCTCGCGCGGGCGAGCACGGCCGCGGTTTCGCGGTGGTCGCCGAGGAGGTGCGCGAGCTGTCCCAGCGCTCGGGGGAGCGCGGCAAGAGCATTGCCGCCAAGATCGCGATGATCAACAAGGCCATCCGCAGCACTTGCGATGCGGCGCTGGAAGCCAGCGAAAGGGACCAGCTGGTGCAGACGTCGGATCGGGCGATTCGCGAGGTTCTCGATGATTTCCGCAACATGACCGAGAACCTTGCCGGCGCCGGGCAACGGCTTCAGGAGACGAACGGCCGCATTCACGACGGCGTCAACCAGGCGCTGGTCGAGCTGCAGTTTCAGGACCGTACCAGCCAGATCATCGCTCACGTGCGCGACAACATCGACGCCGCGGCGGAGGCACTGCGTGCCCATGCCGATCCGGATCGTGAGCCCGCAGTGGTCGACACCACGGCCCTTCTCGCGGATATCCGGACTTCATATGCGGCCGCGGAAGAATATACCGCGCACATCGGCGCGGAAGGCCCGGCCGAATCCGGGGGGATCACATTCTTCTGAATGTGCGGGCACAACGCGGCTACAACCGACAGAGGCAGGGAGACAGGCAGGCATGGCGAAAACGGTACTCATTGTGGACGACTCGGCGTCGATCCGGCAGGTCGTTTCCATCGCGCTGAAAAGCGCGGGCTACGAAGTCATCGAGGCCAGCAACGGCGAGGATGCGCTGTCGAAGCTCACCGGGCAGCGCGTGCACCTGATCATCTCCGACGTGAACATGCCGGTGATGGACGGCATCACTTTCCTCAAGGAGGTGAAGGCCCGCCCGGCCTACAAGTTCAGCCCCGTGATCATGCTCACGACGGAATCGACCGATGCGAAAAAGGCCGAGGGGCAGGCGGCAGGCGCCAAGGCATGGGTCGTCAAACCTTTCCAGCCGGCGCAGATGCTCGCGGCGGTCTCCAAACTGATCGCGCCCTAGACCCATGAGCTGTTCATTCACCGCTATCGGCGACGGGCACTTCGGCCTTGCCGGAGAACTCTGCATCTTCCACGTTGCGGAACTCAAGCCGCACCTGCTGGAGGCGCTGGAAGCCGGCGCCGAGTGCGATATCGACCTGGCGCAGGTCACGGAAGTCGATACCGCCGGCCTCCAGCTTCTGCTCGGCGCCAAGCGGGAAGCGGAACGGCGCGGGTGCCGCCTGGGCTTTGTCAATCACAGCGAGCCGGTGCTGGAAGCGCTCGATCTCGTCAACCTTGCACGCGACTTCGGCGACCCGCTGCTGATTCCCGCGTCGCGCACGGAGGCGGACCATGAATCTCGATGACGCATTCAATACCTTTCTCGCCGAAAGCCGGGAAATGCTGGGCGACATGGAACGCCTGCTGCTCGAACTCGAGGGTGGCGACGGCGACCCGGAACAGCTCAACGCGCTCTTTCGCTGTGTGCACACGATCAAGGGTTCGGCGGGACTGTTCGGCCTCGATCACGTGGTGGCATTCACGCATGTGGTCGAAAACGTGCTCGATCGGCTGCGCGCGGGAGAAATCGCCCTGCAGGCCGACGACGACGAACTCACCGCGTTGCTGCTCCAGTGCCGCGACCACATCGCGGCGCTCATCGAACCGGGCGACGAAGGCGTTTCCGACGAGGTGACGGCGGCGGGGGAGCCGCTGCTGCGGGCGCTGGCGGCCTACCAGAATAACGGAGACAGCACGCCAGAGCAGGAGGTGTCTGCGGGCGCCGTGGCCGATCGCGTGGATGCAAGCGCCGACGCCTGGCACATATCCGTGCGCTTCGGTGCGGATGTGCTGCGCGCCGGACTGGACCCGCTGGGCTTCATCCGTTTTCTCCGCACGCTGGGCGAACTCGTTCATGTCACCACGATCGCCGATGCGCTCCCCGCGTTCGCGGAATTCGACCCGGAAAGCTGTTACCTCGGCTTCGAGATCGATCTCAGGGCCGACTGCGACAAGACGGCCATCGAGGATGCTTTCGAATTCGTGCGCGACGACTGCGACCTCAGAATCCTCCCGCCGGGAAGCCGCGTGGCCGAATACATCGAGCTGATACACGCGTTGCCGGAGGACGACAGCCGCCTGGGCGAGATGCTGGTGGCGAGCGGCGCACTCACGCGCAGCGAGCTGGAAGCCGGCCTGGCGCACCAGCTTGCAGCCGATGGCGAGGCCGGCGTTCCGCGTATCGGCGAGGTCCTGGTGGGCAGCGGCGCGGTGCCGCCGGAGGTGGTGAGCGCGGCGCTGGGGAAGCAGAAGCAGGTACGCGAGGGGCGCGCGCAGGCGAGCCAGTACGTGCGCGTGCAGGCCGACAAGCTCGACAGCCTCATCAACCTGGTCGGCGAGCTTGTCATCGCCAGCGCGGCGGCAGGTCTGTCCGCCCAGCGTAACGGCGATACCGCCACCCGCGAGGCAATGGCGGTGGTTTCCACGCTGGTCGAGCAGATTCGCGACGGCTCGCTGGAACTGCGCATGGTGCCCATTGGCGAGACCCTGCAACGTTTCCGGCGCGTGGTGCGCGATGTCTCCCACGAACTGGGCAAGGACATCAACCTCGAGATCAGCGGCGCCGAAACCGAGCTGGACAAGACCGTGGTCGAGAAGATCGCCGATCCGCTGACGCACCTGGTGCGCAATGCCGTGGATCACGGCATAGAGCCGGCGGAACAGCGCATCGCCAGCGGCAAGCCCGCGCAGGGCACGGTGCGCCTGAATGCATTTCACGAGGCCGGCAGCGTGGTCATCGAAATCAGCGACGACGGCGGCGGCCTCGATCGCGAGAAGATTCTGCAGAAGGCGATCGCGCGGGAAATGGTCAAGCCGGATCAGGAACTGGCCGAAGCCGATCTCTTCAACCTCATCTTCGAGCCCGGCTTTTCGACCGCCGACGCGGTCAGCAATCTCTCCGGCCGCGGCGTGGGGATGGATGTGGTCAAGCGCGGCATCGAGGCGCTGCGCGGCACGGTGGAAGTGCGCTCGGAAGCCGGCGTGGGCACCACGCTGCGCATCCGCCTGCCGCTCACGCTGGCGATCATCGACGGCTTCCTGACCGGCGTGGCGGACGCGAGCTACGTGGTGCCGCTCGAAAGCGTGGTGGAGTGCGT
Organism: uncultured Salinisphaerales bacterium; assembly: GCA_964646895.1. GTDB lineage: Bacteria > Pseudomonadota > Gammaproteobacteria > Nevskiales > CAZYIP01 > CAZYIP01. The sequence goes on along the minus strand of CAZYIP010000003.1, from coordinate 47,269 downwards.
CGAACTGAGCGCGGCGCAACGGGAGCGGATTCGCGGGCGTCACTTCATCAATCTTCGCGGTGAGGTGCTGCCCTTCATTCGCCTGCGCGACTACTTCGCCCTGGGCGGCGAGGCGGGGCGGCGGGAGAACGTCGTCGTGGTCACTTACGGTGGCCACAAGGCTGGCCTGATCGTCGACGCTCTGGTCGGCGAATATCAGACCGTGATCAAGCCGCTGGGACAGTTGTTTGCCAGTCTGAGCGGCATCAGCGGATCGACCATTCTCGGCAATGGCGCGGTCGCGCTGATCCTCGATGTGCCTTCGCTGGTGCAAAGAGCGGTGCAACAGGAAATGCGGTCGGTACAGGCGCGGGGCGTTCGCCACGGCTCGGCGGCTTTGGACAATATTTGATGATGATGGGGGGCGTGTCGTGCTCAGAAACTTGAAAATCGGAATGAAAATGGGGCTGGGCTTCGGCCTGGTGACGCTGCTGCTGGTGGCAATCGGGGTAATCAGTGTTCATTCTCTCGGCGTCCTGAACAAGGACGTGCGCACGGTGGTGGACAACCGCTACCCGAAGACGGTGCGCGCCAACAACATTATCCTGAACCTCAACCAGTCCGCGCGCGCCATGCGCGAACTCCTCCTGATCGACGATATCAGCCTGCACAACCAGCATCGTGAGCGCATCACCAGCGAGAACCGTGCGATCGCGGAGGATCTGCACCAGCTCGACAAGACCCTGACCGGCAAGGGAAGGGACATACTCGCCGATATCAACAAGGCGGGCGACGCGTATCGGCGTGCGCAGGAGCAAGTGCTGGCGCTCATCGCGCAGAACCAGCACCAGCAGGCGGTGGCCCTGCTCACCGGCGAGCTGGGGAACGCGCAAAACGCGTACTTCGGGGCGGTCAAGGAACTGCTGGAATACGAGACACGGCACATGGATGAAGCCAGCGATCAGGCGCTGGAGAGCTACGAAAGTGGCCGCTTGCTGATCATCATTCTGGGCGTCGGTGCGTTCCTGATCGCCGTTCTCTCGGCATGGATCGTCACGCGCAGCATCACGCGGCCATTGAGCGAGGCCGTGGCCGCGGCCGGCCGTCTCGCCGACGGCGACATGACCGTGCGTCTCGATGCGACCTCGAAGGACGAAACCGGCCAGTTGCTGCATGCCATGCAGACCATGACCGAACAGTTGACCCGCACCATCAGCGAGGTCAGAGGCGCGGCCGACAGCCTGGCGTCCGCATCCGAGGAGGTCAGCGCGACCAGCCAGAGCCTGGCGCAGGCCTCCAGCGAGCAGGCGGCGAGCGTGGAAGAGACTTCGTCCTCCATGGAGCAGATGACTGCCTCGATCACCCAGAACACCGAAAACGCCAAGATGACCGACGGCATGGCCACCAAGGCTTCCAGGGAGGCCGCGGAAGGTGGCGAGGCGGTGCAGAAGACGGTCGCCGCGATGAAGAACATCGCCGAGAAGATCTCCATCATCGACGATATCGCCTATCAGACGAATCTGCTGGCGCTCAACGCCGCGATCGAGGCGGCCCGCGCCGGCGAGCACGGCAAGGGTTTTGCGGTGGTTGCCGCCGAGGTCCGCAAGCTGGCCGAGCGCAGCCAGGTGGCGGCGCAGGAAATCGGCGAGGTCGCCGGCTCCTCCGTCGAGCTTGCCGAGAAGGCGGGCGAACTGCTGGGCACGATCGTGCCTTCGATCAAGAAGGCGGCGGACCTGGTACAGGAGATCGCCGCCGGCTCCGAGGAGCAATCGTCGGGAGTGGGGCAGATCAACGACGCCATGGAGCAGCTCAACCAGATCACCCAGCAGAACTCCTCGTCCTCCGAGGAGTTGTCGGCGACCGCGGAGGAGATGAGCGCCCAGGCCGAGCAGCTTCAGGACCTGATGGGCTTCTTCAAGCTCGACACCCGCGCGATTGCGGTTGCCGCCCGACCGGCAACTGCCGGCAGCACCGGCCGTCCGGCGCCAAAAGCCGCCAGGGTGGCTGCAGCACCGGGAAGAAAAACGGTGGCCGAGGCGGAGCCCGACGAGGCCGAGTTCGAGCGCTTTTAGGAGGCGGCCATGGGCGAGTTGGCGAAAATCGAACAGCCGAGCGAAGAGGCGGCCGACAATCAGCAGTACCTGACATTCTCGCTGACGGAGGAGATGTTCGCCATCGGCATACAGCAGGTACGCGAGATTATCGAATACGACAATGTCACGACCGTACCGATGATGCCCGATTTCGTGAAGGGGGTCATCAACCTGCGCGGCAGCGTGGTGCCGGTGATCGATCTCTGCGCCCGCTTCGGGCGCGGCGAAAGCACGATTCACCGGCGCTCCTGCATCGTCATCGTCGAGGCGGAGCATGAGGGTGTGCAGCAGGAACTGGGCGTGGTGGTCGATGCCGTGTCGGAGGTGCTGGAAATTCCCTGGTCCGAAATCGAGCCGCCGCCGGCTTTTGGTGCCCGCATCCGGGCCGATTTCATTTTCGGCATGGGCAAGGTCGACAGTCGCTTCGTCATCCTCCTGAATGTGGACAAGGTGCTTGCCATCGGCGAAATGGCGATGCTGGCCGAGCTTGCCGAGAGTGGCCCTGCGGATGACTGAGGCGGCGGCAGCCGGCAGCACGGCATGCGCTGGCCCGGTGGCGCTCCGCACGCGCGAGTTTCGCCTGTTCCAGCGGCTGATGTTCGAGGCGGCGGGCGTGAGCCTGGCTGCCTCGAAGAAGGCGTTGGTCAGCGGCCGTCTGTCCAGGCGCGTCCGGATGACCGGCTGCGGCAGCTTCGACGCCTATCACGAATTGCTGCGGCACGACCCCGAGGAACGGCAGCGGGCGATCGACCTGCTGACCACCAACGAAACCTATTTCTTTCGTGAACCGAAGCATTTCGCGTTCATGCGCGAAACGCTTCTGCCGGCACATCCGGATAACCGGCCCTTCCGGGCCTGGAGCGCCGCGTGTTCGAGCGGCGAGGAAACCTACAGCCTGGCCATGCTTCTCGACGACACGCTGGGCGAAAGCGGATGGGAGCTGCTGGGTTCGGACATCAGCCAGCGGGTGCTGGAACGGGCCCGGCGCGGCCTCTATCCGCTGGCGCGTACCGACCACATGCCGCCGGGGTACCTGAAGCGCTATTGCCTGAAGGGCACGAGCTCGTACGCCGGCCAATTCCTGGTGACGCGCGGATTGCGTAACCGGGTGAAGTTCGCACAGTTGAATCTCAACGCCGACCTGCCGCGGCTGGAGCCGTTCGACGTGATTTTTCTGCGCAACGTCATGATCTATTTTTCCCACGAGACCAAGGTTCAGGTCGTGCGCCGCGTGCTGGGCAGGCTCAGGCCCGGAGGGCATCTCTTCGTCGGCCATTCGGAGAGTGTCAACGGCATCGCCGACGAGCTCCGCCTGGTGCGCCCGTCCGTTTACCGGAAGCCGGCATGATCTGCACCCTTTGCCACGGCGCGGTCGATCTTTTCATTCATCCGGGGGAATACCAGTTCGCGGATCGGCAGTTCTGCATCCGGACGACCCTTGGATCGTGCGTGGCGATCACGCTCTGGCATCCGCAGCAGCGCGTGGGTGGCATGTGCCACTGCATGCTGCCCCGGCGCCGGCGCCTGCCGGGCCAGCCGCTCAGCGGCAGGTATGTGGACGAGGCGCTCGAACTGCTGCTTATCGAGGCGCGCAAGCTGCGTACCCGGCCCGAACAGTACGAGGTAAAGATTTTCGGCGGCGGCAACATGTTCGCGAGCCGTTCGCGGGACGGCGGCAACGTCGCCACGCGCAACATCGTGGCCGTGCGCGAGGTGATTGCGGGTCATCGTCTGCGCATCAAGTCGGAAAATGTCGGCGGTGACGGCTATCGCAACGTGGTCTTCGACATTGCGCGCGGCGATGTCTGGGTGCGGCGCCCGCACTCCGGCGACGCCAGCTCGCAGTCGGCGAGGGCTTCGTGAGCCGCGCCATCGGGGTTTTCATCGTCGATGATTCGGCGGTGGTGCGTCAGGTCGTGACCGCCGTTCTCGCCCGCGATCCGGCCATCGAGGTGATCGGTGCGGCGGCCGATCCGGTGTTCGCGCAGCGCAGGATGGCGGCGCGCTGGCCGGACGTAATCCTGCTCGACGTGGAGATGCCGCGCATGGACGGCATCACCTTTCTCAAGAAGATCATGAGCGAGCGGCCCACGCCGGTGGTGATCTGCTCCACGCTCACCGAGCAAGGCGCCGCAACGAGTATCGAGGCGCTTTCCGCCGGGGCCGTGGAAATCATCACCAAGCCCCGGGTCGGGCTCAAGGAGTTTCTGAGCGAGTCGTCGGCTGCACTCATCCGCGCGATCAAGGCGGCGGCGCGGGCGCGGGTCGCTCCGGCCGCGCCACGGCCGGCGCAAAAGCCTGCTCCGGTAGCATCGGCCTCGCCGATGACAAAAACAACGGATACGATCGTCGCCCTCGGTACATCCACCGGCGGCACCCAGGCGCTGGAGGCGGTGTTGACCACGTTGCCGGTGGACTGTCCGGGCGTGGTGGTGGTGCAGCACATGCCGGCGAAGTTCACGGCGGCCTTCGCGGGCCGGCTCGATCAGATTTGCCGCTGCGAGGTGAAGGAAGCGGCCAATGGCGATCGGGTGCGACCGGGCCGGGTGCTGATCGCGCCGGGCGGACGGCACATGCAGCTCAGGCGCAGCGGCGCGCAATATTACGCCGGCGTGCTCGACGGCCCGCCGGTCAACCGCCACAAGCCCTCCGTGGACGTGCTGTTTCGCTCCGTCGCGAAGGTGGCGGGCAAGAATGCCATCGGCGTGATCATGACGGGCATGGGAGACGATGGCGCGCGGGGGTTGCTCGCGATGCGCGAAGCGGGTGCCGTGACCGCGGCTCAGGACGAGGCAAGCTGCGTCGTTTTCGGAATGCCCCGCGAAGCGATCGCCTGCGGCGGCGCGCAACGGGTGCTGCCGCTCACGCAAATCGGCGACTTCATCATCGACAATACGCTTGCAGGGTCAGACTTCAGAAGGTAACGGCTCCAGCGTCGGTGACACCATTCCGTGTCGCGGCTAAAGCCGCTCCCACAAAGTTCGTGGATGCCCGTGATTGTGGGAGCGACTTCAGTCGCGATTGATGCATGCCGGCAAATCGCAGCTTGCGCCGCTCCCGCACAGCCTGAGGTGGCACGAACTCTGGGGAGCAACGCAAATCGCGATCAAGTTGACAACCCCAGAACCGGCGTGCAGCGAAGCGATCCGAGACTGATAGCTGCAACGGTTATCCATTCGCCAGGCTTTGCGGCTGCTGACTTCTCATCCCTGCGCTTGCAGCCGCTTCAAAATGACATTATCGATGGTTGGAAGCAGCATCGCTGTTCATTCGGCGAACGGCGCGTACGGTGCCGCTGTTCCCGCCACCGCAGAAAAACCGCTCATGCCCGTCCGATTCGAGCCCCGAAACGCCGGTGCCGGCTGGCATTTCCAGGCGTTCCAGCACCTCTCCCGTCTCCGGGTCGATGCGCCGGACGTCGCTGACCTCGTCCTGCCAGGTGCCGTGCCACAGTTCGCCGTCTATCCAGGTCACGCCGGTGACAAAACGGTCGGATTCAATGGTGCGAAGCACGGCGCCGCTTTCCGGGTCGATCTGGTGGATTCTGCGATCGCGACTCTGGCCGACCCACAGCGTGCCCTCGGCCCAGGCGAGGCCTGAATCCCGACCCTCGCCGGGCGCCGGTATGGTGCCGACCACCGTCCCGGTCGCGGGCTCGATCTTTCGGATCGTATCCCCCGCGATCTGGAACAGGTGCTTCCCGTCGAACGCGGTGCCCGCGTGAGCCGCGACATCGAGCATGCCGACGAGGGCACCGCTTTCCGGGTCGAAGGCTTGCAGCGAATCGCCGGCGGCAAACCAGACATGCTGCCCGTCGTAGCTGACCCCGTGCACGGCCTCGACGCCCGGGTAGGGGCCATATTCGCGCAGAATTTCGGCGAATTCGGATTTCATGCGCCCATTCTACGCCTGTGCCAGCGGCGCCGGGAGTAACAGGGCGGTCGGGAAACCGGGCACGTTCGAGGCTACCCAACGGCGGGCGCGGCCGTGGCCAAAAGGCTCGACCTTGCCGGTTTCCGCCAGCGTTTCGAGCGCACGCTGAATGGTGCGGGGGCTGACTTCGAGCGCCAGCGCGAGCGCCGAGCTGGACCACGCGGTATTGTCCGCCAGCAGGCTCAGCACCCTGGCGTGCCTGTCCTCGACGGGCGGCGCCAGCACGGCGGCCGTTGGCGCCGCGCGCGGTTCCAGCACAAAGCCCCGGTCCGTGGCATGCACGCCAGCCAGCGGGCGCAATGTCTTGCGCAACCGGGCGATCTCGACGCGCAGGCGCCCGCGATGCGACTCGTCGATATGGCGCGTCCGGAACACCCGCGCGATGAGTTTTTCCCGCGATACATCCCCGGGCCATGCCTCGGCGAGCGTCCGGGCCAGTGCGAACAGGACTGGACGGCCGGTGATGTGCACGACCGTTGTGCCAGCGCGCGCCACGTTGCGGCAGGCGTCGATCAGGAGCGCATTCGAGGCGAGCAGTTCTTCCACGTCGGAGAGCCCGAGCAGGTGTTCGCCGTCACGCGCGATCAGGCGCGCGGCAGGTGCGTTCAGCAAGCGCAACGCCGCTTCCACCTCGGTGACGAGGGCGGGAATCCCGGCCTCCTGCGCGGCCTGCATGGCCCGGTCGAGCGCGACTCGCGCCGGTGCCGCGCGAATGCGGCGCAT
>CAZYIP010000003.1:0-40441 GCA_964646895.1 uncultured Salinisphaerales bacterium | reverse complement strand
CCTGCATGGCCCGGTCGAGCGCGACTCGCGCCGGTGCCGCGCGAATGCGGCGCATGGCGGCGCCTGCGACCACCAGCCAGTAGCCGGCGCGGGAAGCCCGCGGCAGCTGGTCGACGGCGAGCGCCGCCAGCGTCCGTTCGCATTCGTCGAGGCGCCCGATCAGGAGCAGGCAGCGGGCTTCGAGGTACCTCGCATGTGCGGCGTTGGTCCGATCTCCGTGTGCTTCCAGCGCGCTACGTGCGGTTCCGAGCGCGCGCATGGAGCCGCCGAGTTCGCGCGAGACGAGCGCGATCTCCGCTGCGGCGACCGCGCACCGCGCACGCGCCACTGGCTCGTGAGGGCCGAAAGCGCGTTCTGCATTGCGCAGCAATTGCCGGGCCCGCCCGAAGTCGCCGAGCTGCGCCATGGCAATACCGCGCAGCGCGAGGGCGACCGGGTCATCACGCAGCGCGATTCGCTTCAGCGCGGCGAGCGGATCACCCGCCGCCAGCGCGCGGGCCGCGTCCGCGATCAGCGCTTCCATGAAAATCCCGTCACATTTGTCACTCACGCCGGGTTCATGCGTTGCCCTACATTCTCGCTCGATGCGATCGCCGCAGGAATCGCATCAAATCCGACAACCGAAGGAGACCGATCATGAATCATCCGATTGTTTCGCGCGAGCAGTGGCTGGTGGCCCGCAAGGCGCTTTTCGAGCGGGAACGGGCCATGACCCACGAACTCGACGCGCTGCGCGCCGAGCGCCGGCAACTGCCCTGGGTCAGGATCGACAAATCCTACGTCTTCGCTGGCCCCGACGGGGATTGCACGCTGGCGGATCTGTTCGGCGATTGCAGCCAGCTCGCTGTTTATCATTTCATGCTGACGCCGGGCTCGGACCATATTTGCCCCGGCTGTTCCTACACGGTCGATCATGTCGATGCGGCACGCCAGCATTTCGAGCATGCGGATCTGGCTTTCGCGGCAGTGTCGCGCGCGCCGATCCAGCGGATCGAGGCGGTGAAGGCGCGCATGGGCTGGACCTTTCCGTGGGTTTCCTCCGGCGCCAGCGACTTCAACCATGATTTTGGCGTGTCGTTCACGGAAGAGGATCGCGCCGCTGGCCGTGCGACCTATAATTACGGACTCACGCCGATCCGCAGCAGCCCGGACATGTTCGGCGTCAGCGTATTCGTAAAGGACGGGAAGGGTGATGTCTTCCACAGCTATTCGACTTATCATCGCGGGACAGAGTTGCTGATGGGGGCGTTCAACTGGCTCGATCTCGCCCCGAAGGGCCGTAACGAAGCCGGTGGCACCATGAGCTGGCTGCGGTTGCACGATGAGTACTGAACCCGGCAGCGGCCATTCTTGACCAGGAGCGGGCGCATGATCCGCCCGACTCCGGCGCAGCCACACACACAGCTGAAAAAGGAGGTCAGTCATGAAGATGCGTACTCTGGGGCGCTCCGGACTCGAGGTTTCGGAGGTCGGGCTCGGCTGCAACAATTTCGGCGGCCGGCTGGATCTCGCGGGCACGCGCGCGGTGATCGATGCCGCACTCGACGGCGGCATCAACTTTTTCGACACGGCCGACTCCTACGGCAACCGTGGCGGCTCGGAGACGCTGATGGGCGAGGTGCTCGGCGAGCGTCGCAAGGATATCGTGCTCGCCACCAAATTCGGCTCGGCGATGAGCGACGACACGAAGCGCCATAACGCCTCGCGGCGCTACATCATGCAGGCGGTGGAAGCGAGCCTGCAGCGGCTGCAGACGGACTGGATCGACGTCTACTATATCCACTGGCCCGATCCGCTGACGCCGATCGAGGAAACCCTGCGCGCGCTCGACGATCTGATCCATGCGGGGAAGGTGCGTTACATCGGCTGTTGCAACTTCGCCGCCTGGGAGGTGGTCGAGGCAGACTGGATCGCGAGCGAGCTTCCGGCCAACCATTTCATCTGCGCACAGAATGAATACAGTCTTCTGGAGCGCTCGGCGGAGCAGGAACTGCTCCCCGCACTCGCGGCCTACGATTTGGGCCTGGTGCCCTACTTCCCGCTGGCAAGCGGGCTGCTGACGGGAAAATACCAGCGTGACGAAGCGGCGCCGGAGGATTCGCGCTTTGCCCATTGGCAGCAGCTCGGCAATCGTTATCTGACCGAATCGAACTGGGATCGGGTGGAAAGGCTCGAAGCCTGGGCCAGGCAGCGTGACCACAGCCTGCTCGATCTCGCCTTTGCCTGGCTGCTGGCCCATTCGGAGGTGGCCAGCGTGATCGCGGGCGCCACCCGGCCCGAACAGATTCAGCAAAACGCACGCGCGGCCGACTGGCGGCTCGATGCCGAGGATCTCGCGGCGATCGACGAAGCGCTGGAATCCATTGACACGGCGTAGCGGGCATGCGCCCGGGCTGTGACTGTTACACTACCGGACCGTTACCGGCTGGTGGCGTTGCTGCATTCCCGCATTCGCGCGCGCAACGGCGAGCGGGGGTTTCGCAGTTGCGATCGCAACCGGTGCCGGCTCGGCGACGTACGCCCTGACCCGACATAGTCCTCCCGGAAGCCCATGCTATACGACTTGCCCCGCGTCACCCGCACGTTGCTCATCGCCAATGTGGTCGTCTTCCTGCTGGAGCAGGTGTCGTCCCTGCAGCCGCTGCTGCTGGCCTATGGCGCGCTGTGGCCAATCGGGCCGGCACACTTCGCCGGCTATACGGAAGGCGGGACACCGCTGGTGGTCAGCTTCCACTTCTGGCAGGTCATCACCTACGCGTTCCTGCACGGCGGCTGGGGACACATCTTCTTCAACATGTTCGCCCTGTGGGTGTTTGGCGGGCCCATCGAGGAGTTGCTGGGCGCGAAGCGCTACACGTTCTACTACTGCTTTTGCGCGGTGACGGCGGCCGTTGCCCATTTGCTGGTCGCGCAGTATTTTACCCACGGTTTCTATCCGACCATCGGTGCGTCTGGCGCGGTCTTCGGGCTGCTCGTCGCGTTTGGCCTCGTCTATCCGCACGTGAAGATGTTCATGATCTTCCTGCCGATCCCGATGCCCGCGTGGGTCTTCGTGGCGGGCTACATCCTGCTGGAGCTGTTCTTCGGCGTCAGCGGCTACGAATCCGGCGTTGCGCACTTCGCCCACCTCGGCGGCGCGGTCGGCGGCTTCATCCTGCTGCAGTACTGGCGAGGCAGGCTGCCCATTCGCCCCAGGCGCATCCTGATGCGCTGACGCGGCATCCGTTACTTCAGAGGGGATGATTGTTTTGCGGTGCGTCGTTGACCGGCAGCGGCACGGGCGGCGCCGGATGGCCGGGTGTGTTGACGTACTGGCTGCGCCCGGCGCCCCAGCCGCTCACGCAGCCTCCCGCTATCAGCGCCACGAAGAGCCAGCCGGAAGCGGCGAAACCACCCGTCCAGCCATGCAGCAGACCCACCAGCAGGGGGCCGACCGAAGCGAGGATGTACCCCACGGTCTGTGCCATGCCGGACAGTTGCGCGGCCACGAGCGAGTCGGGCGAGCGCAGCACGATGACGGTCAGCGCGGCGGTGAACATGCTGCCTTGCCCAAGCCCCTGCAGCATCGCCCAGACCCACACCGTGGACAGCGGCGCAAACAGCAGGCCGAGCAGGGGGGCGCCGGTGAGGATGCTGAGAATCACGCTGAGCAGTCGCTGATCCCGCACGCGTGCAATCAGAATCGGCACGCCCAGGCAGCCAACGATACTCGTGAGAATGCAGACCGATGTCACCAGCCCGGCTGTGGTGCCATCGAGCCCCCGGCCTTGCAGTATGGGCGCTAGCCATCCCGCGACGCAGTAGGCCATCGCCGATTGCAGGCCCATGAAAAAGGTGACCTGCCAGGCGAGGGGATCGCCCCACAGGCCGCGAACCCGTTGTACCGCGTGCGTTGTTGCTTGCGGTGCCTTGCGGCGCAGCTGCGTTACCCAGAACAGAGCCGCTGCGATCGGGGGCAGCGCCCACGCGCCGAGACCAATGGACCACGACCCGCCGAACGCGTAGGCCAGCGGCAGCGTAACCGCCGCCGCCACAGCCGCGCCGCCGTTCAGCGTCATGGTGTATAGCCCGGTCATGCCGGCGACATGGCGTGGGAAGTCGCGTTTCACCAGCGCGGGCAGCAGCACGTTGGCAATCGCGATGCCGCCGCCTGCCATGGCGGAACCCAGAAACAGGCCCGGTATCCCGTAAAGGCCCCTCAGTGCCGTGCCGGCGGCCAGCAGCACCAGTGCGCCCAGCAGGGTGCGCTCGATACCGAAGTAGCGTGCGCACAGCGGCGCCACTGGCGCGAATAGGCCCAGACACAGGACCGGCAGGGTGGTGAGATAGCCGGCCGAAGCCGACGACAGCCCGGTTTGGCGGATGATTTCGGGCAACAGCACCGACAGGCTGGGAAACACCAGACGCAAATTGAAGGCGAGCAGAATCAGCGCCACCCCCAGCAGGATCAGGGCAGGGCGGCTCAGGGAGACGGACGCGCGCGCGCTGCCGGTACTTGGCGAGGATTTGTGCGTAGGCGGCATGAATCGATGCGCAGTGCATAAGCTGAGGGCTCGGAGGATGGCGTGAGTGTAACAACAAACGCCGTCCGACGCGGGAGCCCGGCAGTGCTTGATGTCGGTCAAGGAGTGGGCGCCCGCGAGCAGCTATGCTTGCGTACAAACCCCAGGCAGGAGAGTGCGATGAAGCGCAATGCAGCAGCGGTTTGGGAAGGTGGCATCAAGGATGGAAAGGGAACGGTATCCGCCGAGAGCGGAGTGTTTTCGAATACACCGTACTCGTTCAGGAATCGTTTCGAGGAACGGCAGGGGACCAGTCCCGAGGAACTGCTGGCGGCTGCGCACGCCAGCTGCTATTCGATGGCGTTGTCGCTGGTACTCGGCGAATCCGGGCTGACGCCGAAGCGGATCGACACCACGGCGACCGTGACCATCGAGCCCGATGACGGCGGTTTCACCATTACCACGGTTCATCTGGATGTCCACGCACAGATTCCCGGCGCCGATCGCAAGGTGTTCGAAACCGCGGCAAACAACGCCAAGACGGGTTGCCCCGTTTCGAAGCTTTTCAATGCCGAAATCACACTGGAGACGCATCTGAGCGCGTAACGGAGCGGGATAATGCTGATCAAATCGATTCGAGAAAAAGCCTCTTTCGGCGCGGAGCGCTTCCAGCCCGTCACCCTGGACCGGACGGACAAGAGCGACACCAAGGTCGTCGGGCTGGAAGCGGGGCAGGCGATTCCCGTGCACCATCCCGGCAGCGATCTGACGATGGTGATCATCGAAGGCGAGGCCACGCTGGTATCCGGCGACGAGGAACTGGCCCACGCCGGCCCGGGGGCCGTCCTGCACTCCAGGGCAGGCGAGGCGCGCGGCATTCACGCCGACAAGCGGACCATCGTGCTGGTGGTCGTCAGCCCGCCGCCGACGCAGGAAGATCATCGCGAACTGGCGGAGCACTTCGCCAAGGGCACCTGGCGCTAGTGAAGGCGGATCAGCTGGCTGGTCACCGGCCGCCGAAAGGTTGGTCCCGAACCCGGGGCGCGGAGTGCGTCGTGCGGTGGTGATGCACTGAAGCGGGGGCGCGAATGCACGGCGAGTACAAGGTGCCGGGCGGCAAGCTGGTGGTGGTCGACCTGGAGATTCGGGACGGCGTGTTGGCCGACTTCCGCCTTTCCGGCGATTTTTTCCTGGAACCCGACTCGGCGCTCGAAGCCATCGACAGCGCCATCAACGGGCTGCCGGCGAATGCGGACGCCAAGGCGATTGGCGCTGCGGTGCGGGCGGCGATTCCGGATGATGCCGTGCTGCTCGGTTTCTCGCCGGAGGCGATCGCGGTTGCGACCCGCCGCGCGCTGGCGCACGCGACCAGCTGGCGCGACTACGACTGGGAGATCGTGCACGCGGCCGCCGTGCCCCCCGCGCTTCATCTGGCACTGGACGAAGTGCTGATGCACGAAGTGGGAGCCGGGCGCCGCCGGCCGACACTGCGCATCTGGGAGTGGAACGAGTCCGCCGTGGTCATCGGCTGCTTTCAGTCGGTTAAAAACGAGGTGGACCTGGAGGCGGCCGCCCGCTACGGGTTCGAGGTGGTGCGGCGGATCTCCGGCGGCGGCGCCATGATGATGGAGAAGGGGGCCATCATCACTTACTCTCTTTACGCCCCGGCGGCGCTGGTGCAGGGGATGAGCTTCGCGGACAGCTACGCATTTCTCGACGATTGGGTGCTTGTCGCCCTGCGCTCGCTCGGTATCGACGTCGAATACAAGCCGCTCAACGATATCGCCAGCCCCGCGGGCAAAATCGGCGGGGCCGCGCAGAAGCGCTCCGGCTCGGGTGCGGTGCTGCATCACGTGACCATGAGCTACGACATGGACGGCGAGAAGCTGGCGCAGATATTGCGGATCGGCCGCGAAAAGCTCAGTGACAAGGGCATTGCCAGCGTGGCCAAGCGCGTCGACCCCCTGCGCAGGCAGAGCGGGCTCACCCGTGCGGAGATCATCGAGCGGATGAAGGCGACTTTCGCCGATCTCCATGGCGCCATCCCCGGCGATATCACGGCGGCTGAATATGCCGCGGCGAAGGAACTCGTTCGGTCCCGGTTCTCGACTCCCGAGTGGCTCCACCGGGTTCCCTGACGGGCCGGATGGCGTTTTCTGGTATCATGCCGGTGGCGAGGGCATCTGCTTCACACGGCACGCCGAAGCACGTCGGCACCTGACTTCTTTATCCACCACTCCCCCTGACATGGACGACAGAAAGGGCCGCTGGCGCGATGTCGCCATCGCGCCGCCGTGGCATGGCCCGCCAGGCGTGAGCCGCGCTGCCTGAACGCCTGTGATCGTTCGGCCGGATTCGGCTGTCTCTCGCGTACCGTCCCGCTCTCTACAACATACAAGGAGGCCGCACCGTCGGCTTGATCGCCGTTTACCCCAGGGGGCCCGGATCCGGCACGGATGCAGTGACTCGACGGGGTCGAGCAGGCCCGGCGCTTCCCGACCGAATGTGCGGAAAATACGAAATATGAGTGTTCAGCACGATGCGAGCGCATCCGACCAGCCCTCGGAGGCGGTCGGGGAGGAGCAGCCCGTTCGCCGCGTGCTGATTTTTACTACCGTTGCACTCGCGTTGCTGATGATGTCGGTGGACTCGACCATCGTTGCAACGGCGTTGCATTCCCTGCAGCAAGGGCTGGATACGTCGATCAACTGGGCCGGATGGACCATTACGGTCTATTCCTTCGGCTTCGTGCTGATGCTGCCGATCAGCGGCAAGCTCAGCGAGCGGTACGGCCGGCGCCGGGTGTTCCTGGGCTCGGTCATCGTCTTCACCATTGCATCCCTGTGCTGCGGGATGGCCAACAATATCTACGTGCTCATCGCGTTGCGCGCGCTGCAGGCAGCGGGTGGCGCGGGCTTTACGCCATCCGCCACCGGGATCGTCGTCGACCATTTCGGGAGTGCGCGCGATCGCGCCGTCAGCCTGTTCGGCAGCGTTTTTCCGGTCGGTGCGATGCTCGGCCCCATATTCGGCGGGTTGTTCGTTTCGTACTGGAACTGGCGCGGTGTGTTCTTCATCAACGTGCCGATCGGCCTGGCGGTCATCGTGCTGGCGTTGCGCCATATTCCGCACGATCGGCCAAAGTCCGGAGGCCCTCACCTCCACATGGACGCCGCCGGAATGCTGCTGCTCGGCAGCGCCCTGCTCGCCGCCATGTTCGCCGTCAGTTATCTGGGCTCGCCGGGCACGCACGTGTGGTCGCCCGCGTTCGGGGGGCCGCTGGCTGTTGCGCTTGGCGCCCTGTGGCTGTTCGTCCGCCACATCAGGCGATCGGCTAATCCGTTCATCGCGCCCCATCTGATTCACGGCTCCGGCTTTGGCCCGATCAACCTGGTCAACATCATGTACGGGGGCGTCACCATCGGCCTGCTGACGCTCGTTCCGCTGTATGCGACCAATCGCTATGGCATCAATGCGCTCGATTCGGGGACGTTGCTCATGGCCCAGGGTGCCGCCGCGATCCTGCTGTCGATCGCGGCTGCGTTCGCGTTGCGGCGAACGGGCTACCGCCTGCCGATCTATGTCGGCGGCACCGCCATCGCGATCGGCATGCTGCTGCTTGCGCTGCCCCCGTTCGCCGGCATCTCGCCTTATATGTGGCTGGCCGGCGCTGCTTTCCTGGTCGGTGTCGGCGGCGGTACGCTGAATCCCGCCACCCGCAACGCGGGGCTGCAACTGGCGCTCGAACATTCAGCGACCATCGCCGCGCTGCGCTCGATGTGCATGCAGATCGGCTCGATCATCGCGATTTCGATCGCGACCGCGATCCTTTCCGAGTCTGCCGACCCCGGCGGTATCCAGGCCTGGGTCTACGTGACTGCCGCCGTGCTGCTCGTCGCTGCCCTGCCGCTGGTCAGGCTGATACCCGAGCATCATGGTTCATGGTAGCCGGCCGGCACAATCCGGCTCGTGCAAGTCATACAATAACCAAGTTAATATACCGTTTTGGATGGAGATACGCATGACTGAATCCTTGTCCCCGGTCGACCCCGATGGCCTGGCCGAATACTCGGTCGTTTTTACCGACCGCTCCCTGAACCACATGTCGCAGCGTTTCCAGCAGGTCATGCGCGACATCTCCGGCACGCTCAAGAACGTCTATGGCGCGCATGCCCTTGCCCTCGTTCCCGGTGGCGGAACCTGTGGCATGGAAGCTGTGGCCCGACAGTTCGCCACCGGCAAGAAGTGCCTGGTGGCGCGTAACGGCTGGTTCAGCTATCGCTGGAGCCAGATATTCGAGGTCGGCGGGATTCCCTCCGCGACCGTTGTGGTCAAGGCGCGTACCGTGGAGGAAGGGCCCAAAGCGGCTTTTGCGCCAGCGCCCATCGACGAGCTCGTGGCCACCATCCAGAGGGAAAAACCCGACGTGGTGTTCGCACCCCATGTGGAAACTGCGTCCGGCATCATCCTCCCGCAGGATTACCTCGAAAAGCTGGCGGCGGCGACGCACGAGGCCGGCGGTCTGTTTGTGCTCGACTGTGTCGCCAGCGGCACCATCTGGGTGGATATGAAAAAAACCGGGGTTGATGTCCTGGTCAGCGCGCCGCAAAAAAGCTGGAGTTCCAGCCCGTCCGCGGCGCTGGTCATGCTTTCCGAAACTGCCGAGGCGCGCCTGGAAACGACCCAGAGCACGAGTTTTTCCCTGGATCTCAAAAAATGGCGCGGCATCATGGCCGCCTACGAAAACGGGACTCATGCCTATTATGCGACGTTGCCGACCGACGCGCTGACCCGGTTCCGCGACAACATGCTGGAGACCCGCGACATGGGTTTCGACAAGGCTCGCGACGCGCAGCAGCAGCTTGGCGACAAGGTGCGCGCCATGTTGGCGAAGTATGGCTTCAAGAGTGTGGCGGCCGATGGGTTCGGTGCGCCCGGCGTTGTGGTCAGCTATACCGATAACGACGCGATCCACAAAGGCAGCGCATTTGCGGCCCGGAATGTGCAGATCGCCGCGGGGGTGCCCCTGGCCTGCGACGAGCCGGAAGGCTTCAAGACCTTTCGCGTAGGGCTGTTCGGCCTCGACAAGCTCAAGAATGTGGATGCCACGGTTGCGCGCCTGGAAGACGCCGTCAAGGCTGTCACGGGTTAGGGCAGTTCGCTGCTGAAGTGCATGTGTGGCCGGTGGCTTGCGTGCGGATGATTCGGCCTGCCGCCTTGTAGCCGCCTGCGCGGTAAACGATGGCGCTACGGGTCGTGGTAATGCCGCGTTGGCCCCAGCGTGGCTTTCTCCTGAATCTCGCTGCGCAGCGCGCGGATGAACATCGTGCCCAACCCGCTGGCATGGCAGAACGCCTCCAGTCTGTGGTGGACCAGTTTGCGGTAGTAGATGGCGATGCCGCCGGTGAGAAACAGTACGCTCGCGAACAGATACTGCGCCGCCGCAAGTGTCGTTACCTGTCTCCGCGCCGGATCGCCGAGATGCCAGAGGTAGGGAATCGTCGCCACGAGGAACAGCGCCGAGCCGACGATGAACTGGGCCACGGTCACGTTGAATAGCTGCATGTAGAGCAGAGAGGGAGCTTCGACCACCTGCAGGATGTTGATGAAGCCGCCAATCAGGAACAACGCCGAGCCGACGATAAAGCACCAGCTACCGGTCGACGTCGCGCCGAGCGAGGGCAGAAAGCAGATGCTGCCGATGGTGAACAGCAGCGAACCCAGCACGTACGATGTGGCCGTCACGAACTCGATGCGATCGGCGAAGGTATTGGTGTGATGAATGCGCCAGTATTTGAATACCTCCAGCAGATCGTGACCGGTCACGAGCAGGTAGAGCAGCGATCCGAAAAAGTACAGCCAGCCGCCGATCGCCAGGTAATTCGATAACGCCGGGAAATAGCAGATGCTGCCGGCGACGAACGTCAGCCCGCCGATCTCGTAGCAGAAGGCATTGACGGTTTCCCACGCCTTGTGGGATGGGGCTGTCTCGTCAGGGGAGGCAAGATTGGTGACGCGCGGGCGGTGGGTGATCAGGTGCGGCATGGCCGGATCAAATGCGAGGCTCGGAACCGCCGGCCCCGCCCGTGCCCTGTGGAAGCAGGTGTGGCGGGGCCGCGGAGATCCCTCGGCGCATGCACAACGGCCGGCATCCTGATTTGCCGTGCGCGGGTCCGATGTGCTTGCGTGACGCGAAACCGTACGGGTTCGTGTGCCCGTGCGATCAGGCGCCTTCGGCGCTTGGGTGGTAGCGCTTGACGCGATGCAGCGTGTTTCTGTCCGTGTGGTGCATTTCCTCACCAGTGGCGGCGAGCCTCAGGAGCAGGTCGGACGTGTAGCTGAGCGTACCGTCGTCGTCGATCGTGAAGGTGCTCTTGAAGTCCTTGATTTCCGCGCGTTCGAGGAGATATTTGTTCTGCAGTATGCCGTAGCAGGGTTCTCCGGGACTGGCATTGAAATGCAATACCCTGTCACGCGGCTTGGCGTCGCTGCCGGCGAGAATGGCGATGCCGCGTCCGAACACGACGGTGCGCATGATCTGGCCGTTGGCCTTGTCCCACAGCAGAAAGCCGACCTCGTCGTGGAACGGGTCCATGGCCTCTTCACCGTGGCGCCAGGCAGTCATGCCGTAGTTCATTCCCCATAGCACCTGCTGACCGTTCTCCTGGATCGGGATCGGCTTGAACCATGCCTTCTCGAAATAGGAAGTTTCGCTCGTCTCGTCATCCTGATTGTGATAGGAGAGATCGACGCCGACGTCGCCTTCCCATTCACCGACCAGTGGTGTCAATGGACCTAGTTTTTGTGGACCCAGTATTGTTGTCATGGTGTTTTCCTCCTCGTGGGGTGCTGCCAGTCGGATGCCCGGCGCGTTGGCGGCAAGGGTTTCGATGGCAGGCGATTGCGACCTTCATCCGGTGCGTGGCGTTAACTTAGCAGCAATGCCGGAGCGTCGCAATAGTTTGGAATAATTATAAACTGGGACGCCCCCGGTCAGCGGTCTGCTCGCCTTGCCGGCAGCGTTCAGTCGTTGCTCTCGCCGACGTGGATTATCACGTCGACACGACGGATCGCGCGGCCCATCGGTGGCGTTGGCAGGCCGTCGAAGGAAATCTGGTCGGCGGGAATGTCCTCCAGCCGCTCTTCGGCCGCGTAGTAAAAGTGGTGGTGGTCACAGGTGTTGGTATCGAAATAGGACCGCCCCGGCTGCACGACCACCTCGCGCAAGAGACCGGCGTCGGTGAACTGGTGCAGGGTGTTGTAAACGGTCGCAAGCGAGACGGCAACGCCGCTGGCGGCCGCCTCCCGGTGCAGCGCCTCGGCGCTGACATGGCGCGGGCCGGCGTTCAGCAGCAGGCTGCCCAGAGCCACGCGCTGGCGTGTGGCGCGCAGGCCGGCGGCGCGCAGCCTGTCGTAAACGTGCTGGTTTTTCCGCCGCTGGGATGGAGCAGGATGTTGTCTGGACATCGCTTCAGGGTCTCCCGACAATCATTCACCGGACGATGTGCCCGTTGGGCCAGCATAACGCAGCGGGGACATGCCTTCACCCCGGCGCCCGGATATCGGCGCACAATACCATGTCGTCCGGGTCTGGCAACACGGGCAGGACAACTGCTTGCGGTAGCCTTCGTGTCGCGGCGGGACCATGCTCGGCTGGCTGCACCTGCAGCAGCGGTAGCGTTTTCACTGGTCGCCACGGGGCTGCCCGGGCGCGCCGATCAGTCGCGCGGCGATTTCGTAGGAATGCCGGCGTGCCGCGTGGTCGTACATGTTGCTGGTCAGCATGAGTTCGTCGGCGCCGGTGCGGTCGATGAACGCGCGAATACGCTCGGCCACCGTATCCGGCGAACCGATCGCGGTGCAGGACAGCACATGGTTGAGCAGTTCACGGCCATGCGGGGGCAGCGATTCGACATAGCCCTCCACCGGGGGCGGCAGGCGGCCGGGGCGGCCCGAGCGCAGGTTGATGAAGGACTGCTGCCATGAGGTTGCCAGATAGCGGGCCTCGTCGTCCGTGTCAGCGGCAAACACGTTGAACCCCAGCATGGCGCAGGGCCGGTCCAGATAGCGCGAGGGCTTGAAGCGCGCGCGGTACATGGCCAGCGCGTCCATCATCTGCGCCGGGGCAAAATGCGAGGCAAACGCGTAAGGCAGGCCCAGTGCCGCCGCGAGCTGCGCACCGAACAGGCTCGAACCCAGAATCCAGATCGGGACGTTCCGGCCTTCGCCCGGCACGGCGCGTACTGGCCCCTCGCCTTCGAAATACGCCATCAGCTCCATCACGTCGCGGGGGAATTCGTCCGGATCGGTGGCCAGATTGCGGCGCAGTGCCCGCGCTGTCACCTGGTCGGAGCCCGGCGCGCGGCCCAGTCCCAGATCGATGCGTCCGGGATACAGGGCATCGAGTGTGCCGAAATGCTCGGCAATGACCAGCGGCGAATGGTTGGGCAGCATGATTCCGCCGGCGCCCACGCGAATGCGTGTGGTCGCACCGGCCACATGGCCGATGAGCACCGAGGTAGCGGCACTGGCGATGCCGGGCATGCCATGGTGTTCCGCCATCCAGTAGCGCGTGTAACCCCAGCGCTCGGCGTGCTGGGCGATATCCACCGTGTGCGCGAAGGATTCGGCTGCGGAGCCTCCTTCGGTAATGGGAGCCAGGTCGAGAATGGAGAGAGGAATCATCGCCATGGGACCGATCATGGCAGCGCGCGGCTGCCTCCACGATAAGGACGCCTGTCGTCCAGTGTAATGCCTTGCGCGGATGCCTGCCTCCGCTGCAATTGACAGGAGGCGTGAGGCGCAACCCGGCGATGAGTACGGTCTAGTCGCTTCCGGCCTGCTGAAACCAGCGGATGACCGATGCCACCAGTACGAGTTCCGGGTGGCGCGCGCACAGCAGATAGCCGCGATTGTCCCTGCGCACGACGGGCGCAAGGCGGATCAGTGTTTGCTTGCGTACCAGGGGCCGCACCAGCGCGTCCCAGCCAAGTGCGAGCCCCTCGCCGTTGGTGGCGGCGTTGAGCAGCAGCGGGTAGTTGTTATAGGCAAAGCGCGGCGGCCCCGCCGGCGGTGGCAGATTGGCGATTTCGCACCAGCGGTACCAGTCGAGCCAGCGCGGATCCTGGTGATCCATGTGCAGCAGAGGCAGCTGTCGCAGGTGCTCCGGAGACACCGTGCCGACAAGGCCGTGACGCGCGGCGAACTCGCAACTGCACACCGGATAGACCACCTCCGCGAACAGTGGGCAGGTACCCGGCGATTCCGTATCGAACTGGCCGAAGCGGATCGTGAGATCGGCCGCGTCCATCTCCGGAGAGTCGTCCTGGTCCACAGGCATGATTTCGAAGCGGGTCGCGGGAAAGGCGGCTTCCAGCCTGGAAAGCAGTGGCAGCAGCCACAGATGCGCCATGCCGAAATGCGCCGCGATGGTCAGTTTGCGACGGCGGGTCAGCGCACCCGATTGCAGGCGCCGCGTCGCCGCGGAAACGCCGCGTACGGCATCGGCAATGTCCGCATAGTATCGCTGGCCCTCGGCGGTCGCGTGCAACCGGGATCCGTGGCGCTCGAACAGGGGAATGCCCACCGCCTCTTCCAGTGCGCGCACCCGCTGTGAAATCGCCGGCTGGGTGCTGTCGAGTTCACGTGCGGCGGCGGTCATGGATCCGAGTCGCATGACCGCCTCGAATGCCATCAGTGCCTTCATCGATGGCACCGGCAATCGGCTCGTGCCATAAGAAAATTGCATGCTTCCCATCAACGAAACCGCTGTTTACCGGGCACGGAGCCCATGCTCATAATCATGAGAGAACTCCGCGTACAGGTCACTATCATGCGACAGCCGCACTTTCAGATCGAATCGACGCCACCGCGGGTGCTGTTTTCGCAAGGCATCGATACGCTTGAATTGCCCGCGCTGTGGTTGCGCGAGCACTGTCAGGACGAAGCCCACGTCGATCCCCATACGCAGCAGCGCCTGTTCGATCCGCACCAGTTGAGCGAGGAAATCACGCTCACCGATGCGCGTCTCTACGATGACGACCACATTGGCCTCACTTTCAGCGACGGCTACAGCGGCCGCTACAGCCTGCGCTCCCTGGCGCAGGATCTCGATCCGGACGATCACTGCCCGGAACCGGTACCCTGGACGGCTGACATCGACCGCCAGCGCACCACGTTCGACTGGCCCGCGCTGCAGGCCCGTGAGGCGCTGCACGCGGCAACAGCGGCGTTTTTGCGCTACGGCTTCATCGTGCTGCGCGAGGTGCCGTGCCGGCCGCAGGAGATCCTGAAGGTGGCGCAAGCATTCGGCCACCTGCGCGAGACCAACTTCGGGCGCTACTTCGAGGTTTACTCACGGCCGCGCTCGAACGACCTGGCGTATCGTTCGATACCGTTGGGACCGCACACGGACAATCCCTACCGCGATGCGGTGCCCGGCATCCAGCTGCTGCACTGTCTGGTCAACGAAACCTCCGGCGGCCTCTCGACCCTGGTCGACAGCCTGAGCGTCTGCGATCGACTCCAACGCGAAGATCCCGCGGGATTCGCCGCTTTGTGCGAAACGCCGGTGCGGTTTCGTTTCGTCGATGAGCGCAACGAACTCATCAAGCGACGGCCGATCGTCCATCGCGACGGCCGCGGCAAGGTGACGGGTGTGCACTACAGCCCGCGCCTCGATTACCTCCCGTTGCTGCAGGGAGAGGCGCTGAAGCGCTTTCACCGCGCGCGCCGGCGTCTCGGAGAGCTGTTCGTCGACCCGCGCTTCGAAATCCGGTTTCCGCTGCGGGCCGGCCAATTGATGTTCTTCGACAACAATCGCGTCTTGCACGGGCGCACCGCCTTCGACCCGAACGAAGGCCATCGCCATCTGCAGGGTTGCTACATCGATGTCGACGGCCCGCGCAGCCTGTATCGCACCCTGGCCGGGACACGTACGGGTGCAACGAGCGGATGAAGGTTGCGACGATGGATACCGTCAGTTTCAGGCACATGGAAGACGGCACGGAGGCTGAGTATCGCTTTCTGGAGGATCTGGAGGCGGGTTACATCGCGCAGTTGCCCGAGCGCATCATGACGGCGCTGCGCCGGCTCGAGTCGTCCCTGAGCGGTTACCGCGTGAGCCGCCTGACCCATTCCCTGCAAAGCGCGACCCGGGCGGAAGATGACGGCGCCGACGAGGAGATGGTGCTGGGTGCGCTCGTACACGATATTGGCGACGAGCTGGCGCCGGCAAACCATTCCCAGCTGGCCGCCGCCATCGTCCGGCCCTATGTGCGGCCGGAGGTTACCTGGATACTTGCCCATCACGGCGCGTTCCAGCTCTACTACTATGGGCACCACGTTGGTGCCGATCGGCATGCGCGGGATCGCTTCCGGGACCATCCCTGGTACGCGAGCTGCGCACGCTTTTGCGAACGCTACGATCAGACGGCGTTCGATCCGGACTACCCCACGCGTCCACTGGAGTATTTCGAACCACTGGTCCACAGGATCTTCCGCCGCGCGCCATTTGATCCGGCCGTGGTGGGCGAAAATCCGGCGACCGGTACGTCACCATCGGTTCCTTGAACTTTGGCTCCAGGGCTGGACGCAGCCATTCGGCAGGATCCGGGGCGGGACCCCGGAAGGCTGGGCGATGTCGTGCGCGAGTACGGCAGGCCGCGGGGGCGGTCTTTTTTACAGTAAACGGAGGTTGTCCAAATGCGAAGAATAATGCTCACCATTGCAATCGTTGCGATGGCCGTCGCCTCGGCCACGGCGTTCGCCGCCGACCAGAAGCACGATTGCCAGGACGTGCGTTTCGGCTACGTCAACTGGCCGGGGGTGACCGTCAAGACCAGGACCGCGCAGTGGATGCTGCAGCAGCTCGGTTACCAGAGCACGATGACGGCCGCGTCCACACCGGTGGTCTACCAGAGCCTCGCGCGCGGCGAGCTGGATGCGTTCATGGCCCAGTGGATGCCGTCGCAGCGCGATCTGTTTCGCAAGTTCGGCCAGGAAGGCACGATCGATATCGTCAGCGCCAACCTTCGCGGCGGCAAGTACACCCTGGGCGTGCCCGCCTATGTGTATGACGCCGGGGTGAAGAGCATCAAGGACCTCGATGCCCACAAGGAGGAATTCGGCGGCAAGATCTATGGTATCGACGCGGGCAGCGGCGGTAACACAACGATCAAGCGCATGATGGACGACGACTACGCCGGCCTGGGAGACTGGAAGCTGATCCAGTCGAGCACGGCCTCGATGATGGTTGCGGTCGGGCGCCACATTCGCGACAAGAAGCCGATCGTCTTCCTGGCGTGGACCCCGCACCCCATGAACGTGATGTACGACATTCGTTATCTTGCCGGCGGCGCCAAATACTGGGGGCCGAACAAGGGCGAGGTCATCGTCAACACGCTGGCGCGCACCGGGTACGCGTGGGATTGCCCGAATGTCGGACAGTTCCTGGACAATTACAAGTGGACGCCCAAGGAACAAAGCGCAGCGATGGCCTATGTCCTGAATGACAAGATGGACTATCTGGACGCCGGCAAGAAGCTGATTCGCGAGCATCCCGATCTGCTCGAGCGCTGGTTCGATCAGAGTGGCATCTACCAGACCGGCGGCATCACGACCGCCGACGGCAAGAAAGCCGCGCGCGAAGTCGTCGCCCACGCGCTGGGGCTGAAGTGACGCGGGCCTGATGGATGAGTGCGTGTCGCGCTGATCGCGGCTGAAGCCGCTCCCACAACTTTGTCCCCTCCCGCTTGCGGGAGAGGGTCAGGGAGAGGGGACACAAGCGGCGCGAGCCGCGATGCCCGTGCGCTGCTACGCGTCGACGATCGGCGCGGCGGTACGCAGCAGCTGCAGCCACAGCCAGGCGAGGAAGGCGCCTCCGGCCATGATGATCATCGCCAGGGCCATGGCGACCGGTGTGCCGCTGTAAAACGCGCCGGCGAGAATGCCGGCGATCGCGCCGAAGCCGAACTGGGAGACGCCGAACAGTGCCGAGGCCGCGCCGGCATTGCGCGGGAAAAGGTTGAGCAGCCCCGCGATTGCGTTCGCCCCGGTCATGCTCACCGGTGCCACCGCCATGAAGAGCGTGATGACGACGGCGGTCAGCCCGCCCGTCGCCGTGAGCGAGCAGACGAGGAGCGCGAGCACGCCGAGAAGGCTCACCGCAGTACCGATGCCGAGCAGGCGGCGGTAGCCGAGCCGGGTTACGTGGCGGCTGTTGAGCCAGTTGCCGAGGGTAAGACCGATCACGTTGAGGGCGAAAAAGAAGCCAAAGTACTGCGGGTTGACGCCGAAAATCGTGATGTACACGGAAGGCGAGCCGGTAATGTACGCAAACATGGTCGCGTAGGACAGGCCGCCGGTGAGGAGATACGCCCAGGCACGGCTGTTGGAGAGCACATGGCCGTATGCGCGAAAGTAGGCGGCGATACGGACGCCGGCGCGTCGTTCCGGGCCGTTCGTCTCCGGCAGGCGCAGCAGGACGAGGGCGACGAGCAATGCGCCGAAGCCCAGCATCAGCCAGAAAATCGCGCGCCAGCCCAGGTAGGCGAAGATCTGGCCGCCCATGAGCGGAGCGATCAGTGGCGCGAAGGCCATGACCATCATCACGAACGACATGGCCTGCGCGGCCTGGTTGCCGGACCAGATATCGCGAATCACGGCGCGCCCGGCGGCGGGCGTCGCCGAGGCACCCAGGCCCTGCACGATACGGGCAGCGATCAGGACCTCCGCCGTTGGTGCCAGCACGCAGGCGAGTGTTGCCAGCAGGTACAGGCCGAGTCCACCGAACAGTATCGGTCGGCGCCCGAAGCGGTCGGAGAACGGGCCACACACGATCTGCCCGGCCGCAAGGCCCAGAAAGTACGCGCTGACACTTTGTTCGACCAGCGCTGACGGGACCCCGAACTCGTTCGCGATTGCCGGTATGCTCGGCAGATAGGTGTCGATGGACAGCGGCCCGATGGCGGCAAGCAGCCCGAGCAGAACGATGATCTCGGTATTTCGGGCAGAGCCTCGCGCCATCGGTCAGCGGCGGCGCATCTGATAGATCGCGGTGTGCAGCGACGTCAGACCGGCTTCCTGAAAATTGGGCTGGCCGGCGAGGATGTCACGCCGCTCGGCGAGCGTGACATGCCAGTCGCTGGCGAACAGGTGCCGTACCTCGGTCTCTTGCACCGAGAACGGAGGGCCGTCCATTTCCGCTTGCGGATATTCCAGCGTGATCATCAGCCCGCGGCAGTCATCGGGAAGGCTGGCGTAGACCACGCTGGCGTATCGCTGCCGCTCGGGCGTGGACTGGGCGATGATGGCAGCGCGATCGTAAACGGCGCCGCACCGGGCAAACGTCGCCGCGCGGACCGCGAACAGATCACCCTGAATGATTTCGATATTGCCGGCGCTGTGGCGAATGCCGTCGGGCGTCTGCTTTTTTGCCGCCGACAACTTGTTTTCCGCAAAAAACTGTTCGATCGCGAGCGGCGAGATTTCCACGCCGAGCACGTGGTGGCCCTGCTCCGCCAGCCAGATCATGTCGAGGGTCTTGCCGCAGAAAGGCACCAGCGTGCACGTGCCGGGCGCTACCGCCAGCGCCGGCCAGTGCTGTGTCAGAAGCGGCATGACCGCATCGTGTTGCCAGCCGGTGCGTCCTTCGCGCCAGCGTTCCAGCCAATAGTCTGTGTTCATGATCTGCCGTTCTTTGTAGCGTGGATCCGTGGCGTATGTTATCCGAGCAGGTGCGGTTCTATTTGGGCACCGATACCGCGGGCTCCGGGCTCATGCCCAATTCGTGCCGCGCCTTCTGCCAGTGTTCAATGACGAACCGAGTATGCGGAATATCCCATTTTGCCTCCAGTGCATAGATGAAGCCCGATGCCTCCATTTGCAGAATGATCCTGTCGAGCGCCTTGCGCAGTGCGTCGTCCCCTTTGCGTACTCCGATCCCCATCGGCGTGACCAGAATGGGCGGCGTTGCCATGTGGTAGTGCTCCTGCCACTTCGGCTCGCGGAGTTTGCCGACGAGCTGGGTCACATCGAACGCGAAGCCGATGCAGCGGTGGTCTTCCAGCGCCTTGTAGGCCTCCGGCGTGGTGGCGAAATTGATCATGTTCAGGCCCATCTCGGAGAAGTGGGTGTTGTAAAACGCGCCCTGAAGGCCGCACACCTTCTTGCCCTTGAGGTCCTTCCAGTCGTGGATGGGCGCGTCTTTCGCGGTGAGCACCGAGGCGCCCGACGCGTAGTATGCGCGGGTATAGTCGATGACCTTCTTCCGCTTCTCCGTTTCCGACAACGTGGCGATGATGACGTCGATACGGCCCTGTTTGAGGTAGGGGATGCGATTGGCCGCCAGCACGGGCACGAAGTCCACGGCGTCCTCCGAACCCAGCAGCTTGAGTGCGACATAACGCGCAAGATCGATACCGAAGCCGGCGTTGTTGCCCTGGGCATCGATGAATCCGTACGGCGCATGGGTGGTGTGAACACCGACCGAAATGGTGCCGCGATCGCGAATGTCGTCCAGCGTATTCGCGGACGCCTGTACCGCGAAAGCGGTCAGCAACAGGACGAATAGCAGGGCTGTAATGTGTTGGCTGAGTGTTGGCATAGGAGTTCTCCCAATCGGTTCTTGTACCGGCCCTTCGTCAAGGTCGGGGAGACTATATTGTAGGATCACCGGTTCCGTTCAGCCCGGAGCCCGCGCAGTATCGCAGAGCCTGTGACTGCCAGCCAGGCTACGGCACCCTGCGCGCGGACGGACTGCAGTGCGCCGGGTCGGCCAATCTGCTCTAATTGCATTGGCAATCGAACATGAGCTGGAGGAGAAAGCGTGATCAGAACCTGTCTGCGGATGCTTGTGCTGGGTTTCGGGCTGCTCGTATCGGCGGGCTCCCTCGCGGCGCAGCCGGTCGTCATCGGCTCGACCAATTTCCCGGAGCAACTCATTCTCGCGAACATCTACAATGACGTGCTGAAGGCGCATGGCGTCGATACGAAAATGCGCCTGAATCTGGGCTCCCGGGAACTCGTGTTTCCGGCGCTAAAGGCGGGCGAGCTCGATATCCTGCCGGAATACACCGGCGCCCTGCTGGGCTATCTGACGCGTGGCGAGAGCCAGGCCCGGCAAGAGTCCGCGGTGCTCGCGGAGCTGAAGGAAAAGCTGCCGCAGGGCATCGTGATGCTGAAGCCCGCGTCGGCTCAGGACAAGGATGCGCTTGTCGTCACCGCGGAGACCGCCAGCCAGTACCATTTGCAGACGATGTCGGATCTGGCCAGGGTCGCTTCGAAAATGACGCTTGGCGGGCCGCCCGAACTCAAGACCCGGTTTATCGGCTTGCCGGGATTCAAGCAGGTCTATGGCCTGGAGTTCAAGACCTTCCGATCGCTCGATGCCGGCGGGCCACTGACTGTCGGCGCGCTGGCCAACGGCGACATCGACGTGGCGCTCATGTTTACCACGCAGGGCGTTATCGGTGCCCGCGGGTGGGTCGTCCTGCGTGACGACAAGGGCATGATTTCGGCCCAGAATCTTGTCCCGGTGGTGCGCGAGGCAGTGCTGACACCAACCATTCGCGATGCGCTCAACGCGGTTTCGGCGCAGCTCACCACCGAAGGGTTGCAGAAAATGAACCATCAGGTCGAAGTGGAAAAGCGCGGGCCGGATGAGATCGCCCGGGAATGGGTGGAGGAGCACGGCCTGGCGACACCGTGAGCCGGTTCGGTCAGTGCCGCCGGAAGCTCCGGCGAATGTCGCGATGGGCCGCCGGATAGCCCGGCGCCACTACCCGAAGGTGCTCCCTGATGTCCCGGTGCAGCGCGGGCAGTGCATGAAACGGCACCGAGGGGTAGAGGTGATGTTCCGCGTGATAGGGCATGTTCCACATGAGCCAGCGTACCGGTGCGCTGGCCAGCGTGGTGCGGGTGTTGGTGAGGCCGTCATCGGTCTCGGCGCAGCCCGTGTGCTCGGCGAGCAGATACAGGCGCAGGAAGGGCTGTCCCATCAGAACCGGCAACAGCCAGTAGGTCAGCGGTGCCATGCTCGATAATGCAATCGCCACCGCCGCGGTTGCCGCATAGACGCCCACGAATACCCGCGCCTCGCGCACGATCGCCGGAGTCTGCCGCGCGCTGACGTAGTCCATGCCCTGCACGCGCCCCAGCGACAGCCGGGCAAGATTCGCGAGCGCGCTGCGCCAGTACGGTATGCCGGTTATGATCCAGGCGTAGCGCGCGAGCGTCCGCGGCTTGGGCTCCGCCAGCTCGGGATCGCGCTCCACATCCTGTGTGTACCGGTGGTGCGCCAGGTGGAAGCGGAAAAACCAGGTCGGCGGCAGCATCAACACCAGGCCGGCGAGAAAGGCGAGTGCGCGATTCGCCCGGTGCGTGCGAAAAACGGTCTGGTGACTTGCCTCGTGCAGCGGCGCGAACAGCGCCACGAGCGCGATGCCGTGCGCCAGCATGGCGGGAATCAGCCACCAGCCGCTCGCGGCGTACACGAGTGCCGTAGTGACAGCGAGAAGGCCGATATGCCCGGCACATTGCCGCAGGCCTTCACGATCGATACGCGGGCTCAGCGCGCGCAGCCGCTGCGGCTGCAGCAGCCGCAGCGGGTGTGATCGTCTGGCCTGAGTCGCAGCCATTTCGGTGTTGCCTAGACGCCGGCCTGGGCGACGATGATGCGCACCACCACGTAGATGCCGATTACCAGCAGCAGGGTGAACGCAAATCCGAGACCGATAAACAGCGCGGGATTGCCGTGTACGGCATCGCGGTCACCGTTGCGGTTGCTTTGCACGCCGAACATGGCCGCGAGGACACTGAAGATCGTCGACCACAGGCCGAGCGGTCGATTGTCATTCCGGGATTCGTGAACTGGCATGGGATGCCCCTGAGCGCGAGGAACATGCCTCCATTTTAACCCGAGCGGGCGACCGGCGGCCACGTGCCGGATGCACCGATCTTGGCTAACATCATTTGTTCCGGCACCCGCAACCTCGACCGATCGCATTGAAGATGCCCGCGACAAGGCGTTCCGCCGCCAGCGAACAGGCGCAATTGCCCGAGCCCTCCTGCGGCACTCCGTCGCCGGCGTGAACCCGCGCGCGGCGACCTGGTGGGTTGCAACCGTCACCTTTATCGGCGGGCTGGGTGGCGGGCTGGTCTTTCCCATTCTGCCGGCGTTGGGTCTGCAGCTGGGCATTTCCGCGTTTTTCATCGGCCTGATCCTGTCGGCCAACCGGATCAGCCGACTGATCTTCGATGCGCCGGCCGGTCGCGTGGTCGACCGCCTTGGCGGCAAGCGGCCGCTGTCCTGGGGTCTGGGGCTGGAGGCGCTGGGGATCATGGGCTACAGCGCCGCGCTGCACTTCGGGAATGCCGCATGGTGGTTGCTCGGCGGGCGCGTGGTTTTCGGGATCGGTTCCGCACTGCTCATCGTTGGCGCGCAGGCGACGGTACTGGGGCTGTCCAGCCGTGCGAATCGTGGCCGCCGCGCGGCCACCGTGCGCATCGCCCTCAGCATGGGGATGCCCGGCGGGCTGGTGATGGGCGGCGTTATCGCCGATGTGGCCTCCGACGATGCAGCGTTCTGGGTCGGCGCGATGCTGACTCTGATCGGCGCGCTGATCGCCCGCTGGAAAGTACCGGCGGGACAGCCGGGCACGCGGCACGCTGCCGAGCCGGGAGGCGGGCCAGTGAAGCGGCTGCGGGCATTGATCGCGCTCCCGGATTTTCCGCTGGTGTCGGCCGCCTGGGGTTTCAACACCTTGACGTATCTGTGCGTGTCCGGCGTGCTGCTGGCGACGCTGGTGGTGCTGGTTCACGACCGTTCGGTGTCGCTGCTCGGGCTGCGGGCTCAGGGAACTGCGGGCCTGGTGATGGCTGCGCTGATGGCCTCGTCGTCGCTCATGGCGTTCGTGCTCGGGCGGGGCATCGACCGTTTCCGGTTGCGTTCCAGCGTGGTGTTGCCGTGCCTGGTCGTTCTTGCGAGCGGATTCGTGGTGCTTGCCTTTGCTTCGGATCTGCGCATGATGTTCGTCGGCGTGTTGCTGGTGGGCGGCTCGTATAACGGCATCATTCTGCCGATGCTGGCATTGCTGGGGGATGTGACGCCGCCGGAGCAGTATGGCCGTGCCGTCGGCCTCTATCAGGTATTCGGTGACGTTGGCGGCAGTATCGGTCCCATCGTGGGGCTGTCCGCCGGTGCGCGCTTCGGCTGGCTGCCGACGTATATCGGCGTTGCGGTGTTGATCGCCTGCTCGGTGCTGGCGGCCCTGTGGGTGCGACGGCACGAGGGCAAGAGGGTGAGCGCCAAGGTGGATTGAAGCCTCCTGCATTCAGCACCACAGCAGGCCCGCGTGCGATCCGTTCCAGTACAGGACAGCCGCCTGGGCAAACTGGCGACCAAGCGCCTTCGCCTGCGGTACCGACAACCCCACGACGGCAAACGAGGGTTCGGCGTGCCGGCCATCCCGGCTTTGTCCGACCGCAGGAAGGTACTCGTACCCTTTTTCTTGCAGAACCGCTTCCAGTCGCGCGTTCGCCTCCTCGTTGGTCGCATTTCCGGGCCGGCTCAGCCCCGGGTTCCAGGCCGTGATCACGGTCAGGGTCGTTTCCGGCGCGACGCCCCGGGGTGGCTCATCGACGACAAATGTGACGCGGTCGCCGCCCTCGAGGTCGACGATGTAAAGCGCTTCGCGGTAGGCGCGGATCAGTTCCGGCGGCAAGGGCGTATCGGACAATATCGCAGGCCTGATTTGTGCAACATGCGTCGACAATCGTAACCGAAAGCAGCTTTGCTGTCGGATGCGCGCCACCCGCCCGGGGTCTATACTGCCGCCTTTACCCAAACGGGGTGGTTATTCGCTTGTCCGCACGACGGCGGCCGCTGCTGGTGGCCTGGATAGGATTGGCCGGACTGGCGTCGGCCATGGGCATAGGCCGGTTTGCGTTTACGCCCGCCCTGCCGCTGATGCAGGCTGCCGATGGCCTCAGTCTGGTGCGCGGCAGTTGGCTCGCCAGCGTCAACTACGGCGGGTATCTGGTGGGCGCGCTGCTGTGCATCTGGTTACCGCAACGGCCGGCCTTGTGGGCAAGGGTGGGCCTGTTGCTGGTGGCGCTGGTGACGCTCGCCATGGCCGTGGGCGACAATTTCTCGCTGTGGCTTTTGTGGCGCTTCATCGCCGGTGTTGCCAGCGCCTTTGTGCTGGTGGGGCTGTCGGCCTGGTGTCTGCAACAACTGGCGGCGCTTTCGCGGCTGCAGCTGGCGGGCACGATCTATGCCGGTGTCGGTGTCGGGGTGGCGGTCGCCGGGCTGGTCGGCATGGGCGCGGGCATCTGGTCGCTGCCGCCGGCCCTGTTCTGGGCGATCTCGGGTGTGCTGGCGCTGCTGGTATGGATGACGTGTCGCGGTTCCCTGGGCACGGGCGTGCCGGCCCGGGATCAGCAGACATCAGTCACTGGGGGCCGTTTCGATGCAGACCATTGGCGACTGATTTTCTGCTATGGAACCTTTGGCGTGGGTTATATTCTGCCAGCCACCTTCCTGCCGGCCATGGCGCGGGAACAGCTGGCCGATCCGGCACTGTTCGGGTGGGTCTGGCCGGCGTTCGGAGTCGCTTCCGCCGCCTCCACCCTGCTGGTCTCGCGCTACGCACCGTCGTTGTCGCCGCGCCGCATGTGGGCGCTGGCGGCGCTGGTCATGACCCTGGGTGTCGTCCTGCCGGTCCTGTCGCGCGGCATGGTGAGCCTGCTGCTGTCCGCGCTCTGTGTGGGCGGCACGTTCATGGTGATGACCATGGGCGGCATGCAGGAGGCGCGCGTGAGGGGCGGCGCGCGACTGATGGCGGCCATGACCTCCAGTTTCGCCGGCGGCCAGATCATCGGCCCGCTGCTGGTAAGCTTCAACGGTGGCCGTTTGCTGTGGCCCAGCCTGCTGGCGGCAGCCTTGCTGCTGGTCAGCGTCGTGCTTCTGCTGCCGGCGCCGCCGGCGGGTCCGGGGCCGGGGCGTTCACGCGAGCAGGTGGCCGAATCCGGTGGCCAGGTGACGAAGCCCTGAAGAAATACTTCCGAGTGGCCTGCGCTTCCATTGGTTCGTCAATCTCGGCAAGGAAGAAAACGCATCCGGCCTCGAGGTGCGAGAGCGGCCGAATGAGGACCCGGATATTCGCGGTCGTTGTTCAAAAGCCGGGTGCCTGTTCGTAGCGACTTCCGCGTGCCAGGAAGCGGCCCCCTTCGCCGTGTTACCATTTGCCCTTTGAATATCGTCGTATTCAATAGGCGGATCGATGGGTTCGGGGTATCTGCACGAACCGGAATTTTCGGCCGCTGTCATTCAATTACGTACATCATACCGGCTTGTACGTCCGTGCAGATCGGCATCGGAGCCAAGCCAATTTCAGGAGGACGAGCATGATTTCAGAAGACGCACTGGCCGAACTTTCGTTTCAGGATGCGCCCCGTATCGAGGTCGTTCCTCCCGGCCCCAAGTCGAGGAAGATCCTCGATTATCAGGAGGCGCACGAGAGTTCGGTGATCAGCTACCCGAAGGGTATGCCGATGGCCCTCAAGCGCGGTCGCGGCGCCACCCTGGAGGATGTGGACGGCAACATTTATATCGATCTGTTTGGCGGTGCCGGGGTCATGGCGGTCGGGCACGGTCACCCGGAAGTGCTCAAGGCGGCTCACGAGCAGATCGACAATGTGACTCATTCCCTGGACATTCCGACGCCGACGCGCGAGCGGATGGTAAAGGCGCTGCGCGAGGTGCTGCCGAAGGAGCTCACCCGCATTTTCTTTGGCGGCCCGACCGGATCGGATGCGGTGGAGCAGGCGATCAAGCTGGCACGCTACAACACCGGTCGCTGGGGCATCATCGCGTTCGAGGGCGCCTTCCACGGCATGACCGGCACGGCGCTGGCGCTGACCAGCGACAGCAGTCATCGCGATGGTGTCGGGCCGCTGGTTCCCGGGGTGCAGTTCATTCCGTATCCGTATCGGTACCGCAATCCGTTTGGCTGCCCCGATGACGAAGTCGACCTGCAGGCGGCGGAGAATCTGGAACGGGTCCTGTCGGACTCGCATTCGGGGTTCTCCAAACCGGCCGCGGTGATTCTGGAATCGGTGCAGGGCGAGGGCGGAACCATCATCCCCACCAAGCGCTTCATGCAGCGGGTGCGCGAGATCTGCGACAAGCACGATGTGCTGATGATCTGCGATGAAATTCAGGCGGGAATCGGGCGTACCGGCAAGATGTACGCTTTCGAGCACTTCGACATCGTGCCCGACATCATCACCACGAGCAAGGCGCTCGGCGGTATCGGCTTCCCGATTTCGGCGATTGCCTACCGGGAGCGGCTCAATACCTGGCCGGCGGGCAAGACCATCGGCACGTTCCGCGGCAACATGATCGCGTTTGCCGCGGGCGCCGCGGCACTCCGCTGGATGACGGAGAACCAGATTCCCGAGCGTGCTCTCCAGCTCGGCGAGAAGGCGATGGAACCGCTGAAAAAGCTGGAGGCGGAGTCCGCCATCGTCGGCGAGGTGCGCGGAATCGGCCTGATGATGGCCATCGAGCTGGTCAAGGATAAAGAGAGCAAGGAGCCCGCGTCCGACTTCGCGAAGATGGTGCGCAAGTACGGCCACCAGCGCGGCGTGATGATCGAGGTGGGCGGTCACCACAATAACGTGGCGCGCCTGCTGCCGCCGCTGGTGATCACCGAGGATTACCTGATGAAGGCGATCGACATCCTCGCTGGGGTAATCAGGGAGATAGAAGCTGGCGAACTGAAGTAAGGGTACCAGCAAAGGCGGGTATCCGGCGCGGGATGCCCGCTTTTGCAAAGATCAGGTCCCAAGCACGCAACGCGCCAGTTCGTGCAGGCCGCGATTGTCCCGTATCTCCACGTAACGCCCGTCGACGTGAATCAGCCCCTGCTCGCGAAACCGCGCCAATACGCGGCTGACGGTTTCCGCTGCCACGCCCAGGTAATTGGCGATGTCGCCGCGCGACATGCTCAGATGCAAGCGGCTCGCCGGCAGGCCTGCGGCGGCATAGCGGCTGCCGAGATTGATCATGAATGCCGCCATGCGCTCGTCGGCACTGTGGGCGCTCGCCAGGGTGGACGCCATGCCCAGCTCCTTGCTCAGTAGCTGGAACAGGTGCTTCTGGATGTTCGGCACCTGCGCCGCCAGGGCACTCATGGCTGGAAAGGAAAATCGGCACAGCAGTGTCGTTTCCAGGCTGATCGCGTCACAGGGGTAATGCTCCGGATAGATGGCGTTCAGCCCGATCACCTCGCCGGGCAGGTAAAACCCGAGAACCTGTTCGCGACCTTCCAGGTCCACCACGACCGTCTTTACCGAACCGGCGCGCACCGCGTAAATGGCGCGGAAAGGATCGAGCGTGCGAAAGACGTACTCGCCGGGCTGATACGAGTCGGTATGTTCAATGAGGCAGTGCAGCCTGGCCAGATCCGGGCGGGTGTATCCCGCGGCGACGCAGGCGCCGGAAAAAGCGCAGGTCGAGCAGAGGTTCGCTTCGTCACTGTCGTCGGCCAGCATGGCTTGCTGCAGCGCGCTGTCGCGCTGCCTGTTGGTCGAATCCATCGTCGTGCCCTCGTCAATTTATCGCTAATATTACCTCGCCAGCGCGCTGCGTAAACGGTTTGTGCCGTTATCCTGGAGCGGAGCCGCCATCGGCTTGCGACCGGGGTTCAAGCGACCCGTGGGGCGGATCACCCGGTGCGGCCTGCCGAGGTGTCAGCGGGTCCGGGTGGAGTGGTCGTGCGATTTTCCTTTTTTCCCCTTGTGTTCCGATTGCCCGCTGGTGTTGCTTGCCTCATTTGTGGAGTCGTCCGCCGCCGGCCGTGATGCGGCGTATTTCCGGCCCCAGCGGGATCGGGACAACTCCGAGCCGGGATCCTCGTACTGCCTGACGACAGCGGCGGCTTCCGGCTCGGAGGTGACCGAGGGCGTGGAGCCCGCCAGCGGCTGTCCGGCCGTTTCGTGATAATTCAGCATGGTGATGACGCCGATGATGCCCGCGAGCATCAGGTAAAACGCGGGGATGTCGTTGGTGAACGCCCACTGACTGTGTTCGCCCCACTGATGCAGTGCCGATGCGACCAGCGGTGTCGTGCCGCCAAACACCGACACCGAGACGTTGAATGAAATCGCGATGGCGCTGTAGCGGACGGCGGTGGGGAACAATGCCGGCAGTGTCGCCGGCATCGTCGAACTGAAGCAGAGCAGCATGAGACCCATGATCATGAGGCCGATGAAGCGGATGATGATGTTGTCCGCCTGTACCAGGGTCAGGGCCGGCCACGACAGGGCTATCAGCCCGATACAGCCCGCCAGGATCACGGGCCGGCGCCCGATCTTGTCGGAGAGGCGACCGACAAAAGGGGTGGTGGCAAGCAGGATCAGCATGACGATGACGATCAGCAACGTGCCGCTGGTGGGCTCGGCGCCCAGCACGTCCGTCATGTACGAGGGCATGTAGGTCAGCAACATGTAATCCAGCACGTTGAACGTCAGCGTGAGGGCGATGCTGATCAGCAGCCCGCGCCGGCAGTTGCGGATGATTTCACGGATCGATACTCGTTGTTGCCGCTCTTCACGCCCGGCCGCTTCCTGCTGCTGTTTCTGGAAGGCCGGGGTGTCTTCCAGCTTCAGTCGCACATACAGGCCGATGGCGCCCAGAGGGCCGGCGACAAAGAACGGGATACGCCAGCCCCAGGAGTGCAGCGCACTGGTGTCCAGGAATGTGGTCAGGCCGGTGACCAGCAGGGCGCCGGCGGAGTAGCCGGCCAGTGTGCCGCTGTCGAGGAATGCGGACATGAAGCCACGGCGTTTGTCGGGCGCGTATTCCGAAACGTAGGTGATCGCACCACCGTATTCGCCGCCGGTCGAAAAACCTTGCACCAGTCGGGCCAGCAGCAGTAGCCCTGGCGCGAGAAAACCGATGCTGCTGTAGGGCGGGATGAATCCGATGCCGAGGGTGCCGAGCGCCATCACCAGCATGGTCGTCGCCAGCACCTTCTGGCGCCCGATCTTGTCTCCGAGCCGGCCGAAAAACGCGCCGCCAATGGGGCGGATGACGAAGGAAACGGTAAACGCCCCGTAAGCGGCGACCAGTCCCCAATTTCCCGTGTTCGGGAAAAATACCTTGGCCAGCACCGTCGCGATGTAGGCGTATACGCCGAAGTCGTACCACTCCATCGCGTTGCCGACCGCCGCGGCGGCGGTCGCACGTTTCAGCGTTTGTTCTTCCGTGATGGTGACGTCATCGATGTCGAGCTTGCGTCGCTTGCGCCTGGCCATCGGCTATCATGCGGTCGATCGCGGAGTGCCTCCTTACAGTAAAGCGTGTTTCAGAGCGCCCCGTGCCCTGATTTGCGCCACATGACCGCGATTGACTCAGATCCGCTCCGTCGTGGATACCTGCTCGCTTTTGGCAGCGCGCTCCAGGATGGGATAGGCGACGGCGGTGATGTGCGAGTTGATGCGCTTGAGGTCGCGCAGGATGTCCAGGTGCAGTGCGCTCGTCTCGATGCTCGCCACTTTCTTGTGCTGCAGACGGACGATATGACTCTGTGAAGCACCTTGTTCGAGGGTGCGAAAGTTGTGTTTTTCTTCCAGAAGCTGGCGCGCCGCAGTCTCGTCCTGGGAGATGAAGGCGTTGACGGAAAGCTTGAAATCGCGCATGAGCTTTTCGTGCAGCATGGCGATCTCGTGCCATCCTTCGCTGGAAAACTGCTGCTGATTGCTGATTTTCTTGCGCGCCGTCTGCATGAGATTCTTTTCCACGATGTCGCCGATGTGCTCCAGATTGGTGATGAATGCCATCGTGTCGTTCAGTCGCTCCTGATCGTCGGCGTCCAGCTCTTCCGGGTCGAGCCGGGTGAGATAGAATTTGATCGCGGCGTAAAGCCGATCCACATCGTCATCCATGCGTTCGACCTTGTCGCACAGCTTGCGGTCGTCACGGCGGAATACGTCCTCGGTGTCGTGCACCATTTGCTCCACGATGTCGGCCAGGCGCAGCGCCTCGCGTTCGGCGCAGGCGAGCACGGTCGCCGGGATGGCGTCTTCCGCGTTGCTCAGGTAGCGCGGCCGCCCCGGGTCCGGTGTGGTGTTCTGAGGCGGTATCAGCCGCATCAGGAGCCGCGAGACCGGTTTGATCAGAAAGATGAATATCGTACTCACCGCCAGGTTGAACGCCGTGTGATAGTCAGCGACCTGGCGCGCGGCATCGGCCTCGACGTACGGCATGAAGGTCGTTGCCAGCGGCAGCAGGGGCAGGGCGATGGAGATCCCCACCAGCTTGAAGATGAGATTGCCCATCGGTACGCGGCGGGTTTCCGGATTGGCCTGCATGGTATCCATGACGGCCGGGATCGCGCTGCCGAGGTTCGCACCCAACACCAGTGCCAGCGCTGCCGGCAGCGGCAGCAGATTGTTCGCCAGCGACATGACCAGCAGCAGGATCGCGAGGCTCGAATGAGTCACGGTTGCGAGCACCGCGCCGATCGCTACGGTGAATAACGGCGCTCCGGCGAGTGATCCGAGCATCTGCTGCAGCAGACTCGACTCGCTGATCGGCGTGGAACTGGCCACGATCATCTGCAACGACAGCAGCATCAGCCCCAGTCCGACCAGTGCTTCACCCAGATCGCGCTGGCGGGTCCAGCGCCCGAGCCGGTAGCAGAGTGCGCCACCCAAGAGGAGCGGCGCCGGCAACCAGCTGAGATCCAGCGACAGCAGCTGCACCACAACCGAAGAGCCCACGTTGGCGCCGAGCAGGATTGCCAGCGCCGGCGCCAGTTCGAGCAGGCCGGCGCCGGCGAAGGACGCCATGAGCAACGCCGTTGCCGTGCTGCTTTGAAGCAACGTGGCGACCCCCAGGCCGCTTAGCCAGCCCACATAGCGGCTTTTCATGCCGGTGCCGAGAATCCGCCGCAACTGTGGCCCGTAGGCGCGGACGATACCCGTGCGCACCATGCGCATCCCCCACAGCAGCAGGGCAATGTAGCCGGCCAGCAGCAGCAAGATTTCGTTCATGGAGGGCAACCGCGCTCTTTAATGGGAAACTCTTTGGCTATTAATGCTCTGTTTACTGCTGGTAGTCAACTGTTGACAATCAACGAAAAGACTGCTTTCATGTCTGGCATGAATACGAATACCGAAGGCTTGACGCCACTCCAATTGGTGCAGACGGGTTCTCTCTCCATGCTCGTACAGGAGGAGATCGAGCGCCTGATTCTGCAAGGCGCGATCGGACCCGGAGAGCGCCTCAACGAGAGCGAACTTGCACTCAAGTTCAATACCAGCCGCGGCCCGATCCGGGAGGCTTTTCGCACCCTGGAAGAGGCCGGCCTGGTGTACACGAGAAAAAACCGCGGCGTATTCGTGCGCAAGATTTCCGTCGAGGAAGCCGACGAAATCTACGACCTGCGCGAGGCGCTGGACGAGCTTGTTGGCCGCAAACTGGCGCTGCTGATCACGCCGGAGCAACTGGACCAGTTGCATGTGCTGCTCGACGAGATGGACGAGGCCAACGCGCAGGGCGATGTGGATCGCTACCACCCGCTCAATGTGCGCTTCCACGACCTGCTGGTCGAGTTCACCGGCAACAGCAAGCTGATCGCGACCTATCGGCGTCTGATCAAGGAACTGCACCTGTTCCGGCGCCACGGACTGATCGAGGGCGGCGGCTTGCCTGTTTCCAACGAGGAGCACCGTTCCATCGTTAATGTCATTGCCAGCGGCGATGCGGATGCGGCCGGGCGTGTGATGCGCGAGCACGCCACAGCGAGCCGCCAGCGCATGCACAAGGCATATGGCA
The DNA here is from genome assembly GCA_964646895.1 of uncultured Salinisphaerales bacterium. Lineage (GTDB taxonomy): Bacteria > Pseudomonadota > Gammaproteobacteria > Nevskiales > CAZYIP01 > CAZYIP01. The sequence continues at coordinate 8,095 of CAZYIP010000003.1, read as the reverse complement.
TTGCCACTGCTGACTAGATTGCCGCCAACCCACGCGAAGAGGACTCCATGAAACAGGCTGTCACGGTTAACGAAAGAACATATCAGTGGCCGGATAACCCGGTGGTCGTCGTGTGCTGTGACGGCTGCCAGTACGAATACCTCACGGAAGCGACTGAAGCCGGTATCGCGCCATTTCTCAGCAGAATGCTCAGGGATGGCACTGCGCTGACCGGCGATTGCGTCATGCCGAGCTTCACCAATCCGAACAATTTGTCGATCGTCACCGGAAGGCCTCCGGCCGTGCACGGGATTTGCGGCAACTACTTCTTTGACCGTGACCGCGGCGAGGAAGTGATGATGAACGACCCGAAGTATCTGCGCGCCGACAGCCTGCTCGCAGCGTTTGCGGATCGCGGCGCCAGCGTGGTCGTGGTGACCGCCAAGGATAAATTGCGGCGGCTGCTGGGCCACAAGCTGAAGGGTATCTGCTTCTCCGCCGAGAAGGCGGATGAGGCGAGCATCGCCACCAATGGCATCGACAATGTGCTGGAACTCGTCGGCATGCAGGTGCCTTCGGTGTACAGCGCCGAGCTGTCCGAGTTCGTGTTTGCCGCCGGCGTGAAGCTGATGCAGCGCGATCGGCCAGATCTCATGTACCTGTCTACCACCGATTATGTTCAGCACAAGGCCGCCCCGGGCACACCGGAAGCGAATGCCTTCTATCGCATGATGGATGGCTACCTGTCGCAGCTCGACGCGCAAGGCGCGACCATCGTGTTCACCGCCGATCACGGCATGCACGCCAAGCACGACGAGGACGGGCACGCAAACATCATCTATCTGCAGGACATGCTGGACGCGGAGGCAGGCAAGGACGTCGCGCGGGTGATTTTGCCCATCACCGATCCGTATGTCGTGCACCACGGGGCCCTGGGATCCTTCGCTACGGTTTACTTCGCCGACAGCGCCCGCGAACGCTTGCCCGAACTGATGAAACGCATTGCTGCGTTACCCGGCATGGAACTTGTGGTCGATCGTGCCGAGGCGAGCGAGCGTTTCGAATTGCCATCGGATCGTCTGGGGGATGTGGTCGCGATCAGCCGACAGGACACGGTCATAGGCACCAGCGCCTCGCGCCACGATTTGTCCGGACTGACCGTGCCGTTGCGCTCGCACGGTGGATTGTCGGAGCAGGAGGTGCCGTTGCTGATCAATCGGCAGATTGATACTGCCGCCACCTCAAGGCGTTTACGCAATTTCGATGCGTTCGATCTTGCGCTCAATCACACCCACTGAATGCGACACTGAGGAAGGGCTGGCAATGGTTTCCACTACGGTTGAAGGCACCCACAAAAGCGACATCGGCGACAAAGTACGCATCGAAGCCATGCGCATCGCCGGCGAAAAGGTTTTGCGCGATCGTACGATCGACGTGTGCTATCCGTACACGGGCGAGGTCATCGCCACCGTGCCCAAGGCGACCGTGGAAGACGTCCGGCGCGCGTTTCGCATCGCCCGGGAGTACAAAAGTCCGCTCACCCGCTACGATCGTCATGCCATCCTGACCCGTGCAGGCGACATCATTGCCTCACGCCGGGATGAGATCGCACGTCTGATTACGCTTGAATCCGGCCTGTGCCTGAAGGACACACTCTACGAGGTCGGGCGAGCCTCCGATGTGCTGTTGTTCGCCGCCAATCAGGCGTTGGTGGACGATGGGCAGATCTACTCCTGCGATCTCACGCATCACGGTAAGCGGCGCAAGGTCTACACCATGCGCGAGCCGCTGCTTGGCGTCATCTCCGCCATTACACCGTTCAATCACCCGTTGAATCAGGTGATCCACAAGGTTGCGCCAGCGATTGCCACCAATAATCGCATGGTATTGAAGCCAACGGAAAAAACACCATTGGCCGCACTATTGCTCGCCGACGTGCTCTACGAGGCCGGGCTTCCGCCGCAGATGCTCTCGGTGATCACCGGTGATCCCAGCGAAATCGCTGACGAGATGTTGACCAATGCGGACGTCGACCTGGTGACATTCACCGGCGGAGTGGCGATCGGCAAGTACATAGCCTCGAAAGCGGTTTACAAGCGCCAGGTGCTGGAACTCGGCGGTAATGATCCATTGGTCATCATGGAAGACGCAGACCTTGAAGAGGCTGCCACTCTTGCGGCAGGCGGTTCATACAAGAATTCCGGTCAGCGTTGCACCGCGGTCAAGCGCATTTTGTTACACGAGCGCATCGCTGAGCCTTTTACGCAGTTGCTGCTCGAGAAGACCCGGGCGCTGAAATATGGCGATCCCCTGGATCCCGCGACGGAGATGGGAACGGTGATCGACGAGGAAGCGGCCCGCAAGTTCGAAGGGCTGGTCAACGATGCTGTCGAACAGGGTGCGAAGTTGCTCTATGGCAATGAGCGGAAGGGCGCCCTGTATTCGCCGACCCTGGTAGACCAGGTTACTCCGGAGATGGCGCTGGTGAAATACGAGACCTTCGGGCCAGTGTCGCCCCTGATCCGGTTCCGGGACATCGACGACGCCATCCGCCTGGTCAATTCGACGAGCTACGGGTTGTCGTCGGCCGTATGCACCAATCGCCTGGATTACATCACCCGATTTGTCAGCGAGCTCCATGTCGGCACCGTCAACGTACGCGAGGTGCCCGGATACCGCCTGGAGCTGACACCGTTTGGCGGTATCAAGGACTCCGGCCTTGGCCATAAGGAGGGAGTCGTGGAAACGATGAAGGGTTACACCAACGTCAAAACGTATTCGATGCCGTGGTGAGTCGCCATTCCCAATAGAGCTGGAAGCGGTTGTTCACCCATTAATCGATGGATCACGGGCACATGAGCATCTATAGCTACCATAATCCGGTTATGACGACCTTCGGTCGTGGCGCTTTGGAGACGTTAAGGCAGAAAGTTCACAATCGCAGGGCCGTGCTCGTTACCTTTCCCGAAGCCGAGGATCTTGGGATTACCGGGCGTGTCTCCGAAATCCTCGGTAAATCACTTGTCGCAGTCGAAAGTGAAACTGAACCGAACCCTGATGTGATCGGGCTGGCGCGTCTGTACAAACGATTTTGGTCTGATCATCAGGATTGCGATGTGGTCGTCGCGGTGGGCGGAGGGAGCACGCTAGATACGGCCAAAACTTTGCTGGTCGGTACCAATGCAGGTGAATTCGAAGAGTTGCTGGACCAGTTGATATCTGGCACGTCGTTTACGCCGCCGCGGACAAAATCATTAATCGCCGTACCAACGACTGCCGGAACCGGCAGTGAGGTAACGCCTTGGGCCACAGTGTGGGATCGTTCGCTCAAGATGAAGAAGTACTCGCTACATCTTAAGGAAACGTGGCCGGAAGCGGCTGTCGTCGATCCGGAATTGATGCTTACTCTTCCTGCCTCGGTCACACTGCAAAGCGGGCTTGACGCCCTTTCCCACGCGCTGGAGTCGATCTGGAACATTAACGCCAATCCCGTTTCAGATACTTTTGCCATATCCGCTGCGCGGGAGATGGTGGAGGTACTGCCGAGACTGATGGCAGATCTCGAAAACGTCGCCCTCCGTTCCAGTGCCTCGCTCGCCGCGTTGAAGGCGGGCCTCGCTTTTTCCAATACCAAGACGGCACTCGCGCACTCGATCTCGTACGAAATGACATTGCGTCACGGTGTGCCGCATGGCATCGCTTGTTCGTTCACGTTGCCTATGGTCCTGCAGCGAGCTATTGGAAAACGTCCGGATCGCGATGAAGCCTTGCAACGGATCTTCCCATGCCAGTTACGCCAGGCGCCAGATTACCTGACGCGTTTTCTGGAATCGCTCCACGTTGATACAAGCTTCGAAAGCTATGGCGCGTCCACCGCGGAAGCGGAACAAATGATCGCGAATGCGCTTGATGGTGTACGCGGCAAGAACTTCATCGGCGCGGTAGCGGAATAGTTACCAGGATATTACGGAGAGGGTAACGGATTACTGAAAGAGATGAGGCTGCAAATCCACTACATGCTCCAGGTGCATTTGCGGTAAAAAATAATCGGGGCAACGAGGAGGCGGCATGTTTATGTCATTGTGTAAGCATCTTGGCAAACACCTTTCCCGGCGGTATCTAGAATCTGTTCGCCGGTCCGTTTATGTTTTATGTGCTGCTGTGTTCGTGATTGGTGGCGTTGCGCATGCGGCTGACTGTGAAAACCCAGATGTACTACGATATTCGATCATACCAACTCAGGATACGGTTCGGGAGCTTTCCCTATACAAGCCAGTGCTTGATCTCCTGTCTAAAAATACCGGCAAAAAGATTGAATTCTACATGCCGACATCATACGCTTCCGTAGTCCAAGCGCTGCTAGGCAAGTGGGTTGATATTGCTACCCTGGGACCTGAATCTTATGTTATTGCACATAAGAAGGATCCTTCAATAGAGGTCTTTGCTACCTACTACAAAAAGAAAAATGGCATTCAGGAGGCAGGGCCTGGGTACAAGGCAACGTTGATCACCAAGAAAGGCACAAAGTTTACGTCGATCGAGTCTCTCAAAGACTCACTGCTGCTGCTGGTTGATCCCGCCAGTACATCTGGGGCTTTGATACCAAAGGCTTTGTTTACGAAAGTGATCAACATGCCTCTTGACAAATATTTTTCACGTATTGCCTATTCAGGCGGCCACGATCTGTCAGCGATTGCGGTGGATCAGGGCAAGGCGGATGCGGCTTTCGTTGCCACTCATCGATTCATGAACACTGTCGAGGCGGGCAAGGTTAAGGTCGACGATTTCAACTATTTGTGGACGTCGCCGCTGATCCCGCAAGACCCGTTCGTGTACCGCAGTGCGTTGTGCCCCGACCTCAGGGAGAAAATCGCCCAATCGTTCCTTGATCTCGACAAGACACCGGAGGGCCGCAAGTATCTGGATAACGTGCACGCTGAGAAATTCGTGCCGATGAAGGACTCGGACTACGACATCGTCCGGCAGGCCGCTGCCGACTAACGGGAGGGACGGCCCGTGGCTCGGTAATGCCACGGGCCGCGCACCTTGGGAGGAGCAGCATGCAATCGGTTCTGGAGGTTCGTGACCTGAGCGCAGGGTACTCTGGTCGGCAGATACTGAAAGATATCAGCTTTACGGTCACTGCCGATGACTTCTTTGCGATCATCGGGCCGAGTGGTGCGGGTAAATCGACGCTCATCCGTTGCATCAACAGGTTAGTGGAGCCGAACAACGGAAAGATTGCCTTTCTTGGCAAAGATATTGTCGCAATGAATCAGTCTGCATTGCGCGAAACGCGTCGGCACATCGGGATGATTTTTCAGGAATTCAACCTGATCGAGCGTCTTTCTGTAATCGACAACGTATTGACTGGAAGACTTGGCTACACGGGCATTGTGCGTAGTCTGTTTCGTGCATTCACGAAAAGCGATATCAGACAGGCGCTTACGCTTTTGGATCGCGTCGGCTTATCAGAGCATGTCGACAAGCGAGCCGACCAGCTAAGCGGAGGCCAGCGTCAGCGTGTTGGTATCGCCCGGGCGCTCATCCAAAATCCCAAACTGCTTTTGGTGGATGAGCCGACTTCGAGTCTCGATCCGAAAATTGCGCGTGAAGTGATGATACTCATTACTGAGATAGCTCGGGAGTTCCACATCCCGGTACTTTGCAACATTCATGACGTTGACCTGGCCACGGCATTCTGTACACGTGTCATCGGTCTCCAGGATGGTGTCAAGAAGTTCGAAGGCGTACCGAGCGAGCTGGACGAAGGCACTCTCGAAGGAATCTATGCGATGGAGGTTTTATGACTGCTGCGATGCTGGATGCGAAGATTGCGCAGATTTCCTCGCGACGCTGGCATAGCCGAGCTCTCCGCTATGGTCTCTATTTAGCCATTTTCGCGGTCGTTGGCTGGAGTGTCGATGTCCTCGTAATCGCGGGTACCGATTGGGCTCGGCTGGCAAGTGGGTCAGTCGGCAAGACCCTGTTCGAATTCCTGAAAGTCGATCTCAGCATCATTCCGGAGTTGATCAAGCCAGCCTGGGAGACCTTGCTGATGGCAACTCTGGCGACTCTGTTAGGGTTGGTGTTGGCGATTCCCGTAGCGTGGCTGGGCGCGTTGAATGTTACCCCATTGCCCATCATCTCTTACCCCTTGGGTAGGCTGCTGATGACGTTCTCGCGCTCGATACATGAAATTGTATGGGCGCTCATATTCGTGTCTGCAGTGGGTCTGGGAGCGTTAGCCGGTATATTGGCAATGGCCGTGCGCTCAGTCGGCTTCGTGTCGAAGACGGTTGCCGAGGCGATCGAGGATATCGATTCAGGGCCGGTAGACGCGATGCGCGCAGTTGGCGCCAACAAGTTCCAGATTCTGCTGTTTGCGGTGGTGCCCCAGGTTATCCCAGTATTTTTGGGCAATGCAATCTTTGAATGGGATATCAATATCCGTCGCTCGACCATTATGGGCCTGGTGGGGGCGGGCGGCCTGGGGTTTGCTTTGTTCAGACAAATGGCACTCTACAACTATGGTGGTATTACCGCCGTGGTGCTGGTTGTGCTCGTCCTCATCCTGATTGGTGAAGTGGTCTCCCGCTATGTGCGCAAAGCCGTCATTTAAATATACAGCTTCGCCGGACCCCGGAGAAATCGCGATGCCGGACCAGGCTGCGGGCCGCGAAGCGGGACAGGGGTCACCGCCTGAATGGCGCCGTTTTCGTTATCCCCAGAGCTTGTACAAATATGCTGCCATCCTCGGGATGCTGATGTTTATCGGCTACGCGCTAGAAGCACTGAACATCAATGTCGAGCGCATACCCGGCATCCTGGGCCGCCTTGGCGCCGTACTTGCCGAGCGCTATTATCCCCCTGACGTAGAGCATGTTTTGCGTCCCGAATATCTGCATTCAGTCCTGGAAACACTGCAGATGTCCTATCTCGCGTCAGTATTCGGTATTCTGATCTCGGTGCCGCTTGCCTGGTTTGCGGCATTCAACATGACTCCGAGTAAGCGTCTCGGATATCCTTTTGCCCGGCTCGCCATCATGGGATGTCGTTCAGTGCACGAGATGATCTGGACCATCCTGCTGGTCGCGATTTTGGGGTTCGGATTTCTTCCCGGTGTCGTGGCACTGACTCTGTTCTGCATCGGATTTACCGGTAAGCTGTTTTCGGAGGCTGTCGAGAAAATAGAGCGTGGACCGATCGATGCGATTCGCGCGACCGGTGCCGGGGAATTACCAGTGTTCGTCTACGCCGTATTACCGCAGGTGCGCGTGAGCTGGACGGGGATCTCAATATACACATGGGACGTGGTTTTTCGGGCCGCAACGGTAGTCGGCTTCTTCGGTGCAGGTGGTATGGGTTGGTACCTGCGAGAGAGCATGCAGAAAGTGGAATTGCATCAAGTGGCTGCAATACTTCTTTCAATAATCGTAGTAGTGATTGCGTCCGAACTCCTGTCGGCGTGGGTGCGTAGGCGGGTCGCCTCGGCCATTGCATGAGAGACGAAGCCCGCAGTGCTCCATAAGCCTGCGCTCTTTCAGGCTCACATTTGGTGTAAGGTCAGCTGGGTGGTGATTCAATCGGACGGCATGAAGTCGTCGTCCGATTTTCCCTTCTCTAATCCTTGTGCGGCTCTGAGCCATCGGTAGCGAGATTTGTTTTCTCGTCTTCACTCTTGTTTGCAGACGGCAGTGAAGCGGCATGTCTCTGTCCCCAGCGAGGCTGCGAGGGTTTAAGGTTGGGGGTTAGCAGACTCTTCCCTGCTTTAGCCGGCGAAGTGTTCATAGTTCTGGTCTTTATACTGCTTGGCGATCTGATGCGTCTTGTGTTTGGACACCCTGGGCGGCCTGGATCCGGCAAGCAGCAGCCAAGTGGTTTCCCGGCAGGTCATCATGGTGTAACACTGTTCATACCGGCTGGCATCATGTGACAGGCCGGAATTCGGTTGATCGTGCCGCATGACAAAAAGATAGAAGAGTCACGTCTACACTCGACAAAGCTGATGCAGGCGTGGCTATTGATTGATGACGAAATCGAATGAAACGGGAGGGGTCGCCGGCAGTGCTGCAACATGGATGCTTGCCGCTGCCGAGCTTGTATCCTGGGGCTC
>CAZYIP010000002.1:17156-61224 GCA_964646895.1 uncultured Salinisphaerales bacterium | reverse complement strand
CGTCAGTGCAGTTGACCGTGGCAGTGTTTGTACTTGCGCCCGGAACCGCAGGGGCACGGTTCGTTGCGCCCGACCTTGCGCTCGTGGCGCACGAAGGTCTCCACGGGTACGGCTTCGCCGGTCGCGGCTGCCGCCGCGGGCTGCGGTGATGTCATGCCACCCGGCCGTTGCTCGCGCGCCGCCTGCGGCGGGGGTGCCTGCGGATTCTGGATGGCGCTGGGCGCATCGGCGTGGTGGAAGTTCAACTCGCGCTCGCGCCGGCGCTGCTGCTCCAGCGCTTCCACATCCTCCTCGGCGCGAATCTGGACCTTGGCAATGATCGTGACCACATCGTGCTTGAGCCGGTCCAGCAGGTTCGCGAACATGCGAAAACCTTCGCGCTTGTATTCCTGCTTGGGATCAACCTGAGCGAAACCGCGCAGGTGAATGCCCTGCCGCAGATAATCCATGGCGGCCAGATGTTCACGCCACAGGGTATCCAGCACCTGCAGCATGACGGCCTTCTCGAACTGGGCCATGGTTTCCTCGCCGACCTGGCGCTTTTTCGCCTCATAAACATCGACGATGCTGCGCACCACCCGCTCGCGCAGCCCCTCCTCGTCCAGGCCGTCCTCTTCGTCCAGCCATTTCGCCAACGGCAGGTCGACCGCGAACTCCTGGCGCAGGGACTCCTGCAGATCCTCCACTTCCCACAGCTCTTCCAGGCTCTGGGGCGGGATATGGGCGCTGATGGTCTCGTTGATGACTTCATCGCGAATGTTCTCGATGATGTCGCTGACCTCGGTCGCCGCCATCAGCTCGTCGCGCTGTTCATAAATGACCTTGCGCTGGTCGTTGGCGACATCGTCGTATTCAAGCAACTGCTTGCGCACATCGAAGTTCTGCGCCTCGACCTTGCGCTGGGCCGTCTCGATCGCACGCGACACCCAGCGGTGCTCGATGGCGGCGCCCTCCTCCATCCCCAGGCGCTGAAGCATGCCGCGCATGCGCGGTGGCGTGAAGATACGCATGAGGTTGTCTTCCAGCGCCAGATAGAACCGGGTGGACCCCGGATCGCCCTGACGACCGGAACGACCGCGCAACTGGTTGTCGACGCGCCGCGATTCGTTGCGTTCCGCGCCGACCACGTGCAAGCCACCAGCGGCAACCACCGCCTCGTGGCGCTCCCGCCACACCTTGCGGATGCGCTCGCGCGCTTCGGTGTCTTCCTCGGGAATCGTCTCCAGCTCGGAGTCCAGCGCACCGCCGAGCACGATGTCGGTGCCGCGTCCCGCCATGTTGGTGGCGATGGTCACTATCCCCGGTCGCCCGGCCTGGGCGATGATCTCCGCCTCGCGCTCGTGCTGCTTCGCGTTCAGTACCTCGTGCGCGATGCCGCGACGCTTGAGCAGATTGGACAGGTACTCGGAGCTTTCGATCGACGCGGTGCCCACCAGTACCGGGCGCCCTTCCTTCGACTGCGCGATGACATCCTCGACCACGGCGTCGTATTTTTCGCGCGTGCTCATGTAGACCAGATCGGCCATGTCCTTGCGGATCATCGGCCTGTTGGTCGGGATCACCACCACTTCCAGCCCGTAGATGTCCTGGAATTCGAATGCTTCGGTATCGGCGGTGCCGGTCATTCCCGAGAGCTTGCCGTACAGGCGGAAGTAGTTCTGGAAGGTGATCGACGCGAGAGTCTGGTTCTCCTGCTGGATGCGAACCTTTTCCTTGGCCTCCACCGCCTGATGCAGGCCGTCGGACCAGCGCCGTCCCGGCATGGTGCGACCGGTGAACTCGTCGACGATGACGATCTCGCCGTTGGATATGATGTAATCCACATCGCGGGTAAACAGCGCATGCGCGCGCAGGCCCGCGTTGAGGTGGTGCATGAGGATGATGTTGGTGGCGTCGTAGAGGTTGCCGTCCTCCTCCAGCAGACCGGCCTTGCGCATCAGGTTTTCCACCTTCTGATGGCCGGCCTCGGTCAGGTAGACCTGCTTCATCTTCTCGTCGACGTAGTAGTCGCCGGGCGCATCGTCGTTGTCGTCGTTGGGATCCTCGCGCTCCTGGCGCTCCAGCTTCGGCACCAGCTCGTTGATGCGCCGGTACAGTTCGGGATCGTCATCGGTCGGACCGGAGATGATCAGCGGCGTGCGGGCCTCGTCGATCAGGATCGAGTCCACCTCGTCGACGATGGCATAGTTGAGCCCGCGCTGGACCTTCTCCTCGATCGAGAACGCCATGTTGTCGCGCAGGTAGTCGAAACCGAACTCGTTGTTGGTGCCGTAGGTGACGTCGCAGGCATACGCTTCGCGCTTTTCTTCCTGCGACTGGCCCGCGTAGATGACGCCCACGCTGAGGCCGAGAAAACGGTAGATGCGCCCCATCCACTCGGCGTCGCGCCGGGCCAGATAGTCGTTCACCGTGACCAGGTGCACGCCCTTGCCCGGCAGCGCATTCAGATACACGGCCAGGGTCGCCACCAGGGTCTTGCCTTCGCCGGTTTTCATCTCGGCGATCTTGCCCCGGTGCAGGACCATGGCGCCGATCATCTGCACGTCGAAATGGCGCATGCCGAGCACCCGCCGGCCCGCTTCGCGCACGGTGGCGAACGCGTCCGGGATCAGGGAGTCCAGCGTTTCGCCGCCGGCGAGGCGCTCGCGAAACTGCTCGGTGCGCGCACACAGCTCCTCGTCGCTGAGTTTTTCCACGTCGGGCTCGAGCGCGTTGATGCGCTGCACCGCCTTGGCCATGCGCTTGACCAGGCGCTGATTGCGGCTACCGACGACCTTTTTGAATGTGGTGTTAAAAACGGCTTCGAACATGGGCGAGATGCGTGTGTATCCTACGGCGGCGCTGGGAGGACTAACGGGTCGCGAGGATGCGGGCGACTGCGCCTAACGATCCGTACCATAAAACAGTTTATCATAGCGCAGGCCGGCGTCAGCGGACACCCGCCGGTGTCCGGCTGATTCCGGTTGATCGCGGCTTGCGCCGCTCCCGCGGGTGCAGGGATTACCGCAGGTTTTGCGGGAGCGGCGCAAGCCGCGATCGGCAGGCACGGCTCCCGGATCACTCGATCACGATCAGCGAATACACAAAATGGCACGCACGCGGAATTCACATCCACATCCCATCTCCCGCCTCCTGTCCGGCAACGAGCGGCGAGCCGCGCCCACGGAGCTGAACCAGGTCCTGGAACGGGCGCGGGCACTGCACCGGATCGGGCAGTGGATCACTGCGATACTGCCCGCCGAACTTGCCCAGCGGGTACGCATCGCGAACCTGCACAACGGACGGCTGGTGATGAGCGCCGACAGTGCCGCCTGGGGCACGCGCCTGCGCTACTTTCGCAGCGCGATCATCGCGCGGCTCGCGGAACGGGAAGTGACGATCAGGCAACTGGACATCCGGGTCAGCCCGCATGAACGCGAACCGGGCCCGCCTCGACGGCCGATTCCCATCAGCGCCGCGGCGGCACGCACCATCGCCACCACCGCCGAACACATTGATGATCCGGAGCTTGCTGCCGCCCTGATCCGACTGCGGGAATCGGGAACCAGGCATGGGCCCGGTACCCGAATGGATGAGGAATGACGATTCTGCCGCATGCAGCTGCCTGGGCCGTCTCCGCTGACGCCAGGAGGACAACCCGGACCGGGATGGCCCCGGTTTTCTGCCTAGCGCGCGTGGGCCGCTGAACCGATATAGGAGATCGGCGCGGCGCCCAGGTCCTCGAACGTCACCATCTCCCACGCCGCTTCGTCCGCCATCAGCGTGCGCAGCAGGCGGTTGTTCAGTGCGTGGCCGGACTTGTGTCCGGTGAAGGCGCCGATCAGGCTGTAGCCGAGCAGGTACAGATCGCCGATCGCGTCGAGGATCTTGTGGCGCACGAACTCATCTTCGTAGCGCAGGCCGTCGGCATTCAGTACCCGATAGTCGTCCAGCACCACCGCGTTGTCCATGCTGCCGCCCAGGGCCAGGTTGTGCGAGCGCAGATATTCGATGTCGCGCATGAACCCGAAGGTGCGCGCGCGGCTGACTTCCTTGACGAACGACGTGGTGGAGAAATCGACCGCCGCCGACTGCACTCCGCGATCGAACAGGGGATGGTCGAACTGGATCCCGAAGCTCACCTTGAAGCCGTCGTACGGATCGAAGCGCGCCCATTTGTCGCCGTCCCTGACCGCCACCGGGTTGCGGATGCGAATGAAGCGCTTGGGCGCGTCGAGCTCCTGAATGCCGGCCGACTGCAGCAGGAACACGAAAGGTCCCGCGCTGCCGTCCATGATCGGCACTTCAGGCGCACTCAGCTCCACCACTGCGTTGTCGATGCCCAGGCCCGCCATCGCCGACAGCAGATGCTCGACGGTGGAGATGCGGACATCGCCCGACAACAGGGTCGTCGACAGCTGGGTGTCGCCCACGTTCTCCGGACTGGCCTTTATTTCCACCGGCACGTCCATATCGACCCGCCGGAAGATAACGCCCGTGTCGGCCTTGGCAGGCCGCAGGGTCATGAAGACTTTCTCGCCGGTGTGCAATCCGACACCAGTTGCCCGGATCGGGTTGCGCAGTGTTCTCTGGCTCAGCATGTTTTCGTTCTTCCCATTCTGGAAGGCTCGCCACGGCATTCCGTGCGGTCGATGCGCAGGTTACCTGGCCGCGAAGCACCTCCCCTGGCACCACGCGGCCCCGCGAATTCCGCCAATGTTTCCTTATAATGATGACACGCTGTCCCGCGCCACCGGATTGACCGGGGATTCTAGCATAAAGCCCCTGTTACCCGAGCCTTGCGGACGCCTTGACGCCATTATTGCATGCCAGCTCCCGCGCTCAGTCCGCCTGATTGCGCAAAAACGCCGGCACGTCCAGGTAATCCATGTCCATCTCCTCCACTTCGCTGCGCTGAACGCGGCGCGCTGGCGTCTGGCGACGCAGGACGGTGGGCTTGTCCAGTTCCTCGTAACGCGGCTGCCCGTTGCTGTCCCGGTGCAGATGGCGCACCACGCTGGATTCGGACACCGTCTGCGGATAGCCGAGGCCGGTCGCCACCACGGTAACACGCAGTTCGTCGCCCATCTCCGGGTCGAAGGCGGTGCCGACGATGACCTCCACATCCTCCGCGCCCATTTCCGCGATCAGTTCGTTGACCAGCTGGAATTCCGAAATTTCCAGACTCTCCTCGGTGGCGGTGACATTGACCAGAATGCCATGCGCACCGGTCAGGTTCAGCTCCTCCAGCAGCGGGCTGGACAATGCCGTTTCCGCCGCCTTGCGCGCCCGGTCCTCGCCGGTGCCGGCGCCGATGCCCATCATCGCCATCCCGCGCTGGGACATCACCCGGCGCACGTCGGCGAAGTCCACGTTCATGGTACCGGGCCGCGTGATCAGATCCGCGATACCCTGCACCGCATTCTGCAACACGCCGTTGGCGGCGGTGAAGGCCGCCTTGAGCGAAGTGCTCTTGCCGAGGACGGTCAGCAGCTTTTCGTTCGGGATCACGATCAGCGAGTCCACGTACTGACCCAGATCCTCCAGCCCTTCCTTCGCCACCGTCATGCGCCGCGACCGCTCGAACGGAAACGGCTTGGTGACGACGGCCACGGTGAGTATATCCATCTCGCGCGCGATTTCCGCCACCACCGGCGCAGCGCCGGTGCCGGTGCCGCCGCCCATGCCGGCGGTGATGAACAGCATGTCGGTGCCCTCGATCACCTCCCGGATACGCTCGCGGTCCTCCAGCGCGGCCTGCTTGCCCACCGCCGGATCGGCCCCGGCGCCGAGTCCGCGCGTGATGTCCGCACCAATCTGCAGCACCGTATCCGCCTTGCAATTTTTCAGATGCTGCGCGTCGGTATTGGCGCAGATGAACTCCACCCCTTCGATACCCTTTTCGACCATCTGATTGACGGTGTTGCCACCGCCACCGCCCACGCCGATGACCTTGATCACCGCGCGATCGCTATACCCATCGACCATTTCGAACAATTCATCCATAGCTCGCTCCTCTTTCACAAGCCCGTTTTGTCTGCCCGTCGCGTTCAAACCCATAACCATCAAAAAAATCCATGCATCTAAAAATTCCCTTGAAACCAGCTCTTCATGCGCGTCAGCACGTGCCCGAAGCCGTCCTTCTCCGGCTCGTGCTCGGCGCGCGGCAGGTTCTTCTGCCCGAATACCAGCAACCCCACGCCGGTGGCGTGAATCGGGTTGCGCACCACATCCGCCAGCCCGTCCACGTTCTGCGGCAGGCCGAGGCGCACCGGCACGTGGAAGACCTCCTCGGCCAGCTCGATCACGCCTTCCATCTTTGAACTGCCGCCGGTGAGCACCACGCCGCCGGCGAGCATGTCCTCGAAACCGCTCTTGCGCAGCTCACGCTGGATGAGCTGGAACAGCTCCTCGTAGCGCGGCTTGATGACTTCCGAGAGGGTGTGGCGCGACAGGCGCCGTGGCGGGCGCTCGCCCACGCTCGGCACCTCGATGTAGTCCTCGCCCTGAATCAGCTCCGGCAGCGCGCAGCCGTACTTGACCTTGATCTCGGTGGCATGCTGGGTCGGTGTGCGCAGCGCCACCGCGATATCGTTGGTGACCTGGTCCCCCGCCACCGGAATGACGGCGGTATGACGAATGGCGCCGTTGACGAACACCGCGATGTCCGACGTGCCGCCGCCGATGTCGACCAGGCACACGCCCAGGTCCTTTTCGTCATCGGTCAGCACCGCGTAGCCGGAAGCGAGTTGCTCCAGGATGAGCTTGTTCACTTCCAGCCCGCAGCGGGCGACGCACTTGCGGATGTTGAGCGCCGAGCTGACCGCGCCGGTGACGATGTGCACCCGCGCCTCCAGGCGCACGCCGGACATGCCGATCGGCTCCTGAATGCCCTCCTGGTCGTCTACCGCGAATTCCTGCGGCAGCACGTGCAGAATCTTCTGGTCCGCGGGGATGGCCACCGCGCACGCGGCATCGATCACACGCTCCACGTCGGCCTCGCTCACCTCCTTGTTGCGCACGGCGACGATGCCGTGGGAATTGAAGCTCTTGACATGGCTGCCGGAAATGCCGGCAAACACCGATTGCACGCTGCAACCGGCCATCAGCTCCGCCTCCTCGATGGCGCGGCGAATCGAGTTCATGGTGGCTTCGATATTGACCACCGCCCCTTTCTTCATGCCGCGCGAGGGGTGGCTGCCGAGGCCGATGATTTCGAGGCCGCCTTCCGGCCCCATCTCACCGACAATGGCGGCGACTTTCGAGGTGCCGACATCGAGTCCGATGATCAGATTCTTTTCGGCTGTCTTGGACATGAATCACTTCTCTCCACGGTCCGCGGCGGACGGATTCTTCCAGCCCACCGCAAAGCCATTGCTGTAACGCAGGTCGATGTATTCGGCCTGCTTCATGCGGGGTCCCAGGGCGTGCACCGCGACGTTGAGAAAACGCCGCACGCGCTGGGTTATGTGGTCGCGCCCCAGGCGCAGCGCCAGACCGTTGTCCAGGGCGACGTGCCAGGCGCCACGGTCGTCGATCCAGAGGCGCTCGATACGGTAGCCATCGACCGCGAGCGGCTGGCGCATGGCGTCGTATTCGCGGATCAGGTCGTCCTCCGTGCCCAGCGGACCGTGCATCTCCGGCAGGGCCTTGGGCAGGCTCGCGGCGGGCAGCGCAAAATGGCTACCCTCGGCGGTCAGCACCCCGTCCTTGCCCCAGCGCGCCACCGCCGTATGCTCGCGAATGCGAATGTCGATGGTGCCCGGCCAACTGCGGCTGACCCGGGCCTGGGCAACCCACGGCAGTGCCTCCAGCGCATCGCGCAGGCCGCTGACGTCGAGGTCGAAAAAGCCCGCGCGCGCGTACGGCGCCGCCACGCTCTGTATCTGCGCGGCGCTCACGTGCGCAAGCGTGCCGGAAATACGCAGACGCACGATCGGCACCTGGTTTTCGTGTACCCAGACGGCGACGCCCGCCACCAGTGCCCCCAACAGGCTCAGGGACGCGAGCCAGCCCAGCCACGGCAGCGGGCGCGCGGGTGACGCCACTTCTCTAACCGCCGCGCTCATCGGGACTCTCCTCAACGGCCG
The DNA here is from genome assembly GCA_964646895.1 of uncultured Salinisphaerales bacterium. Classification (GTDB taxonomy): domain Bacteria; phylum Pseudomonadota; class Gammaproteobacteria; order Nevskiales; family CAZYIP01; genus CAZYIP01. Next base: position 53,155 of record CAZYIP010000002.1, on the reverse strand, counting down.
TTTCCAGAATGCGCCAGACCAGTTCGTCGAAAGCCATCCCGGCCGCCCGGGCCGCGGTTGGCACCAGGCTGTGCGACGTCATGCCGGGTACCGTGTTCAGCTCCAGCAGCCACGGCTGACCGGCTCCGTCCAGCATCAGATCCACACGGCCCCAGCCACCGGCGCCGATGGCGTCGAACGCCTGCAGTGCCAGCTCGCCCAGCTCCGCCTCCCGGGCAGGCGGCAGGCCGCACGGACACAGATAACGGGTATCGTCGGAGCGGTATTTGGCGTCGAAGTCGTAGAGCCCACCGGGCGCCTCGATGCGAATCAGCGGCAGCACATCGCGGCCCAGGATGGAAACCGTGTATTCGGGACCATCGATGAAACGTTCCACCAGCACATCGGGGCCGTAGGCACGGGCGGCGCGCCAGGCAGCCTCCAGTTGCGCGGCCTTCTCGACGCGGGTCGCGCCAAAGGTGGAACCTTCGGTCGCCGGCTTGACGAACAGCGGCAGACCCAGTTCGTCCACGACCCCTTCCAGATCGGCCGGCTCACGCAATACGCGGTGAGGTGGCGTCGGAATGCCCGCACCCTGCCACACCATCTTGGTGCGCAGCTTGTCCATGGCCAGCGCCGAAGCCATCACGCCGCTGCCGGTATAGGGCAATCCGATGACTTCCAGCAATGCCTGAACGACCCCGTCCTCGCCGCCAGGCCCGTGCAGCGCGATGAACGCGCGATCGAAGCCTTCATCGGCAAGCGCCAGCAGACGCCGCCGGTCGACGTCCACGTCGTGCGCATCCACGCCACGCTGGCGCAGGGCATCGAGCACGCCGGCGCCGCTCCACAGCGAGACCTCGCGCTCGGCCGACCAGCCGCCCATGAGCACGGCGACCCGCCCGAATTCGGCGGCCTGGCGTATCCGCGGCCCGCTCACGGCTCGCCCCCCGCGCTGCTCATCGCCTGGACCAGCCCGCCGGCCACCTGGCCCACATCGCCAGCCCCCAGGGTCAGTACCAGATCGCCATCCTCGACCACGTCGTTGAGAGTGCCCGCAAGCTCGCGGATATCGTCGATGAACACCGGCACGACCTGTCCGCGCGCACGAATTGCCCGCGCCAGCGAGCGCCCGTCGGCGCCCCCGATCGGCGCCTCGCCCGCCGCATAGACGTCGCTCAGCACCAGCACGTCGACCGTGCTCAGCACCTGCGCGAAGTCCTCGAACAGGTCGCGGGTGCGGGTATAGCGGTGGGGCTGGAAGGCCACTACCAGGCGCCGTTCCGGCCACGCTTCGCGCACGGCGTGCAAGGTCGCCTCGATCTCGCGCGGATGATGGCCGTAGTCGTCCACCAGCAGCGCACAGCCCCGGCGCGCCTGCACTTCACCCAGCACTTCGCAGCGCCGGCCGATGCCCTGGAAACGCGCCAGTGCACGCTGCACGGCCACCATGTTGATATCCAGTTCGCGCGCAATCGCGATCGCGGCAAGCGCATTGAGAACGTTGTGACGGCCGGGCAGATTGAGGTGCATGTCCCATACGCCGGGCTCGTCGTGCAAGCGCACGCGAAACCGCGTGCTGCGGCCATCGGCATGGACTTCCACAGCGCGCAGATCGGCCTCGGCATCGAAGCCGTAAGTGCGCACCGGCCGGCCCACTTCCGCCACCAGCCCGCGCACCACCGGATCGTCAACGCACAGCACCGCCAGCCCGTAGAACGGCAGGTGCTGGAGAAACTCCACAAACGCCGCCCGCAGGCGCTCGAACTCGCCGTCGTAGGTTCCGAGGTGATCGGCGTCGATGTTGGTCACGGCCGCCATCATCGGCGTGAGCTGCAAAAACGAGGCATCGCTCTCGTCGGCCTCGGCCACCAGATACGGCCCCTCTCCGAGGCGCGCATTGGTCCCTGCGCTGATCACCCGGCCGCCCACCACAAAGGTGGGATCCAGCCCGCCCTCCGCGAGCACGCTTGCCACGAGGCTGGTGGTCGTCGTCTTGCCATGCGTGCCGGCAATGGCGATGCCGTAGCGGAAGCGCATCAGTTCGGCCAGCATCTCGGCGCGAGGAATGACCGGCATGCGCCGCTCGTGCGCCGCCCGCACTTCGGCGTTGTCCGCCTTCACGGCGCTGGAGGTGACGACGACGTCCGCATCCCGCAAATGTGCCGCCGCGTGGCCAATGTGAATGCGGGCACCCAACCCGCGCAGGCGCGCCACCACCGTGCTCTCGCGCAGGTCCGAGCCGGAAACCTGATAGCCCAGATTGATCAGCACTTCGGCAATACCGGCCATGCCGGCGCCACCGATGCCGACCAGATGCACCCGGCGCACCCGACCCATCGGTGCGGTCATGAGCTGAGCGATGCCGGCCGGATCAACCACGGGCAACCTCCAGGCAGCATTCGACGATGCGATCGGTGGCGTGCGGCCAGGCCCGTGCACGCGCCGCCTGCGCCATGCGCAGCAGGCCGGGACGATCGGGGAGGAGCTCGGCGAGCATTCCCGCCAGCATCTCGCCGGTCAGATCGGACTGGCGCACCAGGTGCGCCGCGCCGGCCTCCTCCAGATAACGCCCGTTGACGGCCTGATGGTCGTCCACCGCGGACGGATAGGGCACCAGAATCGCCCCGACACCCGCCGCGGCCAGTTCGGCCACGGTCAGCGCGCCAGCGCGGCAGATGACCAGATCAGCCCATGCATAGGCGCGCGCCATATCGTCGATAAAATCCTCCAGCGTCAGATCGAGCTTGAGCCGTTGATAGGCGGATTTGGCCTCGGGCAGGGTGCGCCCGGCCTGATGCCACACCATCGGCTTGAGCTCGCGCGGCAGGCGCGCCAGTGCCTCCGGCACCACGCAGTTCAATGCCAGCGCGCCCTGGCTGCCGCCCAGCACCAATATCCGCGCGGCACCGGTTCGCCCGGCAAAGCGCTGTTCGGGAGCGGGCAAGGCCGCGATTTCGGCGCGCACCGGATTTCCCACCGCGATCGCCCGCCGGGAGTCTGCGAAGGTGTCGGGGAAAGCCTCCAGCACCCGGTCGGCGACGCGCGCCAGCAGGCGGTTGGTCAGACCCGCGCGCGCGTTCTGTTCGTGAATCACCAGGGGCCGGCGACCCAGCCGCGCCGCCACGCCGCCAGGCCCGGAGACGAAGCCCCCCATGCCCAGCACCACCTGCGGGCGCTGGCGCCTGACCGCGCCCAGCGCCTGAACCAGTGCCCGTGCCAGCCGTAATGGGGCCGCCAGCCACGCCAGCGAGCCCTTGCGCCGCAAGCCGCTGATATCGATCCACTCGATCGGATAGCCGGCGCGCGGCACCAGATGCGCTTCGAGGCCGGCCCGGGTGCCCATCCACACCACGCTGGCGCCGCGCTCGACCAGCGCCGCCGCCACCGCCAATGCCGGAAATACATGACCGCCAGTGCCGCCCGCCATGATCATCACTCTCATCGGCGCACCCCCCGGACTTCCCAGTCCACCCGCAGCAGCAGGGCGATGACCGCGCACATGACCACCAGGCTGCTGCCGCCGTAGCTCATCAGCGGCAGGGTCAGGCCCTTGGTCGGCAGCAGTCCCATGTTCACCGCGATGTTGATGTAGGCCTGCAAGGCAAACCAGCTGCTGAGGCCGTAGGCCAGATAGCCGCCGAACGGCTGACCCGCCGCCAGCGCGCGGCTACCGATCGCGAAACCGCGCCACAATACGATCGTGAACAGCAGCAGCACCACGACACTGCCCATCAGCCCGAACTCCTCGGCGAGCACCGCGAACAGAAAGTCCGTATGCGCCTCCGGCAGATACAGCAGCTTCTGCACGCTGTTGCCGAGACCAACGCCGAACCAGTGTCCGCGCCCCACGGCAATCAGCGACTGCACGAGCTGAAAACCGCTGGTGAACGGGTTCTCCCACGGATTCATGAAGCTCACCAGACGACGCATGCGGTACGGGGACGACACCGCGAGCAGGGCGAGCACGCTGCCGGCGAGAAGAAATATGAGGAGAAAATCACGCACCCGCGCACCGGCCAGAAACACCATGATCAGGGTGACCGCGAGCAACAGCGCCGCGGCACCGTAATCGGGTTCCAGCAGCATCAGCCCGCCGGCCAGCGCAACCAGCGTCATGGGCATGAGCAGGCCGGACAGGCGGCTGCCGAGGCGCGACTGTCGCCGCACCACATAGCCCGCCAGATAGACGACCACAGCCAGGCGTGCCGGCTCCGATACCTGCATCTGCACGGAGCCGAGCCCGATCCAGCGGCGCGCGCCGTTCACCGCATCCCCGATGCCGGGAATCAGCACCAGCAGCAGCAGGATCAGCGCCAGCCCCAGCAGCGCCGGACCAAGCCGCTGCCACACCGCCAGCGGCACGAAGAAAATGCCCGCCGCGGCGGTCACACCTATCCCCGCATAGGCAAGCTGACGATAGAAGTAATAGAAGGTCTCCCCCGTCTGGCGCTCGGCGATCGCCACCGAAGCCGAGGCAACCATCACCAGCCCGAACAGCAGCAGGGCCAGCGCCGACAGCAGCAGCGCCCGGTCCGGCAGCACGGCGGCGGACGGCTGCACGCGCAGGGCGCTCGGCAGTGAGATGGTCAGGCCGGGCACGGACTCAGCCTCCTGACTTCGGCCGCGAACTGCTCGCCGCGGTGCGCGTAGTTGCGAAACATGTCGAAACTCGCACAACCGGGCGAAAGCAGAACGCTGTCGCCCGCACGGGCTACGGCCGCCGCGCGCACGACCGCGTCGCGCATGTCCGAGGCCCGTTGCAGCGGCACCGCATCACCCAGATGCTCGGCGATGATCCCGGCGTCACGGCCGAACAGGATGGCGGCGCGGGCCTTGCGTCGCAACACCGGGGCCAGCGGACGGAAATCGCCGCCCTTGGACTCGCCACCGGCGAGCAGCACCAGCGGGCCCTCGAGTCCCGCGACCGCGGCCAGCGTGGCCCCGACGTTGGTGCCTTTGGAGTCGTCGTACCAGACGACACCGTTGATTTTCGCGATCTGCTGACAGCGGTGCGCCAGGCCGGTGAACGATGCCAGCGCCGAGCGCATGGCCGCATGCGGCAGGCCCAGGGCATCGCCCATGGCCCAGGCCGCGAGTGCATTGGCGATATTGTGCCGGCCCGGGATGCGCAGTTCGGCAACCGGCTGCAACAGCGTCTCGCCGTAAGCGAGCCACCGCTCGCCGTTGCGATCACGGCGCACGCCGTACTGACCCGCGCAGGGTTCGGCAAGGGTGAAATCGGCGGGCGCCGTTTCCACCGGCATCCCGCGTACACGCTCGTCGTCCAGATTGACCACGGGACGGTCGCAGCCCATGTAGATGCGGGCTTTCAGCGCTGCGTATTCGTCCAGCGACGAATGCCGGTCCATGTGATCCGCGCTCAGGTTCAGGACCACCGCGGTGGCCGTGCGCAGCGAGGCGGTGGATTCCAGCTGAAAGCTGGATGCCTCGATGACGAACAGCTCGGCCTCCTCACCCAGCAGATCCAGCGCCGGCGGGCCCAGATTGCCGCCGGCGGCGGTGGCAAGGCCAGCCGCACGCGCCATCGCGGCGAGCATGCTGGTAACGGTGCTCTTGCCGTTGGAGCCGGTTACCGCGGCCACCCGAACGCCCGCACCGCGCTCGCGCATCGCGCGCGCGAACAGTTCCAGATCGCCGACAACCGGCAGGCTCCGCGCCCGCGCCGTACGCAGCAACGGCACCGAGAAGGGCACGCCAGGCGAAACAGCCACGGCCTCGATACCATCGAGACTGCTCGCATCAAAGGCACCGAAAGCGGTCGCAACATCCGGAAACGCCGCCGTGATCTCGGCAGCCGCAGGCGGCTGGGCACGGCTGTCGGTCACGCTGACATGCGCGCCCCGCGCGCGCAGGAACCGCACCATGGAAGCGCCGGTGGGGCCAAGGCCCACCACCAGCCAGCGCCGCCCCGCGTAGTCGTTCATCGTGTGCGCCGCTGTCGGTGATATCGCGGACATCTCAGCGCACCTTCAGGGTGGACAGGCCGATCAGGACCAGGATCACGGTGACGATCCAGAAGCGCACGATGATCTTGGGCTCCGGCCAGCCCTTGAGTTCGAAATGATGGTGCAGCGGCGCCATCTTGAAGATGCGCCGCCGGGTCAGCTTGAAGTAACCGACCTGCAGCATCACCGAAACCGTTTCGGCAACGAACACGCCGCCCATGATCACCAGCACCAGTTCCTGACGCACCGCGAGCGCAACCACGCCAAGCGCGGCGCCCAGCGCCAGCGCACCCACGTCGCCCATGAACACCTGGGCCGGATAGCTGTTGAACCACAGAAAGCCCAGTCCGGCACCGACGATCACGGAGCAGAACACCGCCAGTTCGCCGACGCCGAGAACAAACGGGATACCGAGGTAGGTGGCGAACTTGATGTTGCCGGTGGCATAGGCGAAGACACCCAGGGCCGCGGCGACCAGCACACAGGGCATGATCGCGAGCCCGTCCAGGCCATCGGTCAGATTGACCGCGTTGCTGCTGCCGACGATCACCAGATAGGCCCAGACGATGAACGCACCGCCGAGCGGAATGGCCACCTCCTTGAAAAACGGCACGAACAGCGCCGTCGCGGCCGTTTCGCGCGCGGTCGCGAACAGCACCGCCCCGGCGATCAGGCCGGCGAGGGTCTGCCAGGCATACTTGGCGCGGGCGGACAGGCCCCGCGAGTTGCCGAACTTGAGCTTTTTGTAGTCGTCGGCGAAACCGATGACGCCAAACGCCAGCGTCACGCCCAGCGCGATCCACACGAAACGGTTGACCAGATCCGCCCACAGCAACGTGCTGAGGATGACCACCAGGATCACCAGCGTCCCGCCCATGGTCGGCGTCCCGGCCTTGACCAGATGGGTTTGCGGACCGTTGTCACGCACGTTCTGACCGATCTGGTGAAACGTGAGATGCCGAATCATGATCGGGCCGAAGATGAACGAGAGCACCAGCGCGCTCAGCACACCGAGGATGGCGCGCAGGGTCAGGTACTGAAACACGTTGAAGCCGCTGTAGAACCGGGACAGGAATTCGGCAAGGTAGAGCAGCACGCCTAAGCCTCCTTCCGTTTGCCGGCGACGCCAGCCAGGGCTGTCGTCACCCGCTCCATGCGCATGCTGCGCGAGCCCTTGACGAGGATGCCCGGTACCACGCCGGCCTCCAGCGCCGCCCGCAGCGCATGCAGCAACTCGGTGGCCTCATCGAAGTGCCGGGCGCCGGCGCCGAACGCCGCAACGGTGGCCGCGCTCAGCGGCCCCAGCGCAAACACCCGCGACACGCCCGACGCCTTCGCCAGCCGGCCGGCAGCGGCATGGGCCGCCTCGGCCCCCGTCCCCAATTCCGCCATGTCTCCCAATACCAGCCAGCGCTCGCCGGGATGCGTCGACAGCAGTTCCAGCGCCGCGCACAGCGAGGCCGGATTCGCGTTGTAACTGTCGTCCAGCACCGCGACACCATCCTCGCGCCGCTGCCAGGCGAGCCGGCCCGGCGCCGCCTGCGCGGCGGCGAGACCGGCGACAATCGCATCCGGACCCGCCCCGGCCGCGCCTGCAGCGGCGGCGGCCGCAAGCGCATTCATTACCTGATGCCGGCCGGGGAGTGACAGTCGCACCTGCCGCGACCCCGCGGGAGTGACGAGTTCGAATTCCGCCCGTCCGAGTTCGTCCAGGCGGATCGAATCCGCGCGCGCGCTCACGTCGGTACCGGCCGCGAGACCGAATTCGACGCGCCGGCACCCGGCCGCCAGCCCGCGCCACAGGGGAGCGAACGCGTCGTCCGCGTTGATCACGGCAGTGCCCGTCGGCGGCAGCGCCGCGAACAGCTCGCCCTTGGCGCGCGCAACCCCTTCAACGGATCCGAAGCCTTCGAGATGCGCTGGCGCGGCCAGCGTGACGACGCCCACCGTCGGGGCCGCCAGCGCCGCCAGCTGCTCGATCTCGCCGGCATGGTTTGCGCCCATTTCGATCACTGCCGAGCGATGCTCATTGCGCAGACGCGTCAGCGTGAGCGGCACACCGATGTGGTTGTTCAGGTTGCCCTCGGTCGCCAGCACGGGTCCGCTGGCTCGCAGGATGGCGGCGAGCATCTGCTTGACCGTGGTCTTGCCGTTGCTGCCGGTCACCGCGATCACCGGCAGGTCGAAATCGCGCCGGCGCGCGGCAGCATATGCTTGCAGCGCCGTGAGGGTGTCTGCGACCCGCACCTGCGGCAGCGCCAGGTCGATCGGCCTGGCAACCAGCGCACCGGCAGCGCCCAGGCAGGCGGCCCGGCGCACGAACTCGTGTCCGTCGAAGTTGGGCCCGGACAGCGCCACGAACAAGTCACCGGGCGTCAGCTTGCGGGTGTCGGTGGACACCGCCGCGAAGCCGGCATCCGCACCCTGCAAGGAGCCGCCAACGCGCGCGGCCAGCGTGGCGAGGCGATCCATCGGCGGGCGGGCGCGGCCGTTCATGCGCTCAGATCCAGGCCAAGGCATTCAGCGACGAAATGACGATCGCTGAACGGAAGATGCTCGTCCCCCACGATCTGAACCTTTTCGTGCCCCTTGCCGGCCACCAGCACCACGTCGCCGGCGGTGGCGCCGTCAATGGCTGCGCGAATCGCGCGCCCGCGATCGTGCTCGACGGTATAGGCGGTATCCGGATCGAGGCCGGAAAGCATGTCGCTGACGATTTTTTGCGGATCTTCGGAGCGCGGATTGTCGTCGGTGATGATGAAGCAATCGGCATGCGCCTCCACCGCCGCCGCCATCAGCGGGCGCTTGCCGCGATCGCGATCGCCGCCGCAGCCGAACACGCAGCACAGGCGGCCGCGACAATGCGCGCGCAGCGCCGTCAGTGCGCCGACCAGCGCGCCCGGGGTATGCGCATAATCGACGACAACCAGCGGCCCGCCTTGCGCCCCCTGAAAGCCCTCCATGCGCCCCGGAACGATGCTCGATTCGGACAGCGCTGACGCGGCATCGTCCGGCGTCAGGCCCTTCTCCAGCAAGGTGGCGAAGGCGGCGAGGAGGTTGTAGGCGTTGAACCGTCCCAGCAGGCGCGTGCGCAGTTGCGTGCGCACGCCGCGCGCGGCGACCGTCAGACCGAGGCCGTCCGGTCGCAACTCCAGGTCGTGTCCGCGCACCCAGTCGTCCGCGCGGGCCGTGACCGGCTCACCGAACCCGTAGCCGATGACGCGATCGATGTGCGTCATCCGCGTGATCCAGCTGCGTCCGGTGCGGTCGTCTCCGTTGATGACCGCGGCGCCGAGGCCGGGCGTATCGAACAGGCGCCGCTTGGCGCGGGCGTAAGACTGCAGCGTGCCGTGGTAGTCGAGATGGTCGCGGCCGATGTTGGTGAGAATCGCGACGTCGAAGGCAATGCCGGCGGTGCGCCGCTGATCGAGCGCATGGGATGACGCCTCCGCCACCACCGCCTCGCCGCCCGCGAGCACCATGGCGGCGAGCCAGCGTTGCAGGGTCACCGGGTCGGGCGTCGTGTGATTCGCCGGACGCAGGCCGCCGGGAAACCCGTACCCCAGGGTGCCGAGATAGCCGCAGCGCGTGCCGGCGGCGGCGAGCGCCTGGGAGATGATGTGCGCGCAGGAAGTCTTGCCGTCGGTGCCGGTGACACCGACGCTGAACAGGGCCGCCGATGGATCGCCGAAAAACCGGGCGGCGATCTCGCCCACGTGAGAGGCGAGCGCGGGTACCTTCAGCGCCGGCGCGATGCCGGTCGGCGCGCGCACGCCGGCGGCCGGCTCCCAGGCGACCGCCGCAACACCCCGCTCCAGCGCCTGATCGATGAACTCCAGGCCATGGTGGCGGCCGCCACGCGCCGCCAGAAACAGATCGCCGGCGCGCACGAAACGGCTGTCGCTTTCCACACCGAGAACGGTGACATCACGCTCGGGCGCCGGTGCCAGCCCCGCCATCAGCTGCGACAGCGAGCGACCCGGAATGGTGGCCGAGGACGCATAGGTCATGAGCGATTGCCCCCCTGCGCCTCGACCCGCGCGACGACCCGCTCCGAGTCGCCATCGGGGGCCACCTGCAGGATGCGCGCCGCACCACGCATGATGCCGGCGAAAACCGGCGCCGCCGCCAGCCCGCCGTAGTAGCGCGCGCCGCGCGGCTCGTCGATCACCACGATGCCCACCAGGCGTGGATTCTCCGCCGGAATCATGCCCACGAAAATGGCGCGGTGCTTGAAGCGGTCGTAATGGCCGTTCACCACCTTGCGCACGGTGCCGGTCTTGCCGGCGACGTCATAGCCGTCGATGGCCGCGTCTCCGGCAGTGCCTTCCGGCGTCACCACGCCTTCCAGATACTCACGCACCTGGGCCGCTACCGCGTGCGGCAGGATACGGTGGCCAATCGGCGGCTTGTCCAGCCGTACCAGGCTGACCGGGTGCATTACGCCACCATCGGCGAGCGCTCCGTACGCGCGTGCCAGTTGCAGCGCAGTGACCGCCAGCCCGTACCCATAGGAGGAGGTGGCCGTCTTCACCTTTCCCCAGTCGAAGAAGTAACTCAGATTGCCGCGGCTTTCCCCCGGAAAGCCGGACGCGGTGATTTCCCCCAGGCCAAAATCCCGAAAGCCGGTCCACAACCGCTTGGCGCCCAGGGCCAGCCCGATCTTGGCGGCACCGATGTTGCTCGACTTCTGCAGGATTGTCGCCAGGTCGATAACCCCGTAACCGTGGTGGTCGTGTACCACCATGTCAGCCACGCGGAAACGGCCGTCGCCGGTGTCGATGGTGTCGCCGGGATGGAACATGCCGCTGTTCAGCGCCTCGCTGACGACCAGCGGCTTGATCGTCGAGCCGGGCTCGAAGTTGTCGGTGACGGCGCGGTTACGCAGGCAGGCGGAAGTGATGCTCTCGCGCCGGTTCGGGTTGCAGCTCGGCTGGTTCGCCATGGCCAGCACCTCGCCGGTGTGCGCATCCAGCACTATGGCGATGCCTGCACGTGCGCGCTCATGGCCCACTGCGCGCTTGAGTTCGCGATAGGTCAGGTACTGGAGGCGCATATCGATGCTGAGATACACGTCCCGACCGGGTTTGGCGGGCTGGTAACCGGCCAGATCGTCCACCACCCGCCCGAGGCGGTCCTTGATGACGTGCCGGCTCCCCGGGGTGCCGTCTAGCGCCTTGTTGAATTCGAGTTCGGCCCCCTCCTGACCGTTGCCGTCGATGTCGGTCAGGCCCACGAGCTGGACGGCCACTTCCCCTGCCGGGTAATAGCGCTGATATTCGCGTTGCAGAAAGATGCCGGGCACATCGAGCGCCATCACCTGGCGGGCGTCGGCCGGTGTCATGTGCCGGCGCAGGTACAGAAACTGCCGGTCACGGTGCGATTCCAGCGTCTTGCGCAATTCCTTCACGGTCATGTTGAGGCGCTGCGCCAGACCGTCGAGATCGTGCCGCGAATCCAGCACCGCCGACGGCACTGCCCACACCGACTCGACCGGTGCGCTCAGCGCCAGCGGCTCGCCATTGCGATCCCGCAGAGCGCCGCGCCCGGCCGGCACGGTCACGGTACGCTCGAAGCGCATGGCGCCCTGCTCGGCGAGAAAGTCCTGATGCATGACCTGGAGGTACGCCGCGCGCGCGCCAAGTCCGCCGAGAAAAAGCGCGAAGCCGGACAGGACCAGCCAGGCGCGCCAGCGGGCGTACGGGGGCGACTGCTTCTTGTTCTTTCTCGTCCGGTCTTTCACTGCTTCACAACCACGATGGAATACTGTGTCGGCTCGTGCATATCGAGCCGGGAGCGCGCGATGTGTTCAACGCGGCCGCGATTTGCCCACGCGCTTTCCTCCAGTTGAAGCTGCGCCCATTCCGTCTGCATCTGGTCGCGCTCCACGCGCAACACCTGCAACTGGTTGTACAGGGTGCGGCTCTGATGCTTGAACTCGATCACGGCCAGGGCCGACACCAGCACCAGTGATGTCAGCACGACGACGACAAACAGGCTACGCACCGGCCGGCTCCAGCTTTTCGGCCACACGCAGGACAGCGCTGCGCGCGCGCGGGTTCCGCTCGGCCTCGCTCGCATCCGGCCGGCGAGCCCGCCCCAGCAGCCTGAGACGCGCCGCCGGCGGCGGCAGCAGCCGCAGCGGATCCGGCGGCGACGGCCGGGCGGCGGCACGCAGTTCACGCTTGACGATGCGATCCTCCAGCGAATGAAAGGCGATCACTGCCAGGCGTCCGCCCGGCGCAAGCGCGTCGATGGCCTGTGGCAAGGCCGCGCGCAGGGCGTCCAGCTCTGCGTTGACGAAAATGCGCAACGCCATGAACGTGCGCGTTGCCGGATGAATGCGCGGCGGTGGCCCCGGCCTGCGCGGCACCGCGGCACTCACTATCTCCGCCAGCTGCGACGTGGTCGCAATGGCGGCTTCGCTTCGGGCGCGCACGATGGCGCGCGCAATGCGCCGATGCAGGCGCTCCTCACCGTAGTCGCGCAGTACCCGCGCAAGCTCATCCTCGTCGACCCGCGCCAGCCACGCCGCCGCGCTCACGCCAGTGCCCGGGTCCATGCGCATGTCGAGCGGTCCGCCATGGCGAAAGCTGAACCCGCGCGCGGCCTGGTCCAGTTGCGGCGACGACACGCCCAGGTCCATGAGCAGCCCGTCCACCCGGCCGCGGGCGCCGGCCTTTTCCAGCACCTCGCCGAGATCGGCGAAATTGGCATGGTGGACACTGACGCGCCCATCGTCGCCAAACCGGCGCCGGGCCTCGGCGCAGGCTTCGGGATCGCGATCCAGGGCGATGAGGCGGCCGTCGCCACCCAGCCGATCGACCATCGCCGCGCTGTGACCGCCACGACCGAAAGTCGCATCGACATAGATGCCTCCTGGGCGAACGGCAAGCGCGTCCAGGACCTGATCCAGCAAAACCGGGGTGTGCGACGCCGTCATGGGCAAATCAATCGCGAGCGCCCGCCAGCCAGGGCCCCGAGTGCCGGGCGGAACCTGTCGGACCGTTGCAAGCGACAGAGCAGTCATTACGCACCACCAGTGGGACCCAGAGCCCGTCAGCAATCACCTGCGAAGCCGTGCCGGCGGGTGGTGGTCCAAAACACGGCCAGCCAGCATTGCCCGTCGTTCGTTTGGAAGCACCAGACTTCACTCCTCGCGCCTTGGCCGGCCGCATCTTTTGACCACCACGCGGCCCCGTGGGTGATTGTTGACAAGCCCGTCAGGGCCTTTGTTGCTTCTTGTGCGGCGACCTCTGTCGCCACGGCTACGATCGTCAGATGGTGAGAGCCTCGAAGCCCTCGGGCAGAGCAATGTCGTCAGGGGGTTCGATCCATTGCTCGTTCCATGCGGCTTCGTCCCACAGCTCGAACTTGTTGACTTGTCCCACCAGCATCGCGCGCCGGTCGATGCTTGCGAAATCGCGCAGGACCGGTGGCAACAGCAAGCGCCCCTGCTTGTCCATCTCCAGTTCGGTGGCGTGTCCGACCAGAAAACGCTGCAGTTTTCGCGTGCTTGGGTTATACGCCGGCAACGCCTGCAGCTTCTTCTCGATTTCAAGCCAGGTGGGCAGTGGATACAGAAGCAGGCATCGATCCTTGTCGACGGTCATCACCATCTGACCCTCGCAGGTATCCGCCAATGTCTGCCGATGCCGCGCTGGAATGGCTACGCGGCCCTTGGCGTCTACGGTCAGCAGACTGGCGCCTCTGAACACTACCCCCCCGTTTGAGGCCTTGCCCCACTATTCACCACAAAAAACCATTTCGCGGCACTATAGGGTCGGCCCATACCCCTGTCAAGCAAGGAGCAGATGCTGCACAGGCTTAAAAACGGATGCTGAAACAGAGACTTAAATGCCGAATTTGAGCTTTGTCGAGGATCGGTAAAACTTCAATTAAACAAAGTGGTAGAGTAATAAACTAAGAAACAACTTTCACATTATAAAGAGAGCGGGCGGGCGGTTTCCCGCGCGGCGGCGCGACATACGGTATCGGAAATCCGACGAACGGTATAGCCTTGCCAAGACCTTTGTGGTTAGGCCGTCAGTGGGGAGTGGGGAGTAAAGTGGGAGCCGGCCTGTAAGCCGGGTTCTGTCAAGAGCAGTCATTCATCTCGAATGCGCGTCGCCGCGCACCTCCAGCGACCTACCCGGGAGCCATGCGGACAACATGTCGGCGCGGTGCGCCGTGCTCCCCTATTTGGTCTTGCTCCGGACGGGGTTTACCCTGCCACCGGCGTTACCGCCGGCGCGGTGCGCTCTTACCGCACCATTTCACCCTTACCCAGCACCTATTTCTTCACCGCCAGCGCGTGCTGCGACATCGCTGCCACACACATGTTGCTGTGGGAAGCCGACATTGTCGGCAAAAATAGGTGCTGGGCGGTATGTTTTCTGTGGCACTTTCCGTGGGCTCGCGCCCCCCAGGCGTTACCTGGCGTCCTGTCCTGCGGAGCCCGGACTTTCCTCTGCCTCGCACAACGACGAGGCAGCGACTGCCCGGCCGACTCCCGGGTATTATTTTAACATGGCGAGCGCCCAACTCCCGCTTCGCGCAGTGCCAGCGCGCGCGCGTAGACGGCGTTCTTCTTCTGCCCGGTCGCCTCGGCGACGATTGCGGAAGCTTTTTTCAGCGGCAATTCGCGCACCAGCAGGCGCAGCAACCGATCCGAATCCACGGCGGCTGCGGTGGCATCCTCCGGCACCGTGGCGCCGCCGATCACGAGCACGAATTCGCCGCGGCGACGGTCGCTGGCGCCGGCAAAGGCAGCAGCAAGTCCGGCCAGCGTGCCGGAGATCACTTCCTCGTGGATCTTGGTCAGCTCGCGAGCTGCGGCCGCCGGGCGATCAGGCCCGAACACGTCCACCAGATCCGCCAGACAGGCTTCGATCCGGTGCGGCGCCTCGAACAACACCAGGGTGCGGGACTCATCGCGCAGCGCCTCCAGCCGGTGTCGGCGCGCACCGCTTCTGGCGGGCAGGAAGCCCTCGAACACGAAGCGCTCCGCAGGCAGCCCGGCCACCGACAGCGCAGCGAGCAGCGCGCTCGGCCCGGGCACCGGCACCACCGCCACACCGGCCGCGCGCGCGGCACGCACCAGTTCGAATCCGGGATCGCTGAGCAGTGGCGTGCCGGCATCCGAAACCAGCGCTATCGCGGAACCTTCAAGCAGGCGGGCGACGAGTCTCGGCGCTACCCGTGTTTCGTTGTGCCCGTGCAGGGGTACGCATCGGGTCGCGATGCCGTAATGCGACAACAGGCGCGCACTATGCCGCGTATCCTCCGCGGCGATCAGATCGACCTCCGCGAGAACGCGGCGCGCACGCGCGCTGAGGTCGTCGAGGTTGCCAATCGGAGTCGCCACCACGAACAGCGTACCCGCGGCCACCGTGGCGCCTTGCCCTGCGGTTTCCATGCTGACTTCGCCCATGCGAGTAAGAGCCTGTCCGTGAATGATACATGGCGGCGTTGCCCACTCCTCGTTTGCAGCAATCTGACCGCGGCTTGCGCCGGCCCCGCACTGCGAATGTGGAAGCGATCCAGCCGCGATGAAAACCACACTTGCGACCAGGGCCATTCCACCCAAGCCTCCCGGACCAGGCGGCTTTCTACTACTGTGTAAGAACCGCTGGCATAGGGTAAGGTATGCAGGCGCGTCGTCAGCAGGACGGCCGGATTCCGGAAGCTCACAATTGCCGCTCGCCTATGTCTAAACCGTTTCTCCTCTGCCTGTTCGCCCTGCTGCTGGCGGCCTGTGCCGCACCGCGCCCGGAACAACAACCCCCTCCCGGTGGTGCCCAGGCGCCTCCGGAGCAGCCCGCCAGGCCCGCGCCGCCGCACGGCAAGGAGGCGATAACAGGCGCCCAGGGCAACCAAATCGCGGTAATTCTGCCATTGCAGGGGCGCTTGCGAGCGCCGGCGACCGCTGTGCGCGACGGCTTTCTGTATGCGTATTATCAGCAACAGGGACCGCGGCTCCCGGTGCGCATCTATCCCGGCAACGGTGACGGCAACGGGATCGCCGCACTGTACCGCCAGGCGGTCACGGATGGCGCGCGCGTCATTGTCGGCCCCCTGTCCAAGGCGGCCGTGAACGCGCTCGCGCTGAGCGCCGACGGCAACACGCCGGTATTGGCGCTGAACTACCCGGAAAGCCACATACATCCGCCGGCCGACTTCTTCGAATTCGGTCTGTCGCCGGCGGAGGAAGCCGCGGAGGTAGCGCGCCGGGCCGCCAGCAAGGGGCTGAAACGCGCCCTGGTGCTGACGCCGCAGGGCGACCGCGGCAAGCGAATCCTGCAGGCTTTCCGCGATGCTCTCGACGCCGCGGGCGGTAGCGTGGTGGATTACGCGGTCTATGATCCAGGCCAGGACGACTACAGCCAGACGATCACCTATCTGCTGCAAACCGGCAGAAAGCGTCCAGAGACGCAACCGGCGAACCTCGCCCCGTCGGCGGTGCCCTACGATCCCGAGCGCCGCAACGACATGGATTTCATTTTTTTCGCAGCCCAGCCCGAACAGGCACGCCGGATACGGCCACAACTGCGCTTTTATCACGCCTCGCGGGTTCCGACCTACGCCATCTCGTCGATCTATACGGGGCAGCCCGATCCGCGCCACGACAGCGATATGGATGGCGTTCGCTTCTGCGACATGCCCTGGACCCTGGACCAGAGCGGCGACATCGCCAACCTGCGCAAGCGGGCGGAAACACTGTGGCCGCAGCTCCTGCAGGCCCAGCCGCGCCTGTTCGCGCTGGGCTACGACGCCTATCGCCTGAGCACTCTGATCGCGGCAAACGCCTTGTCGCGGGAAAGCGTCCCGGGGACGGTAACGGGCACGCTCTCGCTGAGCGATCAGGGCGCGTATCGCATTCGCCGTCATCTTGTCTGTGCTGAATTCCGGAACGGAAAACCACAGCTGCTCGACGAGCAGGCGTCCAGCGCACCGGTGGCGGCCCGGCAATGACACTGCCTTTGCGTCATCGTCGAGGCCGGTCCGGCGAGCAGCGTGCACAGGAACACCTGAAGGCGGCGGGGCTGCGCACGATCGCGCGCAACTACCGCTGCCGTCTGGGTGAACTGGACCTGGTCATGGATCACGCGGGCAGCGTGGCCGTCGTCGAGGTCCGCGTGCGCAAGCGCGGAGATTTCGGCCGCGCCGCTGCCAGCGTCACCGTGCCGAAGCAGCGCCGCATCATCGCCGCGACCCGCCATCTGCTGATGGCGCGCCCGGAGCTGGCGCGGCGACCGGTGCGCTTCGATGTGGTCGGCATCGATGACGATGATCTGGAGTGGATTCAGGATGCGTTTCGGGCGGCGTGGTAAATACTCGCGCCGCCCCCGTAACATGGTCCTGAAGATCGAGGGAGGGGTCGACTTTGAATCTGGCTGATCGTGTCAGCGGACACTTCGAGCAAAGCATTCGCGCCAAGCGCGATACCCTGGCGGCGATGGGCGATCACATCGTGAGCGCCGCGACGACGATGACGCGCTGCCTGCGCGACGGTGGAAAAATACTCAGTTGCGGCAACGGCGGGTCCGCGGCGGATGCACAGCATTTTGCGGCCGAACTGGTGAACCGCTTCGAGCGCGAGCGCGCGCCACTGGCGGCCGTGGCGCTCACCACCGACAGCTCCATCCTGACTTCGATTTCAAACGACTACGAATACGCCCAGGTCTTTTCGAAGCAGGTGACCGCGCTGGGCCGCCCGGGCGATGTGCTCATGGCCATCAGCACCAGCGGCAACTCGGCCAGCGTGGTGGTCGCGCTGCAGGCCGCTCACGCGGTCGGCATGCGCGTCGTTGCCCTGACCGGGCGCGATGGTGGCGAGGTTGCGGCGACATTGCGGACGGGTGACGTGGAATTGCGTGTGGCGCATGATGTCACCGCCCGCATCCAGGAGGTGCATCTGCTCTTCCTGCACTGCCTGTGCGATCTGATCGACGAGAGTCTGCTCGCCGGATAGCGGCTGGGAGCGGCTAGGCCGGCAGCTCCCGCACGATACGGTCGAACACCTCGTTCATGCTCCCCTCGCCATCGACCGTCGCCAGTTTGGACTGGTCGCGGTAATACTCGATCACCGGGCGAGTCTGCTCCTGGTAGACACGCAGCCGGTTGGCGATGACGCCTTCATTGTCGTCGTCGCGCTGATACAGTTCGCTGCCGCACACGTCGCAGAGGCCCTCCACGCGTGGCGGGTTGTAATAGACATTGAACATGTGCCCGCACTTGCGGCAGACGCGGCGCCCGGACAGGCGTTTGAACAGCGCGTCTTCATCGACCTGGATCAACAGTGCGGTTTCCACCGGCTTGCCGAGCTCATCCAGCATCCCGTCCAGTGCCACCGCCTGCGCATGGCTGCGCGGAAAGCCGTCGAGCACGAAGCCGACGCGGCTGTCCGGCTCTTGCAGACGCTCGCGGATCATGCCCACCACGATGTCGTCCGCCACCAGATCGCCCCGGTCCATCGCCTGCCTGGCCTGCCGTCCGAGCTCGGTATCCGCGGCCACCGCCGCGCGCAGCAAATCCCCCGTGGAGACCTGCGGGACGGCGTATTTGTCCATGAGTTTCCTGGCCTGAGTACCCTTCCCCGAGCCCGGTGCGCCAAGCAGCACAATTCGCATGACTACGATTGCCTCTCGTTCTGAAATGGGTGTTGCATCCGGAAAGACCGCCGCGATCCCTGCACACAGCTGGGCCCGGAGCATCCAGGCAACCGCAATGACCCGCAAGCGACACGCCAATAACGTTATCTTCTGGTCCCGTGCGCGTCAACGAAAAACATGCGGCATAGTGTCATAATTGGGATCGCGCGCGGTTTTCCAGTATTCTTCCGCAGGTTTTCCCGCTCGGGCTACCTGCGCCGCGGTGGTGTCCTCTTCAACACAGGGCACCCGGAAATTCTTGTCGATCCGGGGCACGGGACATACGCAAACCGCCAACGTGGAAGCCGATCCGGCCGCGATTATAACGCGACATGCCGGCAATCGTCCCGCCGAAGAGACCCGGGCCCGCGCAGACACCGAGGTAACGAACACAAAGGTGACGACATGACCGCGAACAACGCTTTCTATGCGCAGTCCGGCGGCGTAACCGCCGTCATCAACGCCAGTGCGTGCGGAGTGCTGGAAACGGCGCGCCGCAATCGCGACCGGATCGGTACCGTATACGCCGGACGCAATGGCATCATCGGCGCGCTTGCGGAAGATCTGATCGACACCAGCCGCGAGAGCGACGCCGCCATTGCGGCATTGCGTCACACCCCGGCGGGCGCGTTCGGCTCCTGCCGCTACAAGCTCAAGGGCCTGGACCGCAACCGCGCCGAATACGAGCGCCTGATCGAAGTCTTCAAGGCACACGGCATCGGCTACTTCTTCTACAACGGCGGCGGCGATTCGCAGGACACCGCGCACAAGGTTTCGCAACTCGGCGAATCCATGGGCTACCCCATCACCTGCATCGGCATTCCCAAGACGGTCGACAACGATCTGCCGTTCACCGATGTCTGTCCCGGATTCGGTTCGGTCGCGAAATACGTGGCGGTCTCCACACTCGAAGCCGGCTTCGACGTGGCATCGATGGCCAGGACATCCACCAAGGTGTTCATCCTCGAAGTGATGGGCCGTCACGCCGGATGGATCGCGGCCGCCGGCGGCCTCGCCGCCACGCAGCCGGGTGAGCCACCGCACATCATCCTGTTTCCGGAAGTGGCCTTCGACCGCGCGCGGTTCAGCGAACGCGTTCGCCAGGCGGTCGCCGACCACGAGTACTGCGTCGTGGTCGCGTCCGAAGGGCTGAGCGATGCCGACGGCAAACTGCTGGCCGAGACGGGAACATACGACGCCTTCGGCCACGCGCAACTCGGCGGTGTGGCACCGCGGCTGGCAGAAATTGTCAGGGAAGACACCGGTTTCAAGTATCATTGGGCGGTTGCCGACTATCTGCAGCGCTCGGCACGCCATATCGCGTCGAAAACCGATGTCGAGCAGGCCTACGCGGTGGGCCGGGCGGCGGTGGAATTCGCCCTGGAGGGACGCAACGCAGTGATGCCGATCATCAAGCGCGAATCGGACGAGCCCTATCGCTGGTCGATCGATGCGGTGGCGCTGGCCGAGGTGGCCAACGTGGAGCGAGGGCTGCCGGCCGATTACATTACCGGCGACGGGTTCGGCATCACGGATGCGGCGCGGCGCTACCTGGCGCCATTGATCCAGGGCGAGGACTACCCGCCCTACGGCGCGGACGGCCTGCCGCAATACGTACGGCTGCAAAACATCGCGGTGGAGAAGAAAACCGGGCGCGAATTTCAGGTCGGTTAGTACAGGACATACGGTTTTTCCAGACGATTCAATGATTCCAGCCAGGCGACCCATCCGCGCTTTCCCTTCCGACGCCATTCCCGCTTTCGCGGGAGTGGCAATGACGAGCGGCCGAATCAGCCATACGCGAGGATTTCGCCGGTAATCGCGGCTTGCGCCGCTCAGTTTCCCTAAAATTCCCTTCCCCGCTTGCGGGAAAGAAGCATCACATCGAGCACAAGGAGCCACCATGGCAATCGACGCACTCACCGCCGGCAAAAACGCGCCGGAAGAAGTCAATGTCGTCATCGAGATCGCACAGAACGCGCACCCGGTAAAATACGAAATCGACAAGGAAACCGGCATGTTGACCGTGGACCGGTTCATGAACACGGCCATGTTCTATCCGTGCAACTACGGATATGTGCCGCACACCCTGAGCGATGACGGCGATCCGGTGGATGTGCTGGTATGGACGCCCTACCCGGTGCAACCCGGCTCCATGATCCGCTGCCGGCCGGTGGCGATGCTCGCCATGAGTGACGAGAAGGGACAGGACGCGAAGATTCTCGCCGTGCCGGCGGACAAGATCAGCAACAACCTGTACGCCGACGCAATCGATCTGGACGACGTGCCCGCATACCTCAAGCACCAGATCGCCCACTTTTTCGAGCACTACAAGGATCTCGAGGACGGCAAGTGGGTCAGGATCGACGAGTGGCGAGGCGCCGCCGCCGCGCGCGAGGAAATCGTCGCCTCCATCAGAAGGGCCGAGGCGGGTTGAGGCATCGCGGCTGGCGCCGCTCCCACAATTTCATACCCACTCGCCTGCCCTCTCCCGCAAGCGCGAGAGGGGGCGTGAAACACCATCCTCTCCCGTCAGCGGGAATGGAAGGCAGCTCAACAGTGTCCAGCAGCCTTGGCCGGGAACAATAGAGACTCCCACACGAATCCCCGCTCCCCACCGGGGAGAGGGTCAGGGAGAGGGGCGCAAAAAATACAAGCCGGCGTAGACTTTCGGATCGACCAGGTGACCGGCGGCACGCCGGTCCGCCAGCCACGCATCCACTTCACGCAGGGGCACCGCATGTACCGTGATGTCTTCGGTATCGTCGCCGCCACCGGCACCCGTGCGTGTCAGGTCGAAAGCCCGAAAGAAATGCATGTGTTCGTTGGCCAGACCCGGCGACGGCGGCCCCTCCAGCAGCAGCTCCAGACGCTCCGGCCGGTAGCCGGTTTCCTCTTCCAGCTCGCGTGCCGCGGCGGTCGCCAGCGATTCCGACTCGGCGCCGCTCACATCGCCCACCAGTCCGGCCGGCAGCTCGACCACGGTCCTGCCCACGGGCACCCGCAGCTGCTCCACCAGCAGCAGGCGGTCGTCATCGGTGACGGCAATGATGACCACCGCTCCGCGGGGCGCGTTGGACCGCTCCACGTATTCCCAACGGTCGCGTGACAGCAGACGCAGGAACTCCCCTTCATACAGCACCCGTTCCGTCACCGCTCAATGCTCCCGCAGTTCGGTGCTGGAAACGATGGCTACACCCGCTTCGCGCAGGCGGGTCCGGGCGCGCTCCCAGTCGGCGGGGACCACCGCGCGGGTGGCATCCTCGACCACGCGGGTGGAAAAACCCAGGCGCCGCGCATCGAGTGCCGTGTACAGCACGCAAACGTCCGCGGCGAGGCCAGCGATGGTGACTTCAGTGACGCCACGATCGCGCAGGTAATCGCCCAGGCCGGTCGCGCGGCGATGATCGTTGTCGAAGAAGCCACTGTAGCTGTCGATGCGCGGATCATCGCCCTTGCGAAACACCTGCTCGATGCGATCGGTGTCCAATGCGGACACCAGTTCGGCGCCCTCCGTATTCTGCACGCAGTGATCCGGCCACAGGGTTTGCCGGAAACCGTCGAGATCGATGACGTCGAACGGCGCACGCCCCGGGTACCGGCTCGCGAAACTCGCATGACCCGGCGGATGCCAGTCCTGAGTCGCCACCACCCGCTCGAATGCCGGCTGCATCTGATTGGCGATGGGCACGATAGCGTCCCCGCCGGCAACGGCGAGCGCGCCACCAGGCATGAAATCGTTCTGGATATCCACGAGAATCAAGGCTTTGCTCATGTCCGGTTCTCTTCAGTCTCTAGTTTTGCGCGGCGTACCCGATCAACGCCGGCGCTCGAATGTCCACGCCGTATTGCCCTTGGCCGGATGCAGCGTGAGGCTGGTACCCTCCACAGTGGCGCCCGCGCTTCGGAACAGCCCGCCGCTGTCGGCCCGCAGGGTCAGCGCGGCGGCGCTGCCACCGTAAACGCCCTTGCCTCGCGCCACCGTGCGCGCGACCACGATGCCGTCGCAACTGCGGCTGCGGGTGCGGGTGAGCTCGAACGTGCCTTCCCTGCGCAGCCTGAGTTCACCACCATCGATTTGCGTGTCGCACCCGTTCTGGTCCGCCACGGTCACCGGCAGCGTCTTCCCGCCAATCGCCGTGAGGCTGTAATCGCCCGCGACCGTGGCGGGCGCGGCCGGCAACCGGGTCCCGGAAGGTGGCGCCTGTCCGGTCGGCCCGGCGGCACACGCGGCGAGCAGCGCAGTCAGCAACAATCCGGGCGCGAGGCGGGTACAGAAACGGACAACAGATTTGGTCCCGTGATCCCGTCTTGGCATAGGTAGTCCCGATTGATTCCGTCGCGAAAATCAAATGAATGGTATCGGCTGGGCAGTCATGCCACGGGGCCGGATGCCAGTGGCGGGCCCTGAAACCGCTTCCGCAGTGCGCGCCATGATAAGATTCGGCGCCGACGTCCACGAACAGCCCACCGACACAAAATGCAGACGATCCAGCCTTGCGGACAAACCATGATACAGGCGGAGCCGCCCCATGTCCGCTGATACGGTCATGGTCGTGGGCGGCGGCGGGCGCGAGCATGCCCTGGCGTGGAAGCTGGCGCAGTCGCCCCATGTCGGCAAGGTATGGGTCGCACCAGGCAATGCAGGCACCGCGCTGGAGCCGCGGGTAGCGAATGTACCGATCGCCGCCGACAATATCACCGCTCTCGCCGATTTCGCCCGGGACAACGCTGTTGCACTGACCGTCGTCGGACCCGAGGCGCCGCTGGCCGCCGGCATCCGCGACCACTTCGACCGCCGCGACATCCCCTGTCTCGGGCCCAGCGCCGCCGCCGCGGAACTGGAAGCATCCAAGGCATTCGCCAAGGCTTTTCTCGAACGTCACCGCATCCCCACCGCGCGTGCGGCGGCATTCTCGGATGCTGCGCAAGCGCAAGCCTGGGTGCGTGCCCACGGCGCCCCGATCGTCGTCAAGGCCGATGGCCTGGCAGCGGGCAAGGGCGTCGTCGTTGCCCACAGCGAATCGGAAGCCGTCGCGGCAATCGATGCCATGCTGCGTGAGCGCACGCTGGGCGACGCGGGCAGCCGCGTGCTGATCGAGGAATTCCTCCAGGGCGAGGAAGCGAGCTTCATTGCGCTGGTGGACGGCGAGCACATCCTGCCGCTGGCGTCGTCACAGGATCACAAGGCGGCGCTGGACGGCGACCGCGGCCCCAATACCGGCGGCATGGGCGCCTACTCGCCCGCGCCCGTGGTCACACCGGCGATCCACAACCGCATCGTGCGCGAGATCATCGAGCCGGCAGTCCGCGGACTGGCGGCCGAAGGCCGGCGCTACAGTGGTTTTCTGTATGCCGGGGTGATGATCGATCCGACTGGCGTGCCCAGGGTACTGGAATTCAACGTACGCCTGGGTGATCCGGAGACGCAGCCGATTCTGATGCGCCTGGAATCGGATCTGTACGAACTGGCCCAGGCCGCGCTGCAGGGCCGCCTCGATCAGGTCGAGGCCCGCTGGGACTCACGCGCCGCACTGGGCGTGATCATGTCGGCCGGCGGCTATCCGGCTGCCTACCGCAAGGGGGACGTGATCACCGGTCTCGATCGGGAGATCGGAGCGGACGCCAAGGTCTTTCATGCCGGCACGCGGCTCGATGACGGCCGGCCCGTCACCGCCGGCGGACGTGTGCTTTGCGCCTGCGCGCGCGGTGAGGACGTGGCGGCAGCCCAGGCGGCAGCATATGCGGTGGTGCGCGGCATTGACTGGGCGGACGTGCATTATCGGCGCGACATCGGCTGGAGGGCCGTTGCCCGCGAGCGGGGCTGACCAGGCTGCGCCGATTGAAGGATTCCTGCAGGAGCGGCTCGCGTGGTCCAAAAGCCGGTTCCCTCTCCCCTCGGGGGAGAGGGTTAGGGAGAGGGAGTGGCGCGAAATTCCACCCTCTCCCCGGCCCTCTCCCGCCAGCGGGAGAGGGGGCCAGACGCGGTTAAAAAGGCGCCCTTACCGCTTCATCGACTCGAAGAATTCCAGGTTGGTCTTGGTCTGCTTCATGCGGTCGATGAGCAATTCCATCGCGCCCAGATCGTCCATGGAGTGGAGCAGCTTGCGCAGCACCCACATCTTCTGCAGCTCGTCGGGCTCGGTGAGGTATTCCTCGCGCCGGGTGCCGGAGCGGTTGATGTTGATGGCCGGGTAGATGCGCTTCTCGGCGATGCGCCGCTCCAGGTGCAGCTCCATGTTGCCGGTGCCCTTGAACTCCTCGTAGATCACCTCGTCCATCTTGGAGCCGGTGTCGACCAGCGCCGTCGCCAGGATCGTGAGGCTGCCGCCCTCCTCGATGTTCCGCGCCGCGCCGAAAAAGCGCTTCGGCCGCTGCAACGCGTTGGCATCGACACCGCCGGTGAGCACCTTGCCGGAACTCGGGATCACCGTGTTGTAGGCGCGCGCCAGACGGGTGATGGAGTCGAGCAGAATGACCACGTCGCGCTTGTGTTCCACCAGGCGCTTGGCCTTCTCGATCACCATCTCCGCCACCTGCACGTGGCGCTGTGCCGGCTCGTCGAACGTCGACGACACCACCTCGCCGCGTACCGAGCGATCCATCTCGGTGACTTCCTCCGGGCGCTCGTCGATCAGCAGCACGATCATGTAGCACTCGGGGTAGTTGGAGGTGATGCTCTGGGCGATGTTCTGCAGCATCATGGTCTTGCCGGCCTTGGGCGGCGAAACGATGAGTCCGCGCTGCCCCTTGCCCACCGGCGCCACCAGATCGATCACCCGCGCGGTGATGTCCTCGGTACTGCCGTTGCCGCGCTCCATCTGCAGCCGCTCCTGCGGGAACAGTGGTGTCAGGTTCTCGAACAGCACCTTGTTGCGCGAGGCTTCCGGATCTTCGAAGTTGATCTGGTCGACCTTGAGCAGCGCGAAATAGCGCTCGCTGTCCTTGGGCGGACGGATGCGCCCGGAGATGGTATCGCCGGTGCGCAGGTTGAAGCGCCGGATCTGGCTTGGCGAGACGTAGATATCGTCCGGCCCGGCCAGATACGAGCTGTCGGCGGAGCGCAGGAAGCCGAAGCCATCCTGCAGAATCTCCAGCACGCCGTCGCCATAGATTTTCTCACCGTTTTTCGCCTGCGCCTTGAGGATGGAGAAGATCACGTCCTGCTTGCGCGCGCGCGACGTCCCCTCCAGCTTCAGGCCCTGGGCGATATCCAGCAACTCAGTGGCGCTCTTGCGCTTGAGTTCGGTGAGATTCATTACATAGGTTTGCTCAGTTACTTGTTGGGACACTTGAGGGTTATCCAGAGACAGGGATCAATTTAGGGAGTACACCGGTACAGCCGGGGAACCGCTGAAAATTCGCTTGCTTAAGAGGATGCGACTGCTTTCTAGGTATGGCGCCGGACCGGGAGAGGCGCCCGGCCCGACTTATGGCTCACTTTACAGATGTTCATCCAGGAAGGTCGTCAACTGCGATTTCGAAATGGCGCCGACCTTGGTCGCCTCAACCTGGCCGCCCTTGAAGAGCATGAGCGTCGGAATACCACGGATACCGAATTTTGGCGGGGTTTTGGGGTTCTCGTCAATATTCAGCTTGGCGATTTTCAACCGTCCGCTGTAATCTCCGGCCACATCGTCGAGCACCGGCGCCATCATCTTGCACGGGCCGCACCATTCGGCCCAGTAATCCAGCAACACCGGGACATCCGACTTCAGGACCTCATCCTCGAACGTGTCGTCCGTGATGGCCGCTATATCGTTACTCATCGATCAAATCCTCCGCTGCCGGGAGACATATACTGGTTCGTAGGGAAAACCGGCGGCGGATCAGCCCTGCTCCGCATCGTCGGGACTTGCCTGTCCGCCCTGCTCGCTGTCATTGTCGAGGGCCAGCACGCCGCCAGAATTCAAATGGGGGCGCTCGCCGTAACAAACAAGAGCCTGTTATTATTGTCCACCGGATCGGTGCAAGACGAATTTCGGCGCCGGCACTGACTGACAAAGGTCGGGATAGACTCGAACGGTAGCCGGGTCCGGCTGTCGAAGGCCGCGAGCATTCATTTCAGCCTATCTTCACCTATTTTTCAAGCCTGGGCAAGCCCGGGTTCCGGGCGCATTGGACGCCCGCCCCTGAGTATCATCGACTTATGAGTGAACAACACCATCTAACGGACATCGCGCTCGATTCCCTCGGGCTGCATCCACGCCTGCTGGGCGGCCTTGCCGCAGCCGGTTTCCGCAACTGTACGCCGATTCAGGCCCAGACGCTTCCGCTGGCGCTGCAAGGGCTCGACGTCGCCGGCCAGGCACAGACCGGTACCGGCAAGACCGCCGCGTTCCTGCTCGCCACCATGCACCGGCTGCTCGAATCCGAGCGCCCAGCCGGGAGCGACGATGGCCGCGCCCGGCCACGCGCGCTCATCGTCGCGCCGACCCGCGAGCTGGCAGTGCAGATCCACACGGATGCGCTCGCGCTGGGCAGCGACACCGGCATTCGGCTCGGGCTCGCATTCGGCGGCACCGGCTACGTCAGCCAGCGCGAGCACATCGAAGCCGGCATCGACATATTGATCGGCACCCCCGGACGGCTGATCGACTACTACAAGCAGAAGGTATTCGATCTGCGGGCGTTACAGGTAGCCGTTCTGGACGAAGCCGACCGCATGTTCGACCTCGGCTTCATCAAGGACATCCGCTACCTGCTGCGGCGCATGCCAGCGGCGGACGAGCGCCTCAACATGCTGTTTTCGGCCACTCTCTCGTACCGCGTGCTGGAACTGGCCTACGAGCACATGAACAACCCCCAGCTGGTGCGCATCGAAAGCGAGGGCGTGACCGCGGAGCGGGTTCGCGAAAGCCTGTATCACGTCGCCAACGATCAGAAGATTCCGCTGCTGCTCGGACTGATGGGGCGAATCGAACCGGAACGCGCGCTGATTTTCGTCAATACCAAACGGGTAGCCGACCGCGTACAGGCTTATCTGAACGCCAACGAGCACCCGGCCGCGGTACTCTCGGGCGATGTGCCGCAGTCGAAGCGACTGCGTCTGCTGAAGGAGTTTCGCGGCGGCAAGCTGCCGACCCTGGTCGCCACCGACGTGGCGGCACGCGGGCTGCACATCCCCGACGTCACTCACGTCTTCAACTTCGATCTGCCGCAGGACGCGCAGGACTACGTCCACCGCATCGGCCGTACCGCACGCGCCGGCGCAGCCGGCGATGCGATCAGCCTGTGCTGCGAAACCTACGTCTACTCCCTGCCGGCGATCCAGGATTACATCGGCCACAAGATTCCGGCCGAGGTTGCGGAACCGGATCTGCTGGTCAAGCCGACTCCGCCACCGCGGCAGACCCAGGCCAAGCGTGTTCGCGGCGCCAGCGGCAAGGGCCGCCCCGACCGGCGTGGCGGACGCCACCGGCGCCGCCGCGCGTCGGCTACCGGACCCGCACAGGACAAGCAATGACGGCGCTGGAGCGGTGGCGCGAGCCACTGATCGACCTGTCGAAGGCGGCGGGGCGCGAAATCATGCGCATCTACCGCAAGGGCTTCGCGGTGCAGCACAAGGATGACGACTCCCCGCTGACGGAGGCGGACCTGGCGGCCAACCGCTGCATCATGGCCGGTCTGGCGCGCCTGGACGAGAGTATTCCGCGCCTGTCGGAAGAAGGCGTCGAAATCTCCTTCGCCGAACGTCGGCGCTGGCAGCGCTACTGGCTGATCGACCCCCTCGACGGCACGCGCGAATTCGTCAAGCGCAATGGTGAATTCACCGTCAACATCGCCCTGATCGAAGCCGGCGTGCCGGTACTGTCGGTCGTGCATGCCCCGGCGCTGGATCTGACCTACAGCGCGGCGTGCGGCGAAGGCGCCTGGAAGCAGGTCGGTGAAACACCGGCACGGCGCATCCACAGCCGGCGCATGCCGGACGCGCGGCCGGGCCGCATTCTGGTCAGCCGCTCCCACCATAACGAGCGGCAGCGGCAGTTTCTGGCGCGGATGCGCAATTACGTGCCGATGACCATCGGCAGTTCTCTCAAGTTCTGTCTGATCGCGGAAGGCGAGGCCGACTTCTATCCACGGCTGGGGCCGACATCGGAATGGGATACCGCCGCCGGTCAGTGCGTTCTGGAGCAGGCCGGCGGGCAGGTCACCAACACCGCATTCGAGCCGCTGCGCTACAACACCCGGGAGTCACTGCTGAACCCGGATTTTCTGGTCATCGGCGATCCGGCCTACAACTGGCGCCAGTACTTCAGCTGACCACCTATCTCTGGTGGGAGCGGCCGCCTCACAGGCCACCCCCGCCAGCCGTTTCCTCCAGGCTCGGGAACCGCTCCGAGATCGGATCGCCGGTGAAGTGCGACGCGCCGCCGCCGTCTTCGCGGAACAGGCGGATCGCGGTCAGGCGCGGCTGCTCGCCCATGTCGAACCAGTGCGTGATGTCGGTCGGAATGCTGATGAGGTCGCCACGAGTGCACAGCAGGCCATAGACATGGTCGTGCTTGCGCAGGTAGAACAGCGCCTCTCCGGCCACGAAAAAGCGCATCTCGAAGTCGCTGTGGGTATGTTCCTGCAGGAATTTGCGCCGCAACGTATCCTTTTTGGGATGCTCGGGCGAAAAACTGACGACGTCGAGCGACCGGAAGCCATAACGCTGCATCAGCCGGTCGATGTCCTGCCGATAGGCCTCGATGATCTCGTCCTGCCCGGCATCGCCATCCAGCTCATGCCGCACAGCCCAGCGTTCGAACAGCACACCGATGGCATCGAGCCGCTGCGCGATCTCGTCCGGGTCGTTCAGAATCCGCGGCGATCCGCTTCCGTCCTCGGGATAGATCCTGAGTTCGCTCATGTTCAGTCCCTCCGTTGCACTGGCTGATCGAACCCGACCCGGGACTCTGCGCCGTGGAAACCAGACGGGCGGCGGAGCACCCCCCATTGGGGGAATCCGCGCTCCTTTGCGTTACATAGTCGCCACGCCACTATGCTTCTCAAACGACCACGGATTCTACCTCGAACCGGGAACGCCTCATTCCATTCGCTTCTACGGTGCAGACTCCTGGGGCCTGTTGACGTTTCACACGACGCTGCGTCGATGGCCATTTTGGTGCAAGACAAGGCGCCGTGTGATTACGCTGCACGAGCGAACGGCGACGCCGGATTGCGCCAGAATAGCCATCAGCCTTTCGGGTTGCGGCGCTACTTTACGCGATCGCTGCGCCCCGGGCAACGCCGGGGCGCGTCGAGAGGCCTAATGACGCGCTCGTACCCAATTGATCAGGCCGCCCTCGAGAAGAACCTCAACCTGGCGCGAAGAAAGCTGGTGCTCCAGCTTCACCGTCTTGTCCTTCCCGTCGATGCGGGCCTCCAGCGCATTGCCGTTTTCGACCGCCCGGCGGACGCCCTCGAACACGAGCACGTCGTCCTGCATCAGGTCATCGTAGTCATCGACATTTGCAAATGTCAGCGGCAACACACCAAAGTTGACCAGGTTCTGCCAATGGATGCGGGCAAAGTTCTTGGCGATCGCCACCGTCAGACCGACATAGCGCGGCGCCAGTGCGGCATGCTCCCGTGATGAACCCTGGCCGTAGTTTTCCCCCGCCACCACGGCGTGGGGACCGGCGCTGACGGCGCGGTCATGGTAACTGTCATCGACCACGTCGAAACAGAACTCGGAGATTCGCGGAATATTGCTGCGAAACGGCAGCACCCGCGTACCGGCCGGCATGATCTCGTCGGTGGAAATGTTATCGCCCATCTTGAGCAGCACCGGCAGGCTGAATTGGTCGGCGATCGGCTCGAACTCCGGCAGCGACTTGATGTTGGGCCCCTTGCGCAATTCGATCCCGCGCGCTTCCTCCGGCGGCAGCGGCGCCGCGAGGTTTCTGGTATTGATCACCGGATCGTCAGGGTCGCGCACCCGCGGATACTCCATGTCCAGACTGCGGGGATCGGTGATCACCCCTTTCAGCGCGGAGGCAGTCGCGGTTTCGGGGCTGCACAGGAAAACCCGGTCGTCGCGGGTCCCGGAGCGGGCCGGGAAATTGCGCGGCACCGTGCGCAGGCTGTTGCTGTCGCTCGCCGGTGCCTGGCCCATGCCGATGCAGCCGTTGCAGCCCGCCTGGTGCAGCCGCGCACCGGCATCGAGCAGATGGAAAAGGCGCCCGTCGCGGGTGAGAGTCTGCAGTATGGAGCGCGACGTGGGGCTGACATCGAACGAAACCAGCGGACTGACCGCGCGTCCCTTGACCATCTCGGCGGCAATGGCGAAATCGCGGTACCCGGGGTTGGCGGACGAGCCGACGTAGGCCTGGCTCAGGGGCTCGCCGGCAATCTCGGAAACCGGCACCACATTGCCCGGGCTGGAAGGCCTGGCGATCAGCGGCACCAGTTCCGAGAGGTTGATGGTCTCGTGCACGTCATAGTCGCAACCCTCGTCCGCCAGCAATTCCACCCACTGATCGCCACGTTTTTCGGAACGCATGAAACGGCGCACCTCGTCATCCGACGGAAATACCGTCGTGGTCGCACCGAGTTCCGCGCCCATGTTGGCAATGACATGCCGATCCATCGCCGACAGGTTGTCGAGACCGGGCCCGTAATATTCGACAATGCGGCCGACGCCACCCTTGACGCCATGGCGGCGCAGCATCTCCAGGATGACGTCCTTGGCGCTCACCCAGTCCGGCAGTTCCCCGACCAGCTTCACGCCCCAGATCTCGGGCATCTTCGTGTGAAACGGCTCGCCGGCCATGGCCAGGGCGACCTCCAGGCCGCCGGCGCCGATTGCCAGCATGCCCATCGAGCCGGCTGCCGGCGTATGGCTGTCGGAGCCGACCATGGTCTTGCCCGGCACGCCGAAACGCTGCTGGTGCGTGGGATGGCTCACGCCGTTGCCGGCACGGCTGAACCAGATGCCGAAGCGCTGGCACGCGCTCTGCAGAAACAGATGATCGTCCGGGTTCTTGAAGTCCTCCTGGACGATGTTGTGGTCCACGTACTGAGCGGACAATTCGGTCTTGACCCGGTCCAGCCCCATGGCCTCCAGTTCCAGCATGACCATGGTGCCGGTGGCGTCCTGGGTCAGGGTCTGGTCGATCTTCAGCCCGATTTCCTCGCCGGGGGTCATTTCTCCGGACAGCAGGTGAGACCGGATCAGCTTTTGCGCGACGTTCATCGCCATGGTGCATGCCTCCCGTGAACACTGTACTGAGAATCCGACAACGGCGGCAATCACCTGTTCGGAGCAATGGCAGAATATTGTGGGAGCGGCTGCAGCCGCGATGGATATCCCGCACGAATCGCGCCTGAAGTCGCTCCCACAGGCGCGCCGGCGCCGCTACAGGGAAAACACCGACCCGCGACGGCTGAACGCCTGGAAGCGTTGTTCATCGAAGCGGTACAGGCGCGCCGCGCGGTGGCGTACGGCGCGCTCGTGCTCGCGCAGCGGTTCCAGGATGCCCATGGCGAGGAGTTTCTTGCGAAAGTTGCGCTTGTCCAGCGGGCGCTGCAGCACGATTTCGTACAGGCGCTGTGCCTGCGACAGGGTAAACCGGGGCGGCAGCAGGCGGAAGCCGATGGGCTGGTAGCGAATCTTGCCCCGCAGGCGCTCGAGCGCGACACTCAGCACCTCGTCATGATCGAAGGCGAGCGGCGGCGGCTCGTATGCGTCGAACCAGTCCACCGCCACCGCGTCGGACGAGGCCTTCGGCTGCTGCTCGTCCAGCCTCACCAGCGCGTAGCTGGCGACGCTGACCACCCAGCCGCGGGGATCACGATCGGGGCGGCCGAAAGTGTACAACTGCTCCAGAAACAGATCGTGCAGGCCGGTTTCTTCCCGCAATTCGCGCACCGCGGCCTGATGCGGGCACTCGCCCTCGTCGACGAAGCCGCCGGGCATGGCCCAGCGACCGGCAAACGGCTCGGAGCCGCGCTGAATCAGCAGCACCCTGAGCCGCGCCGCGGCCAGATCCAGTCCGAAAACGACGCAGTCGGCGGTCAGCGCGGGGCGCGCATGATCGTAGCAGTGGGTCCTGGCATCCTGAGTCGACATTCATCCGCGCAGTCGTGCGATCAGCGTGTCCTTGCACTCCTGCAACCGCTGCTCCAGGCCGACCGGATAGTCGGCCGCGCCACGCTCGGCAAAGGCGGCGTACTGCACCAGAGCCCGTGCCCGGATCACCTTCAGTCCCGGCTGCTCGTAAACCAGCCGTCCACCACGAAATACCGGCACCAGCAGATCCTCGTGCACGTCGGCATCCGGCCGTTTGCGCGGCGAGCCCGCATCCTCCTGCCGGAAAAAGCTCCGATGTTCGGCACCCAGACAGCCTTCGTCGAAGATCTCGTCGGCCACGTAGCGGCCGCGCAGGGAATAGCGCCGCACCTGCTGAATGCCGGGATTGGTGGTTTTATCCGGCGAATCCGACAGCTTGACCCGGTATTGCCATTGCTCGCCCGGATCGCGCACCGCTGAAAGCTTGTAGACTCCGGTGAGGGAGGAGTCGTCATCGCCGGTCACCAGCTTGGTGCCCACGCCCCAGACCGTGATCGGCACCCCGCGCTTCTTGAAATCGGCGATACGATGCTCATCCAGATCGCCGCTGGCAACGATACGCGTCTCCTGAAAACCCGCCTCGTCCAGCATGCGGCGTGTCTGCCGCGCCAGCTTTGCCACATCGCCGGAGTCGAGGCGAATGCCCGCCATCCGGTGCCCGAGTGCGTGCAGCTTGCGTCCGGCCTCGATCGCCCTGCGCACGCCTTCGAGCGTATCGTAGGTATCGACCAGGAGGATGGCGTTGTTGGGCTGGGCGCGCACGTAGGTATCGAATGCCTCGCTTTCGGAGTCGAACGCCATCACC
Source organism: uncultured Salinisphaerales bacterium (assembly GCA_964646895.1). GTDB lineage: Bacteria > Pseudomonadota > Gammaproteobacteria > Nevskiales > CAZYIP01 > CAZYIP01. The sequence goes on along the minus strand of CAZYIP010000002.1, from coordinate 19,690 downwards.
CAGCTATGGGCATGGGTGCCGGCGACGGGAATGTCGAACAGGCGGCCGGCCAGCACGTTGGACGTCGCATCGACACCGCCGAGGTAGGCGGCCCGCGCGGCACACACGCCGCCGTCGATACCCTGCGCCCGGCGCAGCCCGAATTCCATGATGGTGTCATCGCCGGCGGCATGGCGTACACGCGCGGCCTTGGTCGCGATCAGGGTCTGAAAATTGACCAGGTTCAGCAGGGACGTTTCGAGCAGCTGGCACTGGATGATCGGCCCGCGTACACGCAGCAGCGGCTCGTTGGCGAAAACGGCCGTGCCCTCCGGGATGGCGTCCACGTCGCAGGCGAACTCGAACGCGGTGAGGTAGTCCAGAAAGCGCTGGCTGAACAGCGGCTCCCCGTCGTTGCCGCGTACGGTCGCCAGGTATGCGACATCGTCGTCGGTGTAGCGCAGGCGCTGCAGGTATTCGATGACCTGCTCCAGCCCGGCGCTGACCGCAACGTTGCCGCCAAAAGGCGCGCGGCGAAAAAACAGATGATAGACCGCCTCCTTGTCGCCCGCGGCCGTGGCCTGATAACCGTAGGCCATGGTGAGCTGATAGAGGTCCGTCAGCAGCGCAAGAGAGGTGCCGTAGAGAGGGTCGAGCAAGGGCATGGGCGAAAAGCCCGCAGCTTAGTGTTCAAAAAACACTAAGCTTAACCTGCACGAATGTCAAGCACTGTTTGCGCACTTCGGGCCTGCTGACGCCGCATGCGAAGCCGTGCCACGGAGAGTCGGCAGTCTCGCGACCGCTTGCGTTTTCTACTGGCTCAGATATTCCTGCAGCGCCACGGCGTTGTTGTAGCGTTCCTCTTTGGCGGCGAACAGCAAGGTGGCGTCGCCCCCGGAAACGAGCTCGCGCAGTTGCGCGACCGCCTCCGGCGCGGCATCCAGCTCCGCAAAGAAGCGCCGCTTGAATTCCGGCCACTTGTCGGGTTCATGACCGAACCACTTGCGCAGTTCGGTGGAAGGCGCCACGTCGCGCACCCAGTGGTCCACGGCGGCGGCCTCCTTCGACATGCCGCGCGGCCATATCCGGTCCACCAGCACGCGAGTGCCGTCGTCGCGCGCACGCGACTCATAGATACGCTTGACTCGTATTGTCATGGTCTTTCCTCAAGGATCCGTCGGCTCTCCCGCATCGCAATGCTTGCAGTTCAGTTCGTGGCCGATGAAGCGGCGGCGGCCGGCCTCGCTCACCACCCAGGGGCGGTTGATCCACGGCGGCCGGTGGCGAACATGCTGGCTGTGTCCGCACGCAAGTTCGGCCACCCAGTGGCCATCCTCATCGCGATGAAATCCAACAATTGCTCGTTTCATGAACGGAAACAGAAAAGGAGAAATGGGTGTGCTCTGTGATCGCGGCCCGCGCTACCCGGTGGCGCCGGAAACTCACCGAAACCTGATGCAGTAACAGGGAGCCTCCCACAATAGTAGCGCGATCATGGGCAAGACGGGCGAGCCGCCCGGTCAACCGAAAGAACGGACCCGCGGCAACGCCGTCCCGCTCTCCCGATGGCGCAGCAAGTGCTGCCGCAACATCCAGCGCTCGTCCGCCGCGACGGGTTCCAGAAAGCGCACCTCGCCGGCGGCCAGGCAGGCAATGGGCACACCGCCCCGGTACAGCAACCGATTGCCGGGAAGCGCGGCCAGGCGCTCGCCGGGCGTCACGATACCGAGGAGATTGAGCGGATCTGCGGCGGAGACCGACACCAGTTCGTCACCGGACGACACCTGCCGCCGTGCGTTACGCAGGGCGCCTACCGCGTCCGGCAGCGCGAACTGCTCACCGCCGAAACCGGCGACGAAGCGACCACCGCGAATCTCTCCGCGCGCCTCCAGGCGGCGGTACACATACAGAAGCCGTCGCCACGGCGGCAAGCCGGCTTCCCGTTCCAGCAGATCACGAAACACCACGCCATAGCGCAGCAGCAGGATCCCGGCGACGTGCTCCAGCGTTTGCGTACCGGGCAACCGCTCGCGATCGTCCACGCCCACCGTGGCGCCCTGCGTCAGGACCCAGCGGCCGGCACTGTCCACATCGTCGATCGGCCGGCGGCGACGGCCGCGCGGTGCGAATGCCGGCCGCCGGCGCTTGCGCGGTTGCACCAGCGCGCGCAAGCCGGCAAAGGTATCGCACGTCACCAGGCCCCACGCGCTCAGCTCGGACAGTGCCTCCTCGACCTGGGCCCTCAGCAGGCCGGATGCCTCGATGAGATCGCTGAAGAACAACGCACCGCCGGCTTGCAGCGCCTGCACCACACGCCGCGCCGGCGGCGTCAGCGCCGCATCGCCGGCATCCGGCACGGGCTGCAGCGCACGCCAATGGTGGCGGTGCGCCCGCGGCAGCAGCGCGATCGGCGTCGCGCGCACCGGCGCAACCGCGCGCCGATTGGTAACACCGGCATCGCCGTCGCCCTGGACGGCACGCAACGGCGGCACCAGGCGCATCCACGTCACCGCGCCGCTCGCGCAGGCCTGATCGAGCAGGAACGGCTGGTACGC
>CAZYIP010000002.1:0-17056 GCA_964646895.1 uncultured Salinisphaerales bacterium | reverse complement strand
TCCACGTCACCGCGCCGCTCGCGCAGGCCTGATCGAGCAGGAACGGCTGGTACGCGTCGATTCGCGCCGGCAGCACGTCGCTCTCCCAGGCGGCGGCCGCGATGGAATAACCCTCCAGTTGTCCGATCACAGCGGTGAGCGTCTCCAGGCCCTCGCCGCGGTCGCTGCCGAGGCCTTGCCAGCGCAACAGGAACCGCATGAACTCGGTGGCGGTGACCGGCTCGATCTCCGCGCGCAGCCGTTTCAGCGTGTACCGGTGAATGCGCGCCAGCAGCCGCCGGTCGCACCATTCCGTGTGCGTGCTCTCGCCGGTGAAATCGCCGCGCAGCGCGAAACCCTCCGTTTCGAGCGCGGTCAGCACAATGTCGATTTCGCTCTCGGCAAGCTCCAGCGGAGCGGCCAGTACAGCCGCCGTCACCGGCCCCAGACCTTCGAGCCGGCTGCGGATCAGCTCGCGCAGCGCTTCGTCGCGCTCGACCGGGGTACCGGTTACGGCCGCCTCGATGGATGGCACGAACTGCGCGGCCGGGCATATGCGGCGCAACTCGCCCAGCCGTTCCGCCGCCACCCAGAGGGTATGCTCGCCGGACCGCATCGCGGTTGCGCGGCCGGCAGCGCACAGATCGTCGAACAGAACGCGCAGATCGGGCCCGTGGCCCGTTTTGCCGGCTTCCGCAACGGTCATGAAGCCGAGGATGACCAGGGCGTCGTAGAGTTCGTCGGCGTCACGCGCGCCCGGCCACGCCTCTGCGCGCACGCGCGCGATCGCGGCAGGATCGAGCCGCCCCAGCCCGGCGGCGTCGGTAATGCCCGACAGGGCACGCGTCTGCACCGCCAGCGCCCGGCGCTCCTCCGCCGGCGCATCGTCGAGAAACGCGTACGGCCGGGCGTTCAGCACTTCTTCCGCCAGTGGTGATGGCGCCACCAGATCCCGTGCCACCACCGTGACTTCGCCCTGCTCCAGACGTGCGAGCAACCGCTCCAGGCCGTCGATATCCATGACTTCGTGCAGACAGTCGGCGACAGTCTGATGCACCAGCGGATGATCCGGGATTTCGCGGGCGCCCGCGGCCAGGTTTTCGGCGCAGGCGAGCTGGTCCGGGAAGATGAGCGCCATCAGGTCCTCGGCGTCGCTGCGCTGAAACTGGGCCGGCATGCGCTTGCCGTTGCGCATGCGCCTGATCGCCAGCGCGGTGGTCGCATTCCAGCGCCAGTGGGTCGGGAACATGGGCGCCGCCAGCAACGCCTGGCTGAGAACATCGCGCACGGTCCGTGAGTGGAGATAGCGCGCGACCTCGTCGAGCTGAAAGCTGTGAGTCGGGCCCAGCGACAGCACGATGGTGTCCTCGAGTGCCGCGGCCTGCAGTTCGAAGTTGAATTTGCGGCAGAAGCGCTTGCGCAGGGCGAGGCCGAAGGCGCGGTTGAGGCGCGAGCCGAACGGCGAATGGATGACCAGATGCTGATCGCCGACTTCATCGAAGAAGCGTTCCAGTACCAGGACATCCTGGGTCGGCAACACGCCCAGCGCGGCACGGGCCTGCGCCAGGTAGCCCGCAAGCTGATCGGCGGCGGCCGGCGCCAGGCCCTGTTCGCCCTGCAGCCGGGCGCTCGCGGCCTCCGTGCCCTGTTCCAGCCATTCTCCCACCTGCGCACGCAGTCGCGACACCGCCGCCGACAGCTCGTCGGTGCGCCCCGGCGCCTCGCCGAACCAGAACGGAATGTTCGGCGGCTGGCCTTTGGCGTCCTCCACGTGCACCTTGCCCTGCGCGACCCTGAGGATGCGGTATGAGGTGTTGCCCAGCTGAAAGATATCGCCGGCGATACTCTCGAAGGCAAAGTCCTCGTTGAGAGTGCCGACACGCAGGCCCTCCGGATTCAGGATGACTTCGTAATCGAACTGGTCGGGGATGACGCCACCATTCATCAGCGCCGTGATGCGCGCGTTGCGCCGCGGCCGCAGCACACCGTTGACCACGTCGCGATGCAGGTAGGCGCCATGGCGACCCCGGCGGGTGGAATAGCCTTGCGCCAGCATGGTGACGACGACGTCGAAATCGGCGCGCGCCAGGTCACGATACGGCCACGCCCGCGTCAGCATCGCGAACAGTTCGTCATCCGCCCGTTCGCCGTTCGCGACCTCGGCGACAATCTGCTGAGCCAGCACGTCGCGCGGGGCCACCGGCACGCGAATATGATCCAGTTCGTCGCGACGGACCGCGTCGAGCAGTGCGGCGCACTCCACCAGATCGTCGCGGCTGAGGGGAAACAGCCGGCCCTTCGGCAGGCGGCCGATGCCGTGCCCGGAGCGACCGACGCGCTGCAAAAAAGTACCGATGGAGCGCGGGGTTCCAAGCTGGCACACCAGATCGATATCGCCGATGTCGATACCCAGCTCCAGGGACGCGGTCGCGACCAGGGCGCGCAGCCGCCCGTGCTTGAGCCGCTGCTCCGCGTCCAGACGGTGTTCGCGGGACAGGCTGCCGTGATGCGCGGTCACCGCGTCCTCGCCCAGCCGTTCGGCGAGATGGCGGGCGGCACGCTCGGCCAGCCGGCGCGTGTTGACGAAGATCAGCGTGGTGCGATGCGCAGCAATCAGTTCGGCCAGCCGATCGTAGACTTCAGCCCAGACCTCGTTCGCCATGACGGCCGTCAGCGATGTGCGCGGCACCTCCAGCGCCAGGTCGCGGGCGCGCACATGCCCGCTGTCGACGATGCGACAGCTCGCGCCGCCGGTCAGAAACCGGGCCATGGCCTCGATCGGCTTCTGGGTCGCGGACAGGCCGATGCGCACCGGCGGCCGCGGGCACAGTGCGGCCAGACGCTCCAGGGAAAGGGCCAGATGCGCGCCGCGCTTGTTGCCCGCGAGCGCGTGAATCTCGTCAACGATGACCGAGCGCACCGTCGCCAGCATGCGCCGCCCGGATGCCGAGGTGAGCAACAGATAGAGCGATTCCGGCGTGGTCACGACGATGTGAGGCGGGCGGCGGCTCATGCGCGCCCGCTCCGCCGACGGCGTGTCGCCGGTACGCGCCCAGGCGCGGATGTCGAGTTCCGGCCCGCCGGCACCCGCGAGTTCGGCGCGAATGCCTTCCAGCGGTTCTTCGAGATTCAGCCGGATATCGTTGGACAGCGCCTTCAGCGGCGAGACGTAGAGCACGCGCGTCTGCGCCGGCAGGCCGTGCTCCAGCCCCTCGCGAACCAGATCGTCAATGGCGGTGAGGAAAGCCGCCAGGGTTTTGCCGGAGCCGGTGGGTGCCGCGATCAGCGTATGGCCGCCGGCGCGGATCGCCGGCCATGCCTCGGCCTGTGCCGGCGTCGGCCGCGTGAAGTGCCGCTTGAACCAGGCCGCTGTCGCCGGGTGGAAGGCGTCTGGAATCATTGGATGATTGTAACTCGCGAACCGGCAGGAGCGCCGCCAGGTGCGACAACAGCGAACGATTGGAGCAAGAATATAATTTTGTGGGAGCGGCTTCAGCCGCGATAAAATGCTGGCAAGCACCAGTTTGGAGTTGGCTCTATCGCGGCTGAAGCCGCTCCCACAAGCAGGTTTCCTTCCAATCCCGATGCCAGGCCCGCTGGCGCGGCCAATCAGGCCTCGGTACTCTCCTCCTGATTCAGCACCGAGCGCAGGAACTGGCGGGTTCTTTCGTGACCGGGGTTGGTAAAGATCTGCTCCGGATCACCTTCCTCGATGATCTTGCCGTCGCAGAAAAAGCAGACGCGGTCGGCGACTTCACGGGCAAAACCCATCTCGTGCGTCACCACGATCATGGTCAGATCGTGTTCGTCGGCCAGATCACGCATGACGCCGAGCACACCGCCGACCATCTCCGGATCGAGGGCGGAAGTCGGCTCGTCGAACATCAGCACCTTGGGCCGCATGGCCATGGCGCGGGCAATGGCAACCCGCTGCTTCTGGCCGCCGGAAAGCTGCGCCGGGTACTGTTCCTTCTTGTCCAGCAGCCCCACCATGTCGAGCAGGCCTTCCGCGCGCTCGCGCGCTTCCTGTTTGGATACCCCGAGCACGTGTACCGGCGCCTCGGTGATGTTGCGCAGCACCGTCATGTTCGGAAACAGGTTGAAGTGCTGGAATACCATGCCGACCTTGTTGCGCATCTTGCGCAGGTGCCGCTCTCCCGCCGGCACCAGTTTGCCGTGGCGCGACTCGTGCCACAGCGGCTCGCCCTCCACGTAGACGACCCCGCCCTGAATGTCTTCGAGCGTCATGAGGATGCGCAGGCCGGTGGATTTGCCCGAGCCGGACGGCCCCATCAGCACCACTTTTTCACCCGGATAGACCTCGAAGTCGAAGTCGTCCAGGATCACCAGATCCCCGAAACGCTTGGTCACTTTCTCGAACTTGACGATAGGATCGCTCATTTCAACGGTATCCCTTGCTTGGGCAGTCGCCTTTCGAGAAAGCGCACGCCGGAGGAGGAGATCAGCGTCACGATCAGGAAGATGATTCCCACCAGGGTCAGCGGAATCATGTAGCGGAAGGTGCGGTCTCCGATGATGCGGGCCGAGTTGAGGATTTCCAGCACCGTCACCGCGGACAGGATCGGCGTGTCCTTGATGATGGATATGAGGTAGTTCGCCAGCGCCGGTACAATGCGGGGGATGGCCTGCGGCACCACGATGTCCCGGTACGTACGCAGGGTGGACAGGTTAAGCGCCCGCGCCGCCTCCCACTGCCCGCGCGGGATCGCCTCCAGCCCGGCGCGGTAGACCTCCGAAGTATAGGCGCTGTATTGCACGCCAAGCCCCAGCAGCCCGGTGAGGAATGCCGACATCACTATGCCATAGTCCGGCAGGACATAATACAGAAAGTAAAGCTGGATCAGCAGCGGCGTGTCACGGAAGAATTCGATCACGAATGCGGTGGGCCAGGACACGATGCGCATCGGCACCGCACGCAGCAGCGCCAGCACCAGGCCCAGGATCAGCGCCAGGATGAAGCCGAGGATCGTGGCCTCGATGGTGACTTTCAGTCCGGTCAGCAGAATCGGCAGGATCGAGACGACGAACGCCCCGGTCGAACTCACATCCCAATGGTATCCGAACAGCATCAGCGTGCCCCCTCTCGCCCGGACGCCAGGATCAGGCGGCGCTCGAGCCAGCGCATGAAAACCATCAGAATCAGCGCCATGATGAAATACATGACCAGGGTCAGACTCAGGATCGGCAGTGTCAGCAGGGTCAGGTTCCGCAACTGCGAAGCCTTGAACGCGAGATCCGCCAGCGCGATGAGCGAAACCAGTGACGAGTCCTTGAGATTCTGGATCACCAGGTTGCCGAACGAGGGCATCATCTCCACCACCGCCTGCGGCATGAAAATGCGCCAGAGGCTGTAATACGGGCCGAAGTTAAGCGCGATCGCTGCCTCGCGCTGGCCCACGTCCACCGCCTGAACCGCGCCGCGCACGACCTCCGCCCCATAGGAACCGATGTTCAGGCCCAACGCGGCGATACCGGCCACCTCCGGCGACAGCCGGATGCCGATGATCGGCAGCGCGAAATAAAGCCAGAACAGCTGCACCAGCAGCGAGGTTCCGCGAAAGACCTCGATATAAACGTTGGAAATGATGCGAAGGATGCGAAATCGCGAAATCTTGCCCAGGCCGGCGGCGAACGCACAAATGGCGCCGAGGATCGTGGATGCGAAGGTGATCCAGGCCGTGACTTTCGCACCGACGAGCAGCGGCGGAATCAGCTGAAGAATCTGGTCCATGCGTCGCTCTCCCGTTACATACAGACGACGAGGCAGAATGCGACACTGCCCGGTGGCAACGTCATGGTGCCGGCGCTCAAGGGCGCCGGCACCAAATCCCCCGTTCGCCTATTTGCCGGCGCACAGCTCTTCGGTGGTCTTTTTCGACACCATGTCGATGGAATGCTGGTCCAGGCCGTAGTGCTTCAGCGTCTTCGACCAGAAGTCGGTCTTGTGCACCGCGTCCAGATTCTTGTTGAACGCTTCGCGCAGGCTGTCGGAGTCCTGCGCAAAAGTGAAGGCGCCCCAGCTTCGCACCTCCTGGCCGTCGACGACGGGATCCTTGAACGGCTCCGCCATCTCCACCCGCGGGCTCTTCTTGGCCAGCCGCTCCGCGGTGAGGAAGGTGGCCGCATAGGCGTCGATGCGGCCGGATGCCACCGCCGACACCGCGTCGGTATTGGCCCCCAGCATTACCAGCTGATCCTGCGGAATACCGTACGCGTTGGCGAAGTCGAGCTGATCGGCGCCGGATACGATACCCATCTTGAGATCGGAATTCTTGACGAAATCGTCATAGCCGTGGATGTTCTTGGGATTGCCTTTCTTGACCATCAGGCCTTCGCCGTAGGTCGTGTTCGGATGCGAGAAATCCACCTGCTTGCAGCGCGCCGGCAGAACCGCCTGCTCCGCCGCGACCATGTCGACCCGACCGGCCTTGAGCGCAGGGATCAGCGAACCGAACTCGGTGACGGTCCACTGAATTTCCTTGATCCCCATGCGATCGAGCACCTTGCGTGCGATGTCAGGTCCGAAACCATGTGCCTGACCGGACGCGTCCATGTATCCGTAGGGAATCTCGTTGGCGACCGCGATGCGGATATAGCCGCGATCCTTGACCTGCTGCAGCGTGACCGCCGATGCGATACCGGTCATACCCAGCGTCATCACTGCTGCCATGCATACGCTGGCGATAAAACCAAACGCTCTCGCTTTCATACAACACCTCCAGATTCAACTGTAAAGATTCAGTCGCCGCGGAGGACGACAAGCCACACTACGCCCGGCCCGCGGCCACGGGCCGGGCAGAGTCATCTATAGCTATAGCGGAAATTTGCGCTCCGGCCCGCGATGCCACGAACCGTCGAGGCAGAATCCTGCCGGAAGAATCGCGTCTGCACTCCCTTTGTCATCATTATCATCCGCCGACCCGGCGTGCGAATGACGGCAGGCGCCGTGCGTTGCCGTCACCATCGCGCTGGCGTGACATTTTCAAATCGGCAGGGGAATCGCCGGATATGCAAATGGCCAGCGGCCGGCACCCATCCTTCCTCAACAAGCCCGAGTTAGTTGTCTGTTTTGCCGAAGCTTATACTTCCAGCGCCTTTCGCCGCACCGGTCTGTTTTTTGATCATCCCTGCATTCATACTGGTACACGCTCCCCCCAAGTGCAACCCCGATTGTCGCAATATGCGATCACAAACACCCGAAATGGCGTAATGAGCGCGATTGACGCGTCAGAGCCCGGCCGGTGGCAATGTCTGCCGCCTTCGGTTCGCGCGGGAAAGCAAATTAACGTCCGGCACGCCCGAACCCGCCACCGCCATCTCCGATGGCGCCATTTGACGCTTTCGCATCCGGCGCTCTATGTTAGGCGCTGTCACCAATCGCCCGCAGGGCGGCGCCGTTGCCGACAGGGAGAGAAATTCGATGAGCGAGGCATATCCGGTCCTTCGTGAACCCAGCCAGCATGACCTGACGCAAAGCCATCTGGCGCGCTATCTGCGTTGGCTGGAAGCGCAGGGGCACGGCTCGTTCACCGACTATGCCGCCCTGCACCGATGGTCTGTCGAGAACATCGAAACCTTCTGGAAAACGGTGTGGGACTACTGCGGACTGATCGCGGAGCAGCCCGCGGCGCGCGTGCTCGACAAGCGTGCAATGCCCGGCGCGCGCTGGTTCGAGGGCGCGCACCTGAATTTCGCACGCAACCTCCTGCGTGAAGCGCTGGACGGTGATCCGGACAAGGTGGCGGTGACCGCAGTGTCGGAGTCACGCGGGCGGATTCGTCTCACCTACGGCGAGCTGCGCGACCAGGCCGGCGCGCTGGAAGCGTATCTGCGCGCGCTGGGCGTGAAACCGGGGGACCGGGTCGCCGCGGTGGTCGCTCATACGCCCGAGGCGCTTGTGGGCATGCTCGCCAGCGCCAGCCTGGGTGCGGTGTGGTCCTCGGCTTCGCCGGATTTCGGCGTCGCCGGCATCATGGACCGCTTCGGCCAGATCGAGCCGACAGTGCTGATCGCGGTCAACGGCTACAGCTACAACGGCAAGCATTATTCGAAGCTGGAGCACATCGGTGCGCTGGCCGAGCGCATGCCGTCGTTGCGCAAGGTGATCGTCACCGACAACCTGCCCGGCACCGGTATCCCCGAGGGCGAGCGCTTCATCGGCTGGGACGAGGCCCTCGTTCGCGGCGGCCGTCATGAGCCCAGCTTCACGACGCTGCCTTTCGATCACCCGCTGTACATCATGTTTTCGTCCGGCACCACCGGGGTGCCCAAATGCATCGTGCATGGTGCCGGCGGCGTGTTGCTGCAGCACGCCAAGGAACTCATGCTGCACGGTGACGTCCAGCGCGACGACAGGCTCTTCTACTTCACCACCTGCGGCTGGATGATGTGGAACTGGCATGTATCCGGCCTCGTCACCGGCGCCGAACTGATCCTGTTCGACGGCTCACCGTCACACCCCTCGCTCGACGTATGCTGGCGCCTGGCGGAGGAAGTGGGCATGACCCATTTCGGCACCAGCGCCAAATTTCTCGGCAGTTGCCGCAATGCGGGGCTGCGGCCGCGCGACGAGTTCAACCTCGGCCAGTTGCGCACGGTCTTCTCCACCGGCTCTCCGCTGCTGCCCGAGGACTTCGACTGGGTGTACGACGCGGTAAAGCCGGACGTACTGCTGGCCTCGATCTCCGGCGGTACCGACATCATCTCCTGCTTCGTCGGCGGGTGTCCGACCCTGCCGGTACGCCGCGGCGAGATCCAGTGCGCCATGCTCGGCATGGACGTACAGGCCTGGTCGGAGGATGGTCGCCCGGTTGTCGGCGCACGCGGCGAACTGGTGTGCGCCAAACCCGCTCCGTGCATGCCGGTGGGCTTCTGGAACGATCCCGGCGGCAAGCGCTATCGCGCAGCCTACTTCGAGCGCTTTCCCGGCGTGTGGGCGCACGGCGACTACATCGAGTTCACGGAGCACGGCGGCGTCATCATCTACGGCCGCTCCGACGCCACCCTGAACCCGGGCGGTGTACGTATCGGCACCGCGGAAATCTATCGCCAGGTGGAAACGTTGCCGGAAATCGCCGACAGCATCGTGGTCGGTCAGCGCATGGGCGAGGACCAGCGCGTGGTGCTGTTGGTGGTCCTGAACGACGGATACACACTGGACGATGCGCTGATCGACAAGATCCGCAAGCGCATTCGCGAAAACGCCAGCCCGCGGCACGTGCCGGCCAGGATCGTCGCCATCGACGAAATTCCCTACACCCGCAGCGGCAAGAAGGTGGAGCTGGCCGTGACCCGTATCCTGCAGCACGAAAAAGTGGAAAACCGCGAGGCCATCACCAACCCGGATTCACTGGACCGGATCGCGGCGATGGAGGCATTGTTTCAGTAAACGTGGCGCGGTTGACCTATCGCGGCTGAAGCCGCTCCCACAACTCGGTTCCCCTCTCCCGCGCGCGCGGGAGAGGGTCAGGGAGAGGGCCTGCGTGCTGCTTTACCACCCTCGCCCCAGCCCTCTCCGGCAAGCGGCAGAGGGAGCCAAAAGCGGCGACGAGACAGGCATTGGGATACTCGACCCCAAACATGGAAACTTCCAGATCTTTGTGAGAGCGGCTTCAGCGGCGATCAGCGGCGGCAGGAAATCACCGTCATGATCGCCGCCTGGACGGCGCCTACGCGCTGACCCGCAACAGTCGGGCGATCTCCCCCACGAAACCGCGACGAAACAGCAGCACGCAGATCACGAACACGGCACCGATCACCACGGTCACCCACGAGCCCAGGGTGCTCAGCTGATTCTGCATGGTGACGACGGTCACCGCACCTACCACCGGCCCCAGAATGGTGCCCATGCCCCCCAGCAGGGTCATCAGGACGACTTCGCCCGACATCTGCCAGTGCACGTCCGTGAGCGAGGCGAACTGAAGGACGACCGTCTTGGTCGCCCCGGCGGTGCCCGACAACGCCGCCGACAGCACGAAAGCCATCAGCTTGAAGCGATCCACGTTGTAGCCCAGCGACGTCGCCCGTGGTTCGTTTTCGCGAATCGCGTTGAGTACCTGGCCGAACGGCGAGTGCACCGCGCGATAGATGATCCAGAAACCGATCAGGAAGATCGCGAAGACCGTGTAGTACATGCTGAGCGGCTGACTGAGATCGAGAATCCCCAGGAGATAGCCGCGCGGCACCCCCTGCAATCCGTTCTCGCCGCCGGTGAACGGCAATTGCAGGGCGAAAAAGAAGATGATCTGCGCCAGCGCCAGGGTAATCATGGCGAAGTAGATTCCCTGGCGACGGATCGCCAGCATGCCGAACACGTAACCCAGCGCCGCGCTGAACAGGGTCCCTGCCACGATACCGGCGAGCGGCGGGAAACCCATCACCTTGATCACGTGGCCGGCAATGTAGGCCGCGCTGCCAAAAAACGCGGCGTGGCCGAACGACAGCAGACCGACGTACCCCAGCAGCAAATTGAAGGCGCAGGCAAACAGCGCGAAGCACAGCACGTTCATCGCGAACACGGGGTACACGAAATAGGGCGCGATCAAGCCGAGCACGATGAGTACCGCCCACAACGGCTTGTTCATGTCATTCGCGCCCGAACAGCCCGGCAGGCTTCACCAGCAGGACGATTACCATGATGAAGAAAATGACCGTGGCCGAAGCCGGCGGATACACCACCTTGGTCACGCCCTCCAGCAGCCCGAGCACCAGGCCGGTCACGATCGCGCCCAGGATCGAACCCATGCCTCCGATCACCACCACCGCGAACACCACGATGATGAGATCCGCGCCCATCAGCGGGCTGACCGAGTAGATCGGTGCCGCCAGCACGCCGGCGAGCGCCGCCAGGGCGACACCGAAGCCGTATGTCAGCATCACCATCAGCGGGACGTTGATGCCGAAAGCCTGCACCAGATCCGGGTTTTCGGTCCCCGCCCGCAGATAGGCACCGATCCTGGTCCGCTCGATGACGAACCAGGTCAGCAGGCAGACGATCACCGAGAACACGATGACGAACAGCCGGTAGGTGGGGAAAAACATGAACCCGAGGTTGACGATGCCCCCCAGCGCCTCGGGCCGGCCCGGATAAGGCGTGCCCGAGACGTTGAAATAGTTGGTGAAGACACCCTGCAGCACCAGCGCGATGCCGAAGGTGAGCAGCAGGCCGTACAAGTGATCGAACTTGTACAGCCTGCGCAGCATCAGCCTTTCCATCACCAGGCCGAACAGGCCGACGACGAGCGGCGCCACCACGAGAGACGCCCAGAAGCCGATGTGAAACTCCGGCACGCCGATCCACGCGCCCAGGTACGAATACCCCATCAACGCCACGAACGCGCCCAGCATGTAGAGCGCTCCGTGGGAGAAGTTGATGATGTTCAGCAGCCCGAAGATGACCGCCAGGCCCAGGCTCAACATGGCGTAGAACACGCCATTGTTGAGCCCGAGCATGCCCTGGGCGAGGATCAGCTGACCCGAGATGTGCACGCGCGTCGCGCCTATTTCTTGAGCAGCGGACAGACGCTCCTGGACAGCGGGATGTAAGCCTTGTCCCCGGGAATCGTGCTCACCACGTCCGCCAGATCCCAGTCGCCGTGAGATTCAGAGGGCTTCTTGACCTTCAGCAGGTACATATCGTGCTTGAACAGTCCGTTCGGCTCGATGACGCCGTTCTCCGCGAAGAAATCGTGAATCTTCATCTTGCCCAGCTCGGTGCGCACCGCATCGGCATCGTCCGTACCCACCGCCTTGATCGCCTTCAGGTAGTTGGAAATGGCCGAATATACGCCGGCCTGCACCATGGTCGGCATGGCGCCGGTTTTCTCGAAATACCGCTTGGACCATTTGCGCGATGCGTCGTTGCGATCCCAGTAGAACGCGCTGGTGAACTGCAGGCCCTGGGCGGTCTCCAGGCCAAGGCTCTTGACGTCGCTGATGAACACCAGCATGCCCACGATCTGCTGTCCCCGCTGCACGATACCGAAGGCATTGGCCTGCTTGATCGCATTGACGGTGTCCTGGCCGGCGTTGGCAAGTGCGATGACCTGCGCGCCCGAGGACTGGGCCTGCAACAGATAGGAGGAGAAATCGGCCGTGCCGAGGGGCGCCTGCACGCTGCCGAGCACCTTGCCACCCAGCTTGTCCACCACCATCGTGGTGTTCTTTTGCAGCGAGTGGCCGAAAGCATAGTCGGCGGTAATGAAAAACCACGTCTTGCCGCCATTCTTCACCACCGCGGTGGCGGTACCCACCGGCAACGAATAGGTATCGTACGCGTAGTGGATGCCATACCTGGTGCACTGCTGCTCGGTCAGCTCCGTGGCACCGGCACCGATGGTGATGGTGATGGTGTGCTTGTCCGACGCCAGGTTCTGCACGGCGAGCGCCACCGACGACGTCAGCAGCCCGGTGATCATGTCGACGCCCTTGGTGTCGATCCACTCGCGGGCGATGGTCGAACCGACGTCGGCCTTGTTCTGGTGATCGGCCGAGACCAGCTTGATCGGCTTGCCCAGCACTTCGCCGCCGGCATCGTCGATCGCCATCTGTGCGGCGGTAATCGCCCCCTTGCCTCCGATCGCCGCATAGACACCGGACATGTCGGTCAACACGCCGATCTTCACGAATCCGTCCGATACCTTGTCGGCGGCACCGGCGCTGCCGGCCATCAACAGCATCAATGCCGCCGCACACGCGGCGGTGAGTCCAGCCCGTATTTTCATAGTTTTCTCCTGCTGCAAGGAACCACGCTATACACTGAGATAGCTGTTCAATTTATCCATATTCGCATCCAGCGCATCCATTGGGATCATCTCCGCCACGCGTCCATGCTCGATCACATAATGACGGTCAGCCAGCGGCGCCGCAAAGTGAAAGTTCTGCTCCACCAGAATGATGGTAAAGCCCCGCTCCTTGAGCGAGCGGATCACCTCGCCCAGCTTTTGCACGATGACCGGCGCCAGGCCCTCGGTAATCTCGTCCAGCAGCAACAGGCGGGCGCCCGTGCGCAGGATGCGCGCCATCGCCAGCATCTGCTGCTCACCGCCGGACAGGCGCGTGCCCATGCTGCGGCGCCGCTCGCGCAAATTCGGAAACATGGCGTAGAGCTCCTCCACCGTCATGCCGCCTTCCGCCAGCACCGGCGGCAGCATGAGGTTTTCCTCCACGCTGAGACGCGAGAAGATGCCGCGCTCCTCGGGACAGTAACCGAGCCGGCCGGCCCGGGCGATGCGGTACGGCGGCAGGCGGATGGTTTCGATGCCGTTTATGCGAATCGAGCCTTCGCGCCGCTGCACCAGGCCGAGAATCGACTTCAGGGTCGTGGTGCGCCCCGCGCCGTTGCGCCCGAGCAGGGTCACCACTTCGCCTTCGCGCACGCCAAACTCGATGCCGTGCAAGATATGCGATTCGCCGTAGAATGCGTGCAGATCGGAGACCGTCAGCAGCTCGCCGGCCTCCGTCTCACTCATATCCTACCCCCATGTAGGCGCTCATGACGTCGCGGTTGCGCGAGACTTCCTCGTACGGGCCCTCGGCCAGCACCTCGCCACGCTGCAGTACGGTAATACGGTCCGCCAATGTGGATACCACGTTCAGATTATGCTCCACCATCAGAATCGTGCGTCCCGCAGAAACCTTGCGAATCAGGGCGGTCACCTTGGTGACGTCCTCGGCGCTCATGCCCTGGGTCGGCTCGTCCAGCAGCATCAGCCGCGGATCGAGCGCCAGCGTGGTCGCAATTTCCAGCGCTCGCTTGTGCCCGTAGGGAAGCGCGATACTCGCCGTGTCGGCATACTGCTCCAGGCCCACCTGCTCCAGCAATGCGAGCGCATCGTCGTTCAGGCACTCCAGGCTGTGGTCGGACTTCCAGAAATGGTAGGCCGTGCCCAGCCGGCGCTGCAATGCCACCCGCACGTTCTCCAGTGCGGTCATGTGCGGAAACACCGCGGATATCTGGAACGAACGTACCATCCCCATATTGGCAATATCGGCGGGTTTGCGCCGGGTGATATCGGTGCCGTCGTAGACGATGCTGCCGGCGGTCGGCGCGAGAAACCGGGTGAGCAGATTGAACACCGTGGTCTTGCCGGCCCCGTTGGGCCCGATGAGCGCGTGGATGCTGCCCCGCGCCACGTCGAGATCGACATTCCTGACCGCTGCGAAGCCCTTGAACTCCTTGGTCAGATTCCGGGCCTGCAGAATCGCTTCGCCCACCCCATCACTCCCCTCTTGCAAATGCTGCAAGCGATACCCGGCCGCGCACGCGATATTGTCGACGGGAACGAACCCGACGCGCGTGCCCCTCGCATCCACATCGGCTAAATGTAATACAGCAAGGGGCGCCATGCACGCACTGCGCGCATGGCGCCCTGGCAGACCGGCCGGGTGATCAGGCGGCGGTGCCCAGTTCCACCTTCATCCAGCCGGTTTCGCGCTGATCGAATTTCCTGTAGGCATCGATGACATTCGTCAGTGGCTCCTGCTGGCTGATGACGTGCTGCGGCTGCAGCGTGCCGTTTCTGAGGAGATCCACCAGCGCCGGCACGTAACGCCGGTGGTTGCAGTTACCCAGCCGCACGGTCAGGTTGTGCTGCATGGCGAGCCCGATCGGCGCCGACAGTTGCGACGGCGGATAAACCCCGATGACGGAGACGACACCAGCCTTGGCGGCGGCCTTCACCGACCACTCCAGGGCCAGCGAGGGCGCGCCGCCCGGCTTCCAGACATCGCCCTGCGGATGCGTGGTCGGCGCCACCGTTTCGGTCTCGCGCCTGAACTGCTCGCCCTGTTGCGCGGTCTTTGCGGCCGCCGGTCCCTCGCGCGGTGGCTCTGCATCCACACCCACGGCATCGATTACGCGGTCGACGCCGATTCCGCCGGTAAGCTCGCGTACCGTCTCGACCGGGTCCTCCGCATCGAAGTCGATGACCTCTGCGCCCAGCGAGCGGGCCTTGTCCAGCCGCGATGCGTGATGGTCCACCGCCAGCACGCGGCTGGCGCCCATCAGCTGGCTGCTGACGATCGCGAACATCCCGACCGGGCCGCAGCCGAAGACGGCCACCGTCTTGCCGGGCTGAATGTCCGCCATGTGCGCACCGAAATAACCGGTCGGGACGATGTCCGACACCATCAGGGCGGCATCGTCGGACACTTCGTCCGGCAGCTTCACCAGGCCCACATTGGCGAAAGGAATGCGGGCATATTCCGCCTGCAGCCCATCGAACGGGCCGGTGGACTCGGGGCCGCCAAAGAATACGGTGCCGGCCAGCTTGCCGTTCGGGTTGGCCACGTCGCATTGCGAGTAATAGCCCGCGCGGCAGTACGAGCAGTAGCCGCAGGCAATGGTCGAAGGCACTACCACGCGGTCACCGCGATTGAGGTTGCGCACATTGCGACCGCATTCTTCCACGATGCCCACGGCCTCATGGCCCATGATGGTGCCCGGCTTCATGCCGGCCATGGTGCCGCGGATCATGTGCAGGTCCGTGCCGCAAATCGCGTTGTGGGTAATCTTGATGATGGCGTCATCCGCCCCCTGAATTTTCGGATCGGGGACGTCGTCCAGGCGAATGTCGCCCACATCATGAAACACGACGGCTTTCATCACTACCTCCGGAAATGCTCTGGAACGCGCGCCGCGCGCTCCGGTAATCGATGCGCTCGGGGCCGCTGTAGATGTTGAATCGCTCGCCGCGCAGGAATCCGACCAGGGTCACGCCGAACTCCCGCGCCAGGCGCAGCGCGTAGCTGCTGGGCGCGGACACCGCGCAGACCACCGGTGCGCCGGCCATGATGGCCTTCTGCATCAGCTCGAAGCTGGCGCGGCCACTGAGCATCACGATCTGATTGGTCAGGGGCAACTGATCATTGAGCAGGGCCCAGCCCACCAGCTTGTCGAGGGCATTGTGCCGGCCGACGTCTTCGCGCACGGCGCGCAGATGACCGCGCGCGTCGAACAGGGCCGCGGCGTGCAAGCCGCCGTTGCGGGCGAACAGGTCCTGCGCTCGCCGCAGCCGTCCCGGCAGGGCGAGTACCGTTGTCCGATCGATGCGCGGCCCCGCAGCCAGCGGCGGGCGCGTGCGCAGCAGTTCCAGGTTGAGCCGCGACTTGCCGCACACCCCACAGGCGCTGTTGGACAGCGACGCGCGCTCCAGCAATGCGGCCTTGTCCGGGGTGAATGATTGCAGCCGCACATCCACGGCATCGGTCTCGGCTGGCGCATGTTCGAGCCGTGCAATGTCGGAGCGCCCCGTCACCAGGCCCTCGCTCAGCAGCAGACCGGCGGCGAGTTCCAGGTCGTTGCCGGGCGTGCGCATGGTGATGACCGGCGCCGTGCCGGCAACGCGAATCTCCAGCGCCTCCTCCACCGCCAGGGTGTCGTCACGGACGCCGGCGCCGTCCGCCTGCACCGCGATCAGGCGCACCGGATGATTCCCCGTCTGCGCGAGCCCGCTCATGTCACGCCGGCTTTCCGGTGAAGGCGGAGACCGGCTTGTCCACATCGCGTTCGAGACCGTCGGCAAACACCTTCAGTGCCTCGACCAGCGGCGTGATCGCGCGCCAAAGCGCTTCGTCGTGGAGCATCCGGTAGGCCCCGGAAACGCCCGGCGCTTCGTCATCCTCGCTGTCGCCGTCGTGCTGCCGGTATTCGCTCATGCACTGAAGACCGTCCCTGACCGCAAACGTGATCTTGTAGAACTGACCCGGCGGCAGGCGGCTGAGCACCATCGCCAGCACCGAGAGATTCTGCACGGCGTTGCGCGCGCCATCGCTGTTGAGGCCGCTGACGAGTACCGACGCGACCTCGGTATTGGCGCCTATCAGGTCGTTCATGAAACGCAGCACGCCGTGTTCGTGCGCGGTCTGCAGCAGTTGCTCCAGTTCCTCGTGTGCGTCCGGGCCTATCTTCGGCGGCCTTGGCGTATATTGAATCGGCTCTGCCATGCTGGCTCCTGGTTAACGCCCCTCTCCCCAGCCCTCTCTCCCGCTGGCGGGACAGGACCGGGGAGAGGGTGGAGAAAAAACCTCATATCCGCTCCGGGTGCCGCGATTGCGC
>CAZYIP010000001.1:66804-69692 GCA_964646895.1 uncultured Salinisphaerales bacterium | reverse complement strand
ATCGTCACGGCCTTCGGCCAGACCGGTCGGCATGGGCGTTACGGTGTGTATCAGGCCGTCATTCATCCCCGGCTGTGGCTGCTCTCGCAGCGCTCCGATTGCCGCGTTTTTCAGGCGATGAAGGCGCCGGACATCATCAAGCAGGTACTCAAGGACGGCGGCTGCACCGACATCAAGGATTCGCTGAGCGCGAGCTATGCAGAACGCGAGTATTGCGTGCAGTATCGCGAAACCGACCTGGCGTTCATCACCCGCCTGATGGAACAGGAGGGTATCTACTACTACTTCGTGCATGCGCAGGACAAGCATACCCTGGTGCTGGCGGACTCGGTGAACGCGCACAGTACGGCCGCGGGTTACGACAAGGTTCCTTATTTCCCACCGGATGACCGTGCAGCCCGGGAACAGGATCATCTGGATCAGTGGTCGGCTGATCATGTCGTTGGCTCCCATTCGGTAGTGCTCGAAAGTTATTCACTGGAGGATCCCGGCAAGGAGATGAAGGTTACGGCCAGCAGCAAGGCGTCGGGGTACAAGGATTCTTCGCTGCTGCGTTTCGATTATCCGGCCTGCTACACGGATCCGAAGGACGGTGAGCACTATGCGCGCGTACGCCAGGAATACATCGACAGCACACGCGTCGTCGCACGTGGCAGTGGCAATGCCGCTGGCCTGTTTCCCGGCTGCCTGTTCACGGTAACGGGGCACCCGCAAGACGATCTGAACCACGAGTACCTGTCGACAAGGTCGATTTACGACCTGCATTCGAACGAATACGAATCCGCCGGCACCAATGATGATGCCGAACACTTTCGCATCCAGCTCATCGCACTCGACAGCCAGACTCCGTTCCGCCTGGCGCCGGTAACGGTTCGCCCGGAGATGATCGCCCTGCAGTCGGCCGTGGTAACCGGCGGTGAAACCCGCGACGTGTGGACCGACAAATATGGTCGGGTACGCGTGCAGTTTTACTGGGACGGTGGCAACGGGAACAACCCGGACAAGTCATGCTGGCTACGTGTCGCCCAGAGCTGGGCCGGCTCCGGCTGGGGCGCGCAATTTATCCCCCGTGTCGGCGATGAAGTGCTGGTGGCTTTCCTCGGCGGTGATCCCGATCGCCCGATCGTCGTCGGCTCGCTCTACAACGCCGACAATATGCCGCCCTATGCCCTGCCTGACAACGCTACCCAGAGCGGGATCAAGACTCGCACCGTCAAGGGCGGCGCCTCCAACTTCAACGAGCTGCGCTTCGAGGACAAGCAGGGCAGTGAAGAGGTCTATCTGCAGGCCGAGAAGGACCTGGTGGAGTTGATCAAAAATGGTGATCAGACCACCACCCTGGAGCAAGGCAGCCAGACGACGACGCTGAAAAAAGGCGATCAGACCACGACCCTGGAACAGGGCAGCCAGGCCACGACACTGAAGCAGGGTAACGCAACGCTCACCCTGGACGCAGGCAATCTCACCACGAAGGTGAGCAAAGGCAAAGCCGTGCTCGAAGCGCAGCAGTCGATCGAACTCAAGGTCGGGCCATCCTCGGTGGTGATCGCGCCTGACGGGATCACCCTCAAAGGACCGATGATCAAGCTTCAGGGGAAGAACGCCGTGCAGCTCAAGGGCATGATGGCCCAGATCGATGGCAGCGGCATGGTCAAGATCAAGGGCGGCCTGGTCAATATCAACTAAGCGTTCGCGGATAGCCGATGACCACCAAACCGCTGACAGTGCGGCGACACGGATCAACACTGTGGCTCGATTCGGTAGCTGAACCGGAGGTCGCATGAGTCCAGAGGGCGATCACCGCGACACCCCCAGCGCCGGCGCGGATACGCCGAATTATCGCTACGAGGAAGTCAATCGCAAATACTATATAAAGCAGCTGGCCTATACGCCGGTGGAGGGTATTGGCGTAAACGGAAGCTATTTTTTGAGAGGCTTCATCCTGTCGAGAAACGGCAGTTTGTTCGTCAGCGCCATGGGGAAGACGGGCGCCAGCCATCTGGGCACCGCAAGATTCTTTGGAAGTATCGAAGTATTGAAGGGCGACAATGTCATTGCTCGTGCCGGCCTTGAGAGACGTGGGGCTGCAGTCTGGCCAGACGATGGCTTTCTGCCGATCGGATCAGCCCGCATCCAGTTGCCGTCACCGCAGGACGCGACGTCTCTTGGTCTGAAAATAACTGGCGGATATATTTTTACCAATGCCAGCGGAGCCGCGGCGCCGCTGCCACCAAGAACGAGCGAAACCTATGATTTGCCGGTTGTAAGGAATGAGACGCGGTAAATTCTTTACCAGGACGTTTTTTTTTCTGTTGATGCTGCACGTCGGTGCGGGCGTCTCCCTTGCCGAGGCTGCCGTGCCTCCGGTACAGGGGTTTCTGGACCGGGCGGGGGATATGATTTCCAGCAGCCTGCCTCCGACACAGGCCGATTACAGAAAAGCCATAACCATTTTAACGGAAGGCATCTCCGCTCATCCTGAAAGCAAAAGTCTTTTGCAAAGACGCGCTGATCTTTATATGGCAATACATGACTATGACAATGCCCTGACTGACCTGAATCGAGCTGATGATATCGGGCCGCTGACACCGATATTCGGACTGACCCGCTGCATGCTGGAGGAACGGATCGAAGGTTATGCGGGCAGGGCTGAACGATGCTATGACCAGGTTGCCCGGGAGTTCGAAAAAGAAGATGACAACAGATGCCCGCCAGACGTCAACCATGTTATTGCCGCGCTGATGGCACAAAGTCATAACGCAGATTATCTGAAGAACTCGTATCTAAAATCAACAAATAAAACCGATCCGATGTATGATCTTGTGAAGAATTTTGACCGTGGAGTCTATATAAAGCAAATATTGCCTTGATGTCATGGTTGTTATCGT
>CAZYIP010000001.1:60674-66704 GCA_964646895.1 uncultured Salinisphaerales bacterium | reverse complement strand
GCCCGCTCCGGCGACCCTGGGTGCGATGACGCTTGCTTGTGCCAGCCCGGAGATGCCGCGGAGCCCTCTGACGACGTTTGCGCTCCCGGCTGCGTCACTTATCGGGTCGGCTGAGGCGGCCACGTCGCGCATTATTGACGACGCACGGTTGCTGCCACTTCGCTATGGATATGGAATTAAGGCCACGGAAACATGGAATGGATGGATCGCTTACGGTCACTGGTAGACAAGGCTCTTGCCTCGATGCGGCATCGCGCGGACCGCCCGAAGCAGAAAACCGGGGAGGGAGCAAAGCCCAATGAAGGTCGGCGCGCCACCACAGGCGCCGAGTGGAACCGCCAGTCGGCGGAGAGGATGCGCGCCATCCTGGAAAAGATGTCCCCGAAGCAGGTCGATAAGCTGCTTTTGTTGCGCGATGCGTACATTGATCAGGTCAAGAGACTGGAGATCCAGGAAACGTCAATGCGCCAGGCTGGCAGGCCGGCAGAGGCGATTGCCCGCACTCTTCACACGCGGCGGCGGCGGCTTGGTGTCAGGATCAAGGAGATGATGCCTGACGCTATCCGGGAAGAAATATATCGCAGAAACGAGCGGCGGTACGGTGACAAACTCGGACCCACGCTCGAATACTATAGAGGCCGTGGCCGCTCGTTCGAGGATATCATAAGGAGTGCGCAGAAGCCCGGTGGAATGGATTTGGGAGTCCATTCGAAAGCGCGTCACGAAGTGTCCACGGAGCGGGTCGCGACCCGTCCGGGTAATCGTAAATCCGCGAAATTGCCTCACCCTGAGCGGAAGAAGTCTCGCCGGGGCCGGTCAAGATGAGTGAAAAGATTTTCTGCGACGCAACAAAACCGCGCGATCGCGTGCCGCAGTTGGTGACCTGGTCACGATAGGACATCCACATATCTGCGGGCAGTGCGCTTTTGGTATTCGGGAGTTCATGATAATGCTGTGGCTACAGTCAAATGACGAATTCGACAGGATCGCGGAATACGACCACGATACAGGTGATTATGCCCAGAAATCGAAGAACGCGCTGGGAGCGGAAGCCGCTCCGGCGACGGATGGATTTTTTGAAATTTTGGCTGGAACTTTCGTCGCTATATACAAAATGGACCAGCAGCTTTTTCTTCGTGTGGGCTCGCAACGTCTGCCTTTGCACGAAGATATAAAAATAACTGTCGAAGAGCTTTCGGATAGCGAGAGAGTGCTGACGGTAGAAGCGGCCGGAGTAACAAAAGCAACATTAAGCTACGAGATCGATGTAAGCAGGAAATTTGCCTTTGATCCCACACCGGGCGTCGAAGATGAAGATTTCGATTTTGGCCTGTTCGTGCGCGCTATTCACAAAAGTGATGAAAGAAAACGAATTATCTGGGGCGCGGATTGACGTAGCGCCGGATTCGTCGGGCCGTCTTTCGTGCGCGGCGATCGCGGGCATGGGCACATGGCCGGAGGGCGTGGTGGGCTGATGCTGTTCGTTCGTCGTAAATTGACACGCGTTCGTCGGATTATTCAGTGACTGTGTACGCTGTTCACGACCAATATCGGTTAATTTCTGCAAAGAACATTTTATCAAGTATTACTTCAGGCGCCTTGATCGCCCCATGGTTGCGAGCCTGAGGCTCGTCGCCATTCCGGCAGTTGAAAATCAACGAAAAAGGGTGGGCATGGCAAGCGCGAACAAGCAAATATCTTCTGGCGCGCTGATCAAGATCAACAACCGCCCGGCGCGTGAGCTTGCCTTGCGTTGCGAACTGAGCGACGAGGCGGGAGCATTGCTGCACGACAATCCCGGCGCTGCGGTTTTTCTTGACCGCCTTGCGGAAGCCGGTCTCCATGCCGATGCGATCGCTTTCATGGCGCATGCCTTGCCGAAACGGGAAGCGGTCTGGTGGGCGTGCCTGTGTGTGCGCTCGACACTGGGGCAGACGGCATCTCCGGAGATCGTCAAGGCACTGACAACGGCGGAGCAGTGGGTCTATAAGCCCACCGACGCCAACGGTCATCTGGCGATGGTGGCGGCCGAAGCGACCGATTTCTCCGCACCTGCGAGTTGGGCGGCGGTGGCGGCATGCTGGAGTAGCGGCAATATGTCAGCGCCGGGTGCCCCCCCGGTGGTACCGGGCGAGGATCTGGCCGGCAGGGCGGTTGCCGGTGCTCTCATGCTGGCGGCGACAATGAACGATCCAAATGAAATCGAGGATTGCTATCGCCGTTTTGTTGCCCAGGGTCTGGATCTCGCCCGGGGCGGTTCGGGGCGTGTCGAGGAAGCGGGCACGGGTTAAAGGCAGGGCTGCTCGCCATGAAGGTGCCGACCGTGCGGGAAAACCTGTCGCCGTTTTTTATTGTGCGACGGGGCAGCGTGGTGGCGAGGCTCTCCGCGTAAAGAGTGATTTCCATAAGGGTGCGGCGGCTGTTTCGGGATGCGCCGACAAATGCGGTGCCTGGTGGGCGGAGCGGGTGCGCAATGAATGATTCACGCGACGAAGACGAAGCCACCCGGCTTGCAGCGCCGCACGGTCTCAGCCCGGAGCGTGCAGAGACTGATGTGACGCGAGTGGCGGCGGACGCGCGGCCGACCGCCGATGCTACCCGCGTCGCAGAGCGCAGTTCTGCCGCCTCACCTGCTAGCGTGAGCGTAACCCGTAGTGAGGGAGACTGGTCGCATCCGGAGCGCTGGAACGAGACTCACGATCAGCCGATAGGTCCCGGCAGCACGATCAAGGCGCGCTTCGTGCTGGAAGAACTCATTGGCCACGGCGGCATGGGAGCAGTGTACCGGGCGCGGGATCTGCGCAAGGAAGAAGCCCGCGACCGCGATCCGTACGTCGCCCTCAAGCTGCTCAACGACGATTTTCGCGGGCATCCGGATGCCCTGATGGCGTTGCAGCGGGAGGCGAGGAAATCGCAGACGCTGGCCCACCCCAACATCGTCACGGTCTACGACTTCGATCGCGACGGGTCCAACGTCTTCCTGAGCATGGAACTGTTGCGCGGGCGACCGCTCGATGCGGTGATCCGCGAGCGCGGCGGCACCGGCCTGCCCTTGAAAGAGGCGCTCCCGCTCATTCAGGGTGTGGCACGCGGCCTCGCGTACGCCCACGAGCGCGGCTTCGCCCATGCCGACTTCAAGCCCGGCAACATATTCGTCAACGAGGACGGGACGGCCAAGGTTCTGGATTTCGGCATCGCGCGGGCGGCGAAGGTGGCGCGCGACGCGGACGGCGACGACGAGACCCTGTTCGATCCGGCCACCCTCGGTGCGATAACGCTTGCCTATGCCAGCCCGGAAATGCTGCGGGGCGAGGCAGCGGAGCCTGCCGATGATGTGTACGCGCTCGGCTGCGTCGCCTATGAACTGCTGACCGGCAATCATCCCTTCCGCGACGAAACCGGGCGCAAGCTGCCGGCCGACCAAGCCGCCCAGCAAGGCATGCAGCCGGCGCCGATACCGCGTGTGCCCAAGCGGGTCGACCGTACGCTTCGGCGCGCGCTTGCCTTCCGGCGCGAAGACCGCTTCGCTGACGCG
This sequence comes from uncultured Salinisphaerales bacterium, assembly GCA_964646895.1. Taxonomy (GTDB): domain Bacteria; phylum Pseudomonadota; class Gammaproteobacteria; order Nevskiales; family CAZYIP01; genus CAZYIP01. Next base: position 63,169 of record CAZYIP010000001.1, on the reverse strand, counting down.
GGCGCGTTCCTGAACGCGATCAAGGAGCCGGTCAGGCTCCGGCGCACGATCCTCGCTGCCATTGCGGTGCTCGCCATTGCCACCCTTGCATCCTGGTGGATCACCATCCGCAACAGCGACATCCTGGTGACGCTTGCGGATCTGCCGCCACAGGTAGCCGAATCGGTGACCCTGATTCGTGCGGGAGACGGGCAGATGCAGGCAGGCGAGTTTGCCGAGGCCCACAAGGACTTCAGCCAGGCCTGGCAAATCGCGAAAGGGCGTACCGACCTTTCACCCGCGACCCTGAAGCAGTTGCGGGTGGTGATCAACCGGCGCGTCAACGACGTTATCGGGCAATACCTGAAGCAGGCGCAACAGCCCAATCTGGAGCCCTTTCAGGCAGAGGTGCTGCGAATGTCCCTGGAAGCCCTGTTGCGCGAGGATCTGGGCTCGCGCGATGACGAGCTGCGGGCGGCGCTCACGCAACTCGACGCACGGCTGGATGCCGGTTCGCAGCCCTGAATGCCTGTCCATAATCGGAGTCGGAACATGCTACGGGATTTACTGACGCTTGAACGAGGAAGGCGCCTGCTGACCGGCCTGGCGGGTGCCGCGCTGATGGTCCTGATCGGCGGTTGCGCAAGCAGCGGCATGACGGCGGGGGACACCGCCAGCGCGAAGGAGGGCTACACCTCGGTTCAGGATCTCTACATCGTGGACTGCCTGCTGCCGGGCCAGGTGCGCAAGCTGGGCACCATGACCTACGTTACCCCGCGCCGCCCGATTCGCACCACGGCCAAGGACTGCAGCATCCGCGGCGGCGAATACGTTGCCTATGACCGCGCCGACTACCGCTCCGCGCTGCGGGTCTGGCTGGCGAAAGCCAAGACCGGCGATGCCGAGGCACAGAACTACGTCGGCGAGATTTTCGAAAAGGGCCTTGGGCGTGCACCTGATTACGTCAGTGCGGCGGCCTGGTACCGAAAGGCCGCGGAGCAGGGCTATGCACGCGCCGAGATCAATCTCGGCTACCTGTACGAGAAGGGGCTGGGCGTCGAACAGGACACCGCGACCGCCCTCAACTGGTATCGGCGTGCATCGGGCCTGAGCACGGACAGTCTGGTGTATCAGTCGCAACTGGATGAGGCCGTCGCCGCCGAGCGGGCGAAGCTGGAGGATGAGTTAAAGGACGTCTCGCAGCAGGTTTCGGTACTGGACAGCCAGATCGAGCGATTGAAGGCGCAGCGGGCACAGCTCGAGGCCCAGGTGGAGAAAGCCGGCAAGCAAGCACAGCAGAGCCATTCCGAGCAAAGCGCAGACGCACAGTCACGTCAGAAACTCGAAGCGAGCCTGGCGAGTGCCCGCGAGCAGATTACCGCACTCACGCAGGTTTACGCGCGCACCGAGGCCGAGCGCAAGAAACTCCAGAGCAAGATCGACCGTTACGCGCAGCAGCGCTCGGTCGAACTGGCTCAGCCGACGATCGCTCCGCCGCTCAAGGCGCAGGATCCGCGGATGTTTCGCGACATCAATTTCGGCCGCTACTATGCGCTGATCATCGGCGACGCCGATTACCGCTACATCGACAAGCTCCACACGCCGATCAACGACGCCAAACAAATCCAGCAGGTTCTTGAAAAACGCTACGGCTTCAGCACGATTCTGCTGCTGGACGCGAATGAAAAACAGATCCTGGTCGCGCTGAACCAGCTTTCCGAGCAGCTTACCCCCAACGACAACCTGCTTATCTATTATGCCGGCCACGGCAGCCTGACCGACCAGGGCCAGCGCAAACGCGGCTATTGGCTGCCGATCAACGCGCGCCGCGACACCACGGTGAACTGGCTGAACAACTCGGTCGTCAGCAGCTACCTCGACCGCATCGAGGCGCGCTCGGTGCTGGTGATCGCCGATTCGTGTTATGCCGGCGCGATGGCATCCGAGGGCAGCCCCCTGCTGCTCGGCAGTGCCGCGACGCATCTCACCGACCAGTCCATCAAGGCGGGTCTGGAACGGCGGTCGCGCCTGGTGATTTCGTCCGGTGGCGTGCAGCCGGTCTACGACTCGCTGGGGGGCGGGCAACACTCCCTGTTCGCCAACGCGCTCCTTCAGGCCTTGAAGTCAAACACCGGCGTGATGCGCGACAACATGCTGTATGCCCGTGTCGCGGTCGATGTGCGCCGGCGCGCGCAGGCCTACGACGTGCAGCAAACCCCGGAGATGAGAGCGATTCGGGAGGCGGGGCATGCCGGGGGGGATTTTTACTTTGTGCCGCGTACATCGGGGATTTGACGGACCAGGCGCAAGAACGCGGGACAGGCCGCTGTGCCACCCCGCGCTCAGCAACTGAACACAATAATGGCAGGGCAGGATGAATCACAAAAAATCGTTCGGCTGGGTATGTCCCTTGTCCGGACGCGCGCGTTTTTTCAGCGGTACGGGGACATGGCCGCGGGCGGCAGGGTTCATTCTTGCCTTCACCATGACCGCTGTTGGCTGGGTGGTGCCGGCCG
>CAZYIP010000001.1:0-60574 GCA_964646895.1 uncultured Salinisphaerales bacterium | reverse complement strand
GCAGGGTTCATTCTTGCCTTCACCATGACCGCTGTTGGCTGGGTGGTGCCGGCCGCGGCGGGCGTGCTTCAGTTTTCCAGTGAAAGTTCGAGTCGGTCGGTAACGGAGGGGGATCAGACAAGCTTCACCATCGAGCTGGCCAAGGACCCTGGCAATGTGGAAGATGTTCCTCAAGGATCATGCACTGTTACCGGTCATCTGGAGCCCGCTGGCGAAGACTACACGACCGCACAATCATATTTTACGCTCAATGTTCCGGGACCGAACGATGGTCAGAATGTGTGGCAGATGGATCCACTGGCTACGGCTACGGCCACCATCGCTACAATTGACGACTCGGAAGTCGAACCCACCGAAATTGTAAATCTTACCATTGTGAAGGATTCGGACTCCTGTTCCGACTTGGGGTTTAACGTTACCGTCAGCTCTTCTCCCGCGACGCTTTCGATCGAGGACAACGATCAGTCCCCACTTACCGTGGATCCCGGCTCGTTGAATCTCAGCGGAAAGCCCGGCCAGACCGTGACGACCAACGTCCAGGTGAGCGGTTCGCCGTATATCACCGTTTCCAGCGATCTCGGTTCGGTGACGCCGGAGGCAATCGAAGGGGGCAGTGGCACCATCACCTTCAGTTATACGATTCCGGCAGAGGCCACCGTCGGGCAGACTGTATCGGGCAAGATCGAACTGTGGGACAGCTACTCCGACAGTGAGGAACCCACCACCATACCGGTTAAAATTACCGTCGGCGGCATCGCCGACAATCCTTCCCTCAACGATCGCCAGCGGCGTGTCGCCGGGGCGCTGGACTCCGCCTGCTCCGCAATCGGTGCCATGCCTGCGGAGCAGCGCACGCCGGGCCAGCAACGCCTGCTGGAAACCTGCCAGATGGTGGAGGAGTCAGGTACACAGGGGAGCATGCTCGACCAGCTTTCCCAGCGGGCAGTGGCAAGCCAGCGGCGGATGGCGCTGAGCATGCTGCAAGGCCAGCTGACCAATCTCGGTGGTCGCCTCAGCAATTTGCGCCATGGTGCCTCCGGGCTGGATCTCTCCGGGCTGAACGTGCGTTTCAATGGGGGCTTCATCCCGGGTGCCCTGCTGCAGTATGCCGCCAATGGCGTTCTGCCGGATGTGGGGCAGGCGACTGCCGATACGAACGTCAGCGCTTTCAGCCGGCTCGGGGTTTATATCAACGGCAGCGTTGTTCGCGGCGGGCGCGACAGCACCGAGCGCGAGCAGGGCTACGATACCGACATCTGGAATCTCACCCTGGGCAGCGACTATCGTTTTACGGATCGCTGGGTGTCCGGTGTGGCACTGGGTTATGCCCGCAACGATACCAGCTACGATGGCCGCTCCGGCGGCGTTGACCTGGACAGCTACATGCTGTCGCTGTACGGCAGCTATTACCACCCCGACGGCTATTATTTCGACGCCATCTTCACCTACGGCCGCGATGATTATGATGTGTCGCGCCGGGTTGACCTGAGTGGCGACGGCTTCGATGCGGAAGCCGGACCTCTTGGTAACCAATATCTTGTAAGTGTCGACGGTGGCTACGATTTCTACCGCAAGGCGCTGACCATCGGCGTGCAGGCGCGCGCCACCTATTTCGCCACCCATATCGACGGTTACGACGAGACCGCATCGGATCCGACGGCGCCGGGAGCCGGCGCACTGCTGCACGTCGATTCGCAGCATGCCGATTCGCTGACGACGGAGTTGCTGGTGCAGGCTTCCTACGCGATATCCACCCGCATTGGCGTGTTCTCCCCGACCACGCGCGTGGGCTGGGTACACGAGTTCCTGCAGGACAGCCAGTGGATTTCCGCCCGTTTTGTCAACGATCCGACACAAACGACCTTCAAGGCGCGCACGGATAACCCGGATCGCGACTATCTGAATCTGGGGGCAGGTTTGTCGGCGCAGTTCGCTCAGGGCCGCTCGGCCTTTCTGTTCTTCGAGTCGACACTGGGCCAGAACAACTACCATCGTAACGCGATTCAGGGCGGAATCCGGCTCGAATTCTGAGACCCAACCCGGAGGAGACACGCTATGGGAATGCCGGCAGCACGAGCGACTGACATGCACACGTGCCCCATGTTCGACGGGCCCAAGCCGCACGTGGGCGGTCCGGTCACCATGGGTGAGCCGACCGTGCTGATTTGCAAGCTTCCGGCGGCGCGGATGGGCGATCCGGTCACCTGCGTCGGTCCGCCGGATACGATCATGAAGGGCAGCGCAACCGTGCTCATCGGCAAAAAGCCGGCGGCACAACTGGCATCACAAACCGCCCACGGCGGAGTCATCGTTGCCGGCGCGCCTACCGTGCTGATCGGCTGACAGGGCAGGGCGTCCACGCGCCTTGTCTATTGAACCCCCTCGCCCCCCCTTGGGGGATGAGGGCTGGGGAGAGGGGGTCAAATCCCGATCCACCCTCTCCCGCTCGCGGGGGAGGGGATATAAATCAGTCGGGTGATCCGGTTTTGAGCCGTAACGGATGTATATGGGGAATATAACGTTTCATGATCCACGACGCTGATCCGGTCGCGCGTTTTGCGCGCGCACTGGAGCGCTATGTGCGAGGGGAGTGCGAAGCGCCGGTTGTTTTTGCGGTGTTGCGTGAGGCTGTGGAGGCCGCGCCGTCGCAGCGTAACGAATTGCTCGCCGTGGCCGGGGCGGCTCGTGCCAATGACAGCGTGACGGAAGAAGAATGGCGCGCGCTCGCGGCGATTGTCGACGAGGTGGCCGACGGGCACGGTACGGGAGCCGCGGAAGACGCGACCCGCATCGTCTCCCAGGATGCAGGTGGGGACGAAACCGTCGTTCGACGGCCGCCGCCGCCCGTCTCCAGGCAGGCGGATACCGCGGCGGATGATGCCACGGGTGCGGATCATGCCACCACCGCGGGGGAGCATTCCAGCACCGGTTCCGGCTGGACCCATCCGGAAAGGTGGCAAGGCCCGGACGCCGGTGAAATCCGCACGGGCATGACCATCAAGGGTCGCTTCGTTCTGCAGGAAGTCGTGGGTCGCGGCGGCATGGGGGTGGTGTTCAAGGCGCTCGACCTGCGCAAGGAAGAGGCGCAGGATCGCAACCCCTATGTGGCGATCAAGGTGCTCAACGAGGAGTTCAAGCGCCATCCGGAATCCCTGAAAGCATTGCAGCGCGAGGCGCGTAAATCGCAGACTCTGGCGCATCCTAACGTGGTCAACGTGTTCGATTTCGATCGCGACGGCGCGACCGTGTTCATGACCATGGAGTTCCTCGACGGCCAGCCGCTCAATCGCCTGTTGCGCAATGAATACCAGAGTGGCCTGGCGGTTGCGGAAGCGCTGCCCATTGTTCGGGGGATGGCGCAGGCACTCGCCTATGCGCACAAGAATGCAGTGGTGCATTCCGACTTCAAGCCCGGCAACGTCTTCCTGAACAAGGACGGCGGAGTCAAGGTGTTCGATTTCGGGATCGCGCAGGCGGCCAAGCACCTGGACGGCGCGAATGACGACGACCACACACTGTTCGATGCGGGCAGCCTGGGTGCGCTCACGCCGGCCTACGCCAGCCTGGAAATGCTGGAGGGGCAGGAGCCCGACCCGCGTGACGATATCTATGCACTGGGCTGCGTCGCCTACGAATTGCTGACCGGACGGCATCCGTTCAACAAATTGCCGGCCGACGAGGCATTGAAGCAAAAACTCCAGCCGGCGCCCGTGCCCGGGTTATCTCGCCAGCAACAGCAGGCGCTGAATCGGGCGCTGGCATTCCGGCGTGACGATCGCAGCGCCAGCGTGGAGGACTTTCTGCGCGAGCTCACGGTGAAGCGTCGTTCGCGCTGGCCGTTCGCACTCGCAGCGGTGCTGGTCATTGCTGCACTGGGCGGAGTAGCGGCGTTTGTGGTGGCGCCTAATTACGTGTCCCCGCGCAAGACGAACGACCTTGTCACCGAGCTTACCAGCGGAAAGCCGGAGGTCGTGACGCAGGCGCTCAAGAAGCTGGACGGACTGAAACACGATGAACGCATCATCGTGATTCAGAAGGTGAGACCGCAACTGGTGGCCTATTTCAAAACCCGTATTGCCGACAAAACGGACACCGGTCAGGGGCATTACGATTTCCCCTCGGCAATCGCCCTGCTCAAGCAGGTGCGGGATCTGTACCCGGATTCGGCGGAACTGACCCAACTCGGCCAGCAGCTCGTCGACCACCGCAATCAGTTGCTGGACAGCTACGTCCGGCAGCTCAATCAGCGCCTGCTCGAACAGCGTCTGTTGGCGTCCGGGGATCAGCCGGGTGTCGATCAGCTCCTGGATACGATCGCTCAGATCGACCCGACCAACCCGCTGTTGCACGATTCCGCCGTGTCCCTCGCGTTTGCGGATGCCGCCCGAACCGCGCTTGCCGCGTCGGACGACCAGCGTGCCGCGGCGATCGCGACGATGGGCCTGCAGCGCTTCCCGCACGACGACGCCTTGCTCAGCGTGCAGGACAAGGCTCGCATCCAGCTCGGGCAGGTCGACCGCGCAGCGCTGGTAGCGGAACTTGATGAAAAACTCAAGCAATCAACTCCAACACTGGAAAGGCTGGAGGATTTCAGCGCTGTACATGACGCTGCCGTACGACTGGCGGCGCTGGCTCCGGACAGCCCGACTGTCGCTGATCTCCGTGCCCGTCTGAGGCCGGCACTGGAGGCGGCGCTGATGCGGGCGACCGACCGTTTCGACTGGGACACCGCAAATGCCGAACTCCAGCGCTATGGAGGGATACTGAAACCGGCCTTCCTGAAGCAGCGCACGCAGCGCCTGGCGACGGCCCGGGAACAATGGCGGGGACATGTCACGCAACTGGAGGCCGCTTTTTCCGCTGCGCTGACGCAAGGACAGCTTGCCGGTCCGAACGAGCCGAACGCCGCCGCGCTGCTGGATGAACTGCACCGAATCGGCGTGGACAGCGAGCATCTGTCCTGGGCACGCAGCAGCCTTGCGGTCGCCTGGCTCGCCCGTGCGCGCGCTGCGCGTGCAGACGGGCAACTGGCGGACGCCAAGCACGCGGTCGAGGCGGCCCGTGCCCAATCCGTGGACGCCGCGCTGAGTGCCACGCTGGACGCCGAATATGCTGCCATTACCCAGGCCGAGAAGACGCCACCCGCGGCTGACCACTGGCGAGTCATGGGGTTACACAAGATTCTGAATGAAATACTTGAGAAAAATCAGGTGATGCCCCACCAGGCAGAGAATGCGCTGGCCGCTGCGGGCCAGCTTGCGGAGCTGGCACCTGATGATCCTCTCGTGGCGGAAACCCGGGCGCAATTGCCGGGCAAGCTGGTTGCGGCGGCTGATGCCGACGGCCACGCCGGCAACTGGCGCCGCGCGCAGCAGACCTTGCAAGCGTCGGTGGCATTGCTACCGGAATCCAGCGTGCTGCTTCAGGCCCTGGCACACACGCGCACACAACTGCGCGATCGCAACGGCCTGGCCGGCTTCGTGCAGGCACGCAAGCAACAGCAGGCCATCAGTGATCTGATCGCCACGCCGAAGTTCGATGAGTCATGGGCTGCCGAGCTTCACGAGCAGCTACAGCAGCTGGCGTCGGAGCTGCCGGCCGGATCGCAATGGGTCGACGATATGCGAGGCCACATCGCCGGCCTGTACCTGGAGCGGATCCGGACGTCGGTGCAGGAACAGCAGTTTGCGGACGCCGGCGCAATGCTGTCGCGCGCCCGCGCGTTCGCGGACCTGCCCGCCTTTGCCGAGGTGGAGAAATCGCTGAAAGCCGCCGAGGCGGCTCAAGCGGAAAGGAACGAGCAACAGGCGCGCACCGCCCGCATCGCATCGCTCAAGCAGACGCTGACCGCCGCCGCGAAGGGGGGCGACGTATCCGCCGCCAACACGGCGCTGACCGAATTGAGGAAGCTCATGCCGAGCGATGATCCGTTCGTTACCACGGTCGCGCCGCAGACGATCGCCGCCGCTTACGCGCGCCTGGCCAGCCAGCGGGCCCGGGGCCACAAGTATGCGGACGCGGAAAAGCTGATCAGTGCCGGCCTCAAGCTGGCGCCGGAGGATGCCGATCTGAAGAGCGCCCTGGCCCGGTATCAATGGCAGGTATTGGCGCAGCAGGTCGAGACCGCGCTGAGCGGTGATCAGGCGCTGAACGAACCGGGCATCGAGGCGGCCCTCAAAAAGCTGCGCACGGAACAGCCCTCCCTGTATCCGGAAGCCGAGAAGCGCTTCATCGCGGCGCTCGATGGCAGCATCCAGCGTCTGGCGAAAAAAACTCCCGCCGCGGCACAGCGGCGCGAGGTGATCGCCCGCACATTGTTTTCCCGGGCTGGCAGCGCGGTGGCCTCGTCTGCCGGCCCTGCGGCGGCCGCCGGTTCCGCGTCGCCGCGGCCCTGCCGTGCCGATCTGGCCGGTTACGGCCGCCGTGCGCGCGGCACCTGCTACGATGTGCTCGGCCCGAACGTCCGCGGCCCGCTCATGGTTGTAGTCCCCCCCGGTGGCCCCCTGAGCGCACCTCTCGCGGTCAGCAAGTATGAAATTTCGATCGCCGAATACAACGCGTACTGCAAGGCCAGCGGGCAGTGCAAGGCGCTGGCGGGCAGCGACTCCAGCCTGCCGGTAACCAATATCTCCTTCAAGGACGCGACGCGTTACACGCAATGGCTCAGCGAGGGTACGGGGTACCATTACAGCATTCCCAGTGTTGCAGCGTGGCAGTATGCGGCGGAGGCCAGCGGCCAGCAGCCGGCAGGGGGATTCAATTGCCAGGTCCGCGACGGCGGCAAACTGGTCAAGGGGTTCGATCTGGTTTCGGTACAAACCGGCGACGAGAATGGCTGGGGGCTGGTCAACTATCTCGGCAACGCGCAGGAGTGGGCGCGCGACGGCTCGGGTTTGGCGGCGCTCGGCGGGTCCTATCAGGACCCTCTTTCCAGATGTCAGGTTTCGTTGCAGCGCCAGGCGACTGCCGCGCCTGACCCGGTTACCGGTTTTCGCGTCGTGCGCTCTCTGAGCGTCGCCTCCAAATGACTATAGGAGGCGGCCGGCGCGGTGATTGCTGCGCAGCGGTGACTACCGTATCGTAGCGACGAAAACAAGGAATGAAAATTTGGCGTTGACGGCTCACAGGCGGTGGTTGTTCGCATTCCGGGGGGTGTTCGCGTGCATCGGTCTGATCGTGGCCGGTGCCGTGGCTGCCGCACCGCCCTTGACCTTGCCTGCCGGCGCTACGCCGGGCGGCGCGCAACCGGTTTTGACGCAACCCTCGGTGCCGAAACCGGCCGAGCCCGGTATCTTCCCCATTCCGCCAGTCGCCGAGCGTCCGCTGGGGCTGACGGAAGGCAAGCGCATTCGTGTGCGCGCTTTCGTGCTCAAGGGTGTGCAGGATCGTCCGGAGGCCGGGATCCGGCGGGCGGATATCGAGGCGATCCTCGAGCAGAGCCTGAAAACCCATTCGCGCAACGTGACGCCGGAGCAGCTGGACCAGATGAGCCGGCGCGTGGCGGAGATTCAGGCACTGATCGCGCAGCAGAAACAGCCGGATGCTCAGGGCTTCAGTGCCGCGGATCAGCAAAAGCTGTCTTCCGCGCTGCGGGAACTGGAGCAGTCCGCCGCCACGACGCGGCAATTCGATGAACAGGGTTTCACGCTGGGCGAGTTGCAGGCAACCGCCAACCGGATCACGCATTACTACCGCGAGCATGGTTTCATTCTGGCCCAGGCTTACGTGCCGGCGCAGACGGTTGCCGATGGAAAAGTCGTGATTCGGGTGCTGGAAGGCAAGCTGGGCCGGGTACTGCCGGAAGACAACCGGATGTATTCCGACGAGATGCTGCAACGGCCGTTTGCCTCGCTGATCGGCAAGCCGGTCGATCAGGCCGGCATCAATCGCTCGCTGCTGTACCTGAACGATGATCCCGGCCTGACCGCGTTCGGGGTCTTTCAGCCCGGTGAAACCGTCGGAACGACCGATCTCGTCCTCAAGGCCCAGCGCGAGCAGCGCTTCAGCGTCGGGGTCGGCTTCGACAACTACGGCACCGACTACACCGGCAAGTATCGCGGCCAGGTCAACGTGGCAGTCAACAATCCGACCGGTGCTGCGGACCAGCTCGCCCTGAGCGCGTTGCAAACGTTCGACCCGACCGACGGGCTGTTCGGATCGGTGCTCTATGAGCGCCCCCTGTTCACACCGAGCCTGACACTGGGCCTGGGGGCCAGTCGCAACAGCTTTTCGGTCGGCCAGGATCTCGCGACCTTCGACATCGAGGGCGTCACCGACATGGGCCACCTTTACCTGCGCAAGTATTTTCAGCGCGGGCGCAATGCCAACCTGTATGCCACGCTGGACCTGAGCCGCAAGCGGGCCACCATCACCCAGAGCGGACAGGACGTGGCACGGGACGATTTGTCCGTTCTCAGCGCCAGCGTGGGATTCGATCTGGTCGATACCCGTTTGCACGGAATCAACCAGGGCAACCTGAGCATCAGCCAGGGCATTCCGGGTTTCCTGGGTGCGATGCCGGCAGGCGGCAGTGAAGATTCCAGCCGTGTCGGTAGCGACGGTACCCGGGCGGGGGGTGAGTTCACCCGTTTCAATCTGAATTTCTCGCGCCTGCAGTCGATGACGCGAAATCAGTCGCTGCTGCTCCGCGTGCGGGGCCAGTATTCGGATGATCTGCTGACCTCGATCGAGCAGATGGCGCTGGGCGGGCCTGACAGCGTACGCGCCTATCCGGTGGCGGAATACCTGCGCGACAGCGGCGCGTTCGCATCACTGGACTGGCTGATCAATGCGCCGGGTTTCGCCAGTCATCCTGCGTTCAATAATCTGACCTGGGGCGAAATCCTGCAGTTCGCTGTTTTCGTGGATTATGGAATAGGCACGCTCAACGAGCCGTTGAACAATGAGCAGAAAACCGTACATCTGGCGGGCGCCGGCCTCGGTCTGCGCTTCAATCTGCCCGGCTCTCTGAGCCTGCGTTTCGATGCGGCGAAATCGATCGGTGGCGACGAGCCTTCGGATGGCAATGGGCCTCAATATTATTTCACGACCCACTATGACTTCTGAACGGGGAATTTGCGACCCGGCATCCGGCCACGGGCAACGGGCCCGGTTGATCTGGTACAGCTTTATGTATGAATCGGCCGCCGTTGTGGGAGCGGCTTTAGCCGCGATTGAAGCGCAGGAATCGCGACTGAAGTCGCTCCCACCGAAGATATCGTACCTCTGCGATAGTGAGAGGGACATCCATGTCACCGGGAAATGAAGTGCTCCACGGGCCCGCATGCCGGCGGCTCGCCGGAGTGGGCGCTTTTCTGCTCGGCCTGCTCTTCGCGGGTTCCGCGCTTGCGTCCCCGCAGGGCGGTACGGTTGTCGGCGGGCAGGGCACGATCAGCCGGCCCGATGCCCGGCATACGGTGATCGACCAGCACTCCTCCTCGATGGCGATCGACTGGCGCAGTTTCAATCTCGCGCCCGATGACGTGGTGAACTTTCGCCAGCCATCCGCTTCGGCCGCGGCGCTGAATCGTATCTACGATCAGAATCCCAGCACGATTCTCGGCACCATCAACGCCAACGGGCGTGTGTTCCTGATCAATCCCAACGGGCTCATCTTCGGCGCTGGTGCGCGTGTCAACGTGGGCAGCCTGATGGCCGGCACGCTGGATATCTCCACCGACGATTTCATGCGTGGCGACTATCGTTTCGCAGCGCCGCCCGGTACCGTGCCCGGCGTGGTGATCAACCGCGGGCTCATCCAGGCCGCGACCGGCGGATCGGTGACGCTGATGGGGGGTGCGGTTGCCAACGAGGGCCTGATCCTGGCCCGCTACGGCCATGTCAATCTCGGTGCCGGCCGCGCCGCCACCCTCGATTTCAATGGCGACGGGCTGCTGCGTTTCCGCATCGATCAGGGCGTGATCGACAAAGCCGCGGATCTCACCGCAGCGGTCAGCAACAGCGGCACCATCGACGCGGACGGCGGCCAGGTGCTCCTGACCGGCAACCAGTCACGCGATGTCTTCAGCCAGGTGGTCAACAACAGCGGAGTGATCCGGGCCGGGCGCATCGAAAATGAAGGTGGAGTGATTCGCCTGACGGCAACGGGCGGGGGCGTGGTCAACACTGGCACCCTGGACGCTTCCGCACGTACCGGTTCAGACCAGGGTGGCACCATTGTCGTGACCGCCAACAGCATCATCCAGTCCGGTAACTTGTATGCCGACGGTACCAATGGCGGTTCCGTCAACGTGATTGCGGCGGACACAGTGGCGCTGGATGGCGGCAGTGTAACCAGTGCCAAAGGAAGCAGCGGTAACGGCGGCGAAATAACGATCCAATCCGATGGCACGACCGAACTGACCGGCAACAGTCGCATCGACGTATCGTCGGCGAGCGCGCGTGGTGGTACCGCAGAAATTCTCGGATACCATGTGGGCTTGTTTGATTTCTCCTTGGTCAACGCCAATGGCGCGTCCGGCGGCGGCACCATCCTGGTCGGCGGCGACGCACATGGTGTGGGTACCGTGCAATTGGCAGACGCGACCTATCTCGGCTCTGATGCTTTCCTTTCAGCCGATGCGACTGGCCGTGGTGACGGCGGTCAGGTGGTGGTGTGGGGCACGCATGCCAATAACTTCTTCGGCGCTGTCAGCGCCCGAGGCGGCCCGGGCGGGGGCGACGGCGGCTGGGTGGAAACGTCGGCCCATACCGGCCTGACTGCCAATGGCTCGGTGGACGCGAGTGCGATGCAGGGTGAATCGGGCTCGTGGTTACTCGATCCTTACAACATCACGATTGAGAATGCAGGAGACGATCTTCCTGCGGATGGGGTGTACAAACCTTCTGGTGATGCCACCGTAAATGTGAGTTCCATCGCCAGCGCGTTGAAGGGCGGCAGTGAGGTTCGGATATTTACTAATGATGAGAGCGCCGGGAATAGTACCGGAAATATCACGCTTGAGAGTGCTATCACGGCGTCTGGAGAAGGCTCTCTTTATCTCGAAGCCGTTGGAAGTATCTATGTGAATGCCGGTATTTCCAGTGATGGTAATGCACCTCTCAACGTCTATCTGTGGGGAAATTATGGGGGTGATGCTGAAGATACCAGTTATTCCGCCAATGCAAACTGCCCAAGTTGCGAAGTAATAATAGGTCAGAACAACGTAGCGAATATTACGACAACGAACGGCGACGTGGATGTCCGAACAGGAGCTGACAGTGGCGACAATTCAGGTGGTTCAATCAAGGTAAATGGCGAGATTGATACTGGAACCGGCTCACTCGCCATGATCACCGGATCCGGAGACATCGACGCCGCAAGCGGTAAATTGGTTATTGGTGGCGCCTCGACCTTCGATACGGGTGAAGGCGCGATCACGCTGAACAATGACGGCAATGATTTCAGCGGTGTGGTGACGCTGAAAGGGGGAAACACTGAAATTCGCGACTCGGCGAATCTGACGTTGGGCACTGTCAACTCTGGTGCTCTGACGGTTATCGGAGATGAGATTACACTGACGGGGCCGCTTACAAGCACCAGCAACGTGAATCTTTCGGCCGCTACCGCGGGTACGATTAACCTCCACCACGGCAACATTAGCGCCGATGGTTCGGTGACGTTCAATAGCGCTGTGACCTTGGGCACCGATGTCACCATCAGTAGTAATGGCATCACTTTCGCTCACGCCGTGAATGGCCCGTACGCGCTGGAACTTGATGGCCTAGCTGGTGGTGTTGAGCTGACTTCGGCGGGCGCCGACGAAGCTCTGAGCAAACTCACCGTAACGAGCAGCACGGCCAGTACCGGGTCGTTGAACATCGGCAGCGGCGGACTCTCCATTACGGTAACTGCCGGCGATTTCACTCAGGATGGTGAATTCACGGTGGCAGGGGCATCGAAGTTTGACGCCGGTGAACATGATATCAATCTGAACGACAGTAATAACGATTTCCAGGGTTCAGTCAGTCTCATCGGCAACAACATTACGCTGGTCAATGACGGCGCCTTGAAACTGGGTGCTTCCACAATCGGTGGTACGTTTGACGTAACCGCTGTGGGCGATATCACTCAGAACGGTGCGCTGACAGTGACTGGCGCATCCGATATCGATGCCGGCAACGGCGCGATCACATTGACCGATGGCGGCAACGACTTCACCGGTGCGGTGAGCTTGAGCAATAGCGGCAATCATGACGTCGCACTCAGCAACGGCAACAATGCGCTGATATTGGGTGACGTGCATGTGGGCGAGGGTACGTTGGAAGCAAGTGGTGCCGGCATCACTCAGACGGCAGGCACAAGCATCACTCAGACGGCGGGCGCGGGACCAGCAACGTTCAAAGCTGGCGCGGGTGTGCTGGCCCTGGGCAATAACGGTAATGACTTCACCGGAACCGTGAAACTGAGTAATAGTGGCGACCATCACGTCACACTCGACAACGGCGGTAATCCGCTGACGCTGGGTGTGGTAAACACGGGTAGTGGGACTCTGACCCTGCAGAATTACGGCGGGTCATTGACGCTGTCGCAGGATATCAAGACTGCTGGTGGCGCAATCGACTTCAGCGGGCCGGTGTTCGTTGACGGGACTTCGATCGCCATTGATACCACGAGCGGTGGTGCAGCCGGCGCTGATATCACCTTCGGTGGCGATGTCAACGGCGCCAGCATGGATAGTGACGGTTTGAACCTGACTGCCGGGGACGGCGCGGTTGCTTTCAATGGCGCTTTGGGTAACAGCGCCCGGTTGCAAAACCTGACCACGAGCAGCAGCACGTTCACTCTGGCTAGCACTCTGGATATTGCGAATAACCTGTCGATTACCACCACGGGCGGCGGGATTGCACAGAGCGGCGTCTGGAAGGTTGGCGGTACGTCGAATTTCGATGCGGGTGATCATGCGATCAACCTGAACGGATTCGACAACGTTTTTACCGGCGCGGTGAGCCTGAGCAACAGCGGCGATAATGAGGTGACGCTCCATAACAACGGAGCGTTGCAACTGGGAGCCTCCACGACAGGCGGCAAGTTGAGCGTAACCGCCGCCGGCGATATCACCCAGAGCGGCAAGCTGGATATTGGCGGAGAGGCCGGTTTTGACGCTGGCAGCGGTACGATCGAACTGAACCAGGGCGAGAATGATTTTCGCGCCGCCGTGACGCTCAAGGGGCACGGCATAGCGGTTCAGGACGCCAATAATCTCACCGTAGCGTTGCTGGACAATGGTACTAATGGCGCTGTGAGCCTGATAGCGGGCGGCACGCTGACGCTGACGGACGCGGCGGCGGCCATTGATACTGGTAACAGTGATTTGACGCTGGCCTCCAATGGTGGCGCCTTGACGATATCGAATGAGCTGACTGGAGCGCATGTGTCGCTGACCGGACACAGTGGAGTGACACTGGGCAGTGATGTGACAGCCGACACACTGACGCTTCGCAGCACCGACAGCGCGATCGAGCAAACCGGCGGCAGCGCGTTGACGGTGACCGGCACGAGCGATATCGATGCCGGGAGCGGTGCGATCACGCTGAATGGATCCGGCAACGACTTCCAGGACTCGGTTGCCTTGATCGGGGGCAAGACGCAGATTGTCGACAGCGATGATCTGGCCCTGGGCGCGCTCCACACCGGCGATTTGATCGTGACCAGTGACGGACCACTGAACCTGGGTTCCGGCAATGTGGGCTCACTGACTGCAAAGAGCAACGGCGGAACGATCACCCAGTCCGGGGCACTGACGGTCGCCGGCGCGAGCGATATCGATGCCGATGGCGGCACCATCACGCTGCAGCAACTGGATAATGAGTTCGGTGATGCGGTCACGCTGAGCGGCGGCGCAACAAAGATTATTGCCAGGAACAATCTGACGCTGGGCATGCTTGATACCGGCAATTTGACCGTGACAAGCACCGGCGCACTCGTTCTGGGTTCCGGCCACGTCGGCGGCACCCTGGACGCCACCAGCAATGACGGGCCGATCAGCCAGTCCGATGCACTGGTCGTGACCGGTGCGAGCGCTATCGACGCGGGGACCGGTACGATCGAGCTGGATACGCCCGGCAACGACTTTCAGGCCGCGGTTACCTTGACCGGGGGCAAGACGCAGGTCGTCGACAGCAATGGTCTGATCCTGGGCGCGCTCCAAACCGGTGATTTGATCGTGACCAGCGGCGGGTCACTGGATCTGGGCTCCGGTAGTGTGGGCTCACTGACCGCGATGAGCGATGGCGGTGCCATCACCCAGTCCGGCGCACTGACGGTCATCGGCGCGAGCGATATCGATGCCGGTGGCGGCGCGATTACGTTGCAGCAATCGGATAACGAGTTCGGTGATGCGGTCACGCTGAGCGGCGGCACAACAAAGATCATCGCCAGGAACGATCTGACGCTGGGTGTGCTCGACATCGGTAATTTGACCGTAGCAAGCACCGGCGCACTCGTTCTGGGTTCCGGCACCGTCGACGGCACCCTGAGCGCCACCAGCAATGACGGGTCGATCAGCCAGGCCGATGCACTGACCGTGACCGGCGCGACCGCTCTCGACGCCGGGACCGGTACCATCCAGCTGGACGCTTCCGGCAACCATTTCGGCGATGTGATTGACCTTGTCGGCAGCGCGGCGACGATTGCGGGCACGGACACGCTGAAGCTGGGCCAGGTCGACACCGGCGATCTCACCGTCAAGAGCAGTGGCAAAATCAGCCAGAGCGACAGCAAGGCATTGAAGGCATTGACGGTTTCCGGGATCAGCGACATCAATGGAAGCTCGATTGCGCTGACCAATCCCGGCAACGACTTTCAGGGTGCGGTGTCGCTGACCACCGCGGGCTCCGCAACCATCGTCGACGCAAACGATCTGACCCTGGGCGTGCTCGACACCGGCAATCTCACCGTGATCAGTCATGGGAATCTGGACCTCGGCTCCGTCGGCACGGGCAGTGTCGGCTCACTGAGCGCCACCAGCAACAATCACGATGTCACCCAGAGCGGGGCGCTGCTGGTGACCGGCGTGAGCGACATCGACGCCGGCAGTGGTGCCATCACGCTAGGTCAGTCCGGAAACGATTTTGGCGGCGCGGTCACGCTGAGAGGCGCTGCGGCAGAGATTGCCGACAGGAACGGGCTCACGCTGGGCGCGTTTGATACCGGTGATCTCGTGGTGACAAGCCATGGGCTTCTGGATCTGGGTTCGGGCACGACCGGCGGAGACCTGACCGCCACAAGCAACGGCGGCGCGATCAGCCAGTCCGGTGCGCTGACGGTTGGCGGCACGGCCGTGATCGATGCGGGTGTCGGTGCCATCACGCTGAATGGATCCGGCAACGATTTTCAAGGTCCGGTTATCCTGACGGGGGGCAAGACGCAGATCACCGACGACAAGGATCTGACCCTGGGCGTGCTCGACACCGGCGACCTCACCGTGACCAGCCACGGCGCGCTGGACCTGGGTTCCGGCCATATGGGCGCGCTGGTCGCCACGAGTAACGGCGGCGCGATTACCCAATCCGGGACACTGGCGGTCGCTGGCACGAGCGACATCGATGCCGGTGGCGGCACGATCACTCTGCAGCAATCGGACAATGACTTTGGTGGTGCGGTCGCGCTGAGCGGAGGCACGATAAGGATTACTGACAACAACAATCTGACGCTGGGCAGGGGCGAGGCCGGTGATCTGACCGTCGCTGCGGATATGACCACGCTCGCCGACGATATCGATGCCACGGGGTCCGTGCGTTTCAACAGCCGGGTCCAACTCGACGGCGGCGATGTGCATGTTCAGGGCAAGCGCCTGTTCTTTACCGGTTCCATCGATGCCACCGCGGGCAATCAACATCTGACATTAACCAGCGGCGAGGACGGCGTAACCCTGAACGGCCCTGTCGGCGGCACCAACCCGCTTGGCTCGCTGACCCTGGACGGCACCGGTGTGAAAACGCTGAACAGCTCCATTCATGTGCGTGGGCCCGTCACCATTGAAGGCGCAACACAGTTGAATGGCGGCAGTGTGACCACCGACGGGGGCCAGATCGCGTTTAACGGTCCCGTCAGCCTGTCGAAGGATACGGCTATCAACAGCAACGGCGGCGCGTTGCTACTGTCCAACGCACCAATCACGGGCGCTGGACAGGCTCTGAGCCTGGATGCTGGCGGCGGCGATGTGACGCTGGCTTCGATCGGCAGTGCATCGGACCCGCTGGGGCGGCTCAGCGTTGCTCGCGCCGGGTCACTCAGGCTTTCCGGAAATGTATATACGCAGGGCGCGATCGATCTGAATGCCGGTGGCGATATTCAGCAAAGCGGCAACATCGACAGTGGTGGCCAGAACGTCAGCGTGGGAACCACGCACGGCAGGATCACGATGGCGTCGCAGGCCGTCACCCGCACCCACGGCGGCGATATACGCTACGCGGCGGACAACGGCTCCGTCACGCTGGGGACACTGGATGCCGCGCAGGGTAATGCAACCGTGAGCGCGCTGGGCGGCAGTATCCTGAGCAACGGCGCGCGGCCCAACGTGATTGCCTTCAATGCGAATCTCGAAGCCCTGACCGAGATCGGCAAGTTCGATACGCCGATCTATTTCGATGTACCGGATGACGGCCACATCACGCTGGCGCTCGGTGCCGGGATTGCCTACATCGACAGCCGAAGCGCAGCGACCGTCACCAGCAACAGCGCGGTCACCAATATCGCCGGTCAGATACTGCAGGGCGCGGCCAAGGGGGAGGTCGCCAGCCTGGCATCCCTCGGTTATGTCGACTGGTCCGCGTTCTCCCCGGACCTGCGCCTGTTCGGCGTTCGCAGCGGCGGGTTGCTGCTGCCGCCCGATCAGCGTGAGGAATGAAGCCCTCCGCAAATCAGCGGATCAGCTCGACACGAACCTGGGCCGTCTCGGCGACGGTCTGCCATACGGTGTCCGCGGTCAGGGCAGGAGCGGCCCGTGCTTTCGCCAGGGCAAGACAGGCGCGGTCACCCAGCGATAAGCCTTTCGTGCGGGTCACCGATCGCAGGCACGCCGTTTCCAGCGCCTGTTCACGGTCGAACGGCTGCATTGTCAGTTGCAGCGTATCGATGATGGCCTCGACGGTGTCCCCGGACATCTCTCGAGCGCAAGCAGGCGGGCGGCAACCTCCGCAACGTTGACGGTGGATGCCAGTGCGCCAGGAAGGTGCGCCGCGACACGCTCAGCCCCGGGTTCATCGAAGATCACCGCAAGAATTGCCGATGCATCCAGGACCACCTCAGTCATCGGATGCCGCGCCCGCGTCAGTGTCTTCGCGTGCAGCCGCTTCTCGCCGTTCCGCAATGAGCTGTTCAGAGGCCAGCCCCTTGCGTGGCTTGTACGGCGCCGCGAGTTCCCGTATTCGATTCAGGGAGTGAGCCGCGGTCGTGATCCGGATTTCGTCGTCGGCCAGAGTCACGATCAGGTGTCCCGCACCGGATAAACCTAGCGCGCGCCGCATGTCTGCGGGCAGGTTTATGCGCCCATTCGAGGATATGGGGATAATTCGTTGATGAGGCCTGTTCACGTGCCGGACCCTGCTGTATTACTCAGGGCTCAAGTTTGGCATGTGGTGTGTTCATGACGAATGGCACGCCGCCGCGCGGCTTAGCGCAGCGGCATACTCCTGGCCCAGGCGCTCCTGATCCTTGTGCGACAGCGTCGTTACCCAGCCGATCTGGTAGGCGCCACTCATCAGGCCCATGCCGCCCTGGTCGGCGCTGCCGGACAGCAGGATGAGCGGGCTGTCCGAGGTGCTGTCCAGCGCGCCCCACAAACCGGCGCCGACGAAAGGCCCCGGCCCCGTCAGGTAGTCCCGTATTTTGACCACGTGGTTGCCGGGGGTGTGATCCTCGTACTCCAGGATGCTGGCGCCCTCGCTCTGGTAATAGCGGAAGTGGCCGGCGCCGCAATC
This sequence comes from uncultured Salinisphaerales bacterium, assembly GCA_964646895.1. Classification (GTDB taxonomy): domain Bacteria; phylum Pseudomonadota; class Gammaproteobacteria; order Nevskiales; family CAZYIP01; genus CAZYIP01. The sequence continues at coordinate 42,652 of CAZYIP010000001.1, read as the reverse complement.
GTCCGGGAAACGAAAATCGTAGACGGAGATGAACGCATAGGGTGACGAGTTGGGGAGGTTGAAGCCCCGCGCGCTGAGCTGCTGCGCCTGACTGTGGCTCTGTATGGTGGACACGACGCGTTTGATATCCGCCTCGTTGCCATACGGACCGCTGAGGTAGCGTTTGCCGTTGACGATGATATAGGGACGGACGCCGTTGCTTGCCGAGGCGCCGGGAAGAGGCGCCGTACGGGTTGAGCAGCCGGCGGTGAGCAGGCCCGTCAGCAGTAATACGCACAATGTGACCGCCTGCTTTGCTGTCATTGTTGTCCGACCCGTTTGAAGAGTAATAATTATCCGAGGTTGGATGCTTTCTGTGGGAGCGACTTCAGTCGCGATTGCGGTGGATTTATCGCGGCTAAAGTCGCTCCCACAATGGTTGCCTGTTCATGCACGGTACGTTCCTGATCAGCAGTCCGCGGTGAACGCGCTGCGAAACTGGACGACAATAACGGTCACGTTATCCCGCGCGCCGCGGTGCAGTGCCTCATCCATCAAGGCAGTGCAGATCTCTTCGCTGGTACCGGTTGCACAGGCGGCGGCAATGTCCTCTTCCGATAGTTCCTTGTACAGGCCGTCGCTGCAGAGCACGAAGGTATCGCCGGGTCGCAGCATTTCTCCCGTCATGTCCAGCTCCATGCCGGGATCGACGCCGACGGCGCGGGTGATGACGTTGGCATCGGGAGCGATAGCTGCCTGGGCCCGGTTCATGCGCCCGCTTTGCACGTATTCCTCGACGACGGTGTGATCGCGGGTGACTGCATTCAATGCGCCGTCACGATACAGATAGGCGCGGCTGTCGCCAGCCCACAGGCAGGTACAGCGCCGGCCGAGCGCGAGCAGTGCGACGACCGTGCTGCCGATCGTATCGACGCCGCGTCGCTGCGTTTCCGTGAGCAACATCTGGTTGACTGTGTTCAGGCGGTTGCGCACCTCGCCGATGAAGCTCGCCATGCTGGGCGGCGGGTCGAGATGCCCCAGGCTCTCGACGATGAGGCGCGAGGCGTAATCGCCGGCGCTGTGTCCTCCCATGCCGTCCGCGACCACCCACAGCCCCAGCTCCGGGCGGTCCAGACAGGCGTCTTCGTTGAGGCGGCGTTTCCTGCCCACGTCGGTGCGGCTGGCGGACGTCCAGACGAGAAAGGCGGTATCACCCATGGTTGCGGGCCTCGAGTCGGGGCAGGGAGGTTCGGCTCATGGCCAGTCGTCCCAGTTGCCGGTCAGCAGCGCATGAAATCCCCCGGTGTGGGGCAAGCCATGCGCCCATAACAACGATGGCGCAACCCGGTCAGACCCATGCGACCACCACAGGGTACAGTCAGGTGTCGCCATCGCAGCCATTTGCTCCGCCAGTGTCAGGAGCGGTATATCGAGAGCGTTCGCGTTTTCCAGCGATTGCGGTGGTGAAGGTGATGCGGGCGCGGCTTGTGCAGCCTCGCCACAGTCACCGAGATCCTCGAGTGCCGCATCGAAACGCGAGCGATCGAACTCGTCGTCGAGCGCTGTAAGAATCAGCTCTTCGGCTCTGACAAACCACTCCGCCGCACGCGCCGCCGCAAACACCGAAACGCCGGGCAGCAAAGGTGCGGCTACGATAAAGGGAAAGTAGCGACCGACCCGGTCGACGCTGGGGATCATCACGCCCGCGTATCCCGGCTCGCCGCAGACCCCGGGTGCGAGCGCGAAGCGCCAGGCAGGGCTGGTGAGATAGACGTCGAGCCAGCCATCTGCGAGGCGTTCGCGACTGCTGGCAAGGCCGGCCTGCAGCCAGTCGTCCCAGGGCTGTATGAATGCCTGGGGCAGCCGTAGCTGCACGAAGTCGCCGTGGAGCGGAATCTTTCCGTAGTATCCCGCCGCTGTTTGCGTTGGCATCGCGCTTACAGGGCGTCCGGCAAGTGGAATTGCCGCAGTGCGTCGCTGCTGAACGGATTGTTCACGCTGCTGGCGCGCAGTTGATAACGCGCCTGCAGCTTGCCGGCGCTGAAGGTCACCTTGACGATATCGGCACTGCCGCCTGCCTCCAGCTTCGCCGCATCCAGCAACTTGAACCATGCCCATGGCCCATCCTGTGCGCTGGTGAGGTCACCGCCGCCGATCTGCCGGAAGACGAGGCGCGCGCCCTGACCGTCCGGGCCCGGCCACTGCATGTTCGAGCGCCGCCTGGGCCCATGCCGGTACTCGATGGACTGGCCGCCCACATCGAGCGTGAACCGGCTTGCGCCGGCGCTGAGATCGACGGGCGTGAGGCTGAACTTGATCTCCGGCTGCTGCCCACCCTCATGAAAGAACAACCTCCCGATCGCCGCGCCGTTACGCAGCATGCGGAGACTGGCCGACGACAGGCCGAGAGTACCGTGGCCAGCGGAGTTGAGCCGCCAGGTACGGGTGTCGACGAACGGTTGCAGGTAATCCTTGACGAAACCGGGAAGAATCCCGCCGGGACCGAAGAAGCGGCCGAAATCCGCGAGGGTGGCCTGTTTGGAAGCATCGCGGGACAGGGGATAGCGGCCTTGCAGGCTGGCGCGGTAGGGCTCCACCACGATGGCCCGCCATTGCTGATTGACGTAGTGGTGCGCGCCGCCGAGCACACTGCCCCAGACGTGCGTCGCAGCCACGTTCATCCAGCCGGCGACCGGAGCGGGCAGGTCAGCCGCCATGCGCCGCAGCTTGGCGATGCTGGCATCACCGCCACTGGCCATGCTCTGGGCCGCCGCCGTGTAGGCCGCCTTGCCACTGTCGGCGCTGGCGGTAATGGTAAACAGGTAGTCGCGTACCTCGCCCAGGGTAGCGAGAAGGCCCGCGAGCGGTGGTGGATTGTCGCCTTTCGCAGCAGTCAGGGCGACGAGATCGCGATAATGCGCACTGACCAGTTGCGTTTCCGGCGCCTTCTTGCTTTCGTCGCTGGCTGCGGGCGAAGCCGCGGGTGCGGCGGCCGGCAAGGCCAGTTGCCCGGCAATCGCGGTGAGCAGCTTCGCCATGGGAGAGTCGTCGCCGGACAAAGCCTTGAGGGTGGTAGCCGATTGTGCGGCGCCCTCGAAACCGGTGATGTGAAGGTTACTTAGGAATGTATCCCACTTGGTTGTATATTCTGAAAAATAACGTTTCTGGATCTGGCTGGATATCGCTTTGGCATCGGCTGATGCGGTGTCGAAGCCTTCGCACACCCGGCGATTCTGGTCGATGACCTGCGACGTGAGCGCGGGCGTTTCCTTGACCATGATCGTTTGATAGCCGTGCGCCGTGTACAGGCCGGGTATTTCGCCGCCGGCACTCGCACGGAAATAGCGCGCCACGTCCGGGCCTGCGGTATTCAGCGAGAAGGACGGCAGCTTCGCGCCTTCGGCCAACTGCACAAGACGACTATAGACCTGATCCGCCAGCGGAATGCGGCATACGGCCTGGCGGGCCTGGGCGAGCAGCTGCGGGTCGGGCTGGCTCGCGGGCACCGGGCCGGAAAACAGGTTTTCCAGATGACCCTGAAACTGGGTGCGGCCCTGGGTGCCATCGCCCAGCGATGACGCCACGTCCTGCAATGCCCAGCGCTGGACGACCGTTGGCTGCAGGGTGTCCGGCGAGCCCAGCATGAGATAAACGGTCAGCGCCTTTTGCAGAGCTTCCGGGTGCTCGGCATCGCGAATGAGTGCCGACTCGACGCGCCGATCCAGGTAAGGCAACAGCAAGCCCTGGAGCACCCGGCGGTAGGCGGCCCGCGACTCGCTCGCGAGTTCGCGTGCGTGGAACAGCCCCATGCCCAGCGTCCACGGGCTGTGATCGCCATTTTGAGTGTAAGTGCCTGCAAGGTTGCCAGCGGCATTGAGTACCGGCAATGCCTGGGTCAGATCCGCCTGCGGTGTCAGGGCGTGAGCAGCCGTGTGATAATCGTTGACGCGCTGATCGAGCGCGCTGAGATAGCTTTGATTGCGTGCGAAACCGGCCGCCCAGGCGACGATCACCAGCGCACCCAGCCCGAGCACGACGGCGTAGCCGCCGATCCGCAGCAGGCGCAGTTGCTTCTCGAAGCGGCGATTGGTGCCTACCAGTTCTGCTTCGTGGAATACGACATCGCGCAGCAAACGGGTGAGAAAGTAACTGCGCCCCTGGTTGCGATGCGCGGCCAGTGCCTGTGCACCAACGCCGAAGTTGCGCGCCAGCGACGCCATGATGCGATCGATCGGCGCGCCTTCCTGGGTTCCGCTGGTGAAGTAGATGCCGCGCACCCGGGGTGCTTTCTGCTCATAGCGGTTGGAGCGGAACGCGATTTCGAGAAAGTTTTCCAGCGCCGGCTTGATGGTCGCCATTTGCTGCGGAAAGCCATGGATCAGACCGCGCCGGGTCACATCCCGTTCTTCCTGCAGGCGCCACAGCATGCGCTGGTTGATGCGAGCCAGCAGGGCGTCGTATTCGGCGCCAAAGCGGGCGGCGATTCCGTCGGCCCCCGGCGCCTCCGAGCCATCCAGCGTGACCCCCCAGACCTGGGCACGCTGCTCGCGATCCATGTCGTCGAAGACTTCGGTAAAACCGGCGAGCAGGTCCACCTTGGTGAAGATCAGGTAGATCGGAACCTGCACGCCGAGGCGTTCATACAGCTCGCCGATGCGCTGGCGGATCGCACGCGCATGCTGCTCACGTGCCTCGCTGCCCTGCTGCGCCACGTCATCCAGACTGATGGCGACGAGAATGCCATTGATGGGGCGGCGTGGGCGGAACTTTTTGAGCAATGACAGAAAATTGTGCCAGGCGGCACTATCAACGCTCTGCTGGCTGTCCTGGGTGGTGTAGCGGCCGGCCGTGTCCAGCAGGACCGCGTCGTTGGTGAACCACCAGTCGCAGTTGCGGGTGCCGCCGACCCCGCGCACCGCGTCCTTGCCGAAGTGCTCGGCCAGCGGAAACTCCAGGCCCGAGTTGGCCAGCGCGGTAGTCTTGCCGGCGCCGGGCGGGCCGATGATGACGTACCAGGGCAACTCGTAAACATAGTGCCGGCCGCGGCTGCCCTGCATCCGGGTGCGCTTGAGGATCGCCATGGCTTCGCCGAAGCGCTCGCGCAGGGTGGCCGCTTCTTCGGCCGACTGCTGGGTGAGTGCCGCCCCGTCGTCCTCCGCCTGCCCCATGTCTTCGACCATGCGGGCATTGGTCTGACGGCTGCGCAACTGCAGCCACAGATTGTGCAACCCCCAGATGATCACCAGAATCAGCACCAGCAACAGGCGGCTGAACCGGCTCGCCAGGGGCTGCGAAGACCCCAGCCCCAGGTAGGGGCCACCGAACCAGACCAGGATGATCAGCGCGATCAGTCCGATCAGCGTGATGACCCATCGCTGCCTGAAGAAGTCCTTCACCGCCTTCATTCGTGTGCCCCCGCGCCAGCGCCGGCGACATCCTGCGTTGGAGGAGGCGCGGTCGAGACCGCGGCATATTCAGTGCCGATACGTTGCAGTTCGTGTTCGAGCGGGCTGGCCAGGGTGCCGAGCCAGAAGGTGAGTCCGATATACACCAGTACCAGTACCGCACCCGCACAGGCGGCCACCACCCACAGCGGCAGGTAGCGTCGCAGCCCGCCGCGGGCGCTCGCCTGCGGTTGCCAGTGGGGTGAGAGCTCGCGCTCGAACGCCGGTCGCTGGGCGCGGATCTGCTCGTACAGGCGCAGGCGCACCGTTTCCAGATGCTCCGCGCCACCCTGCATGATCATGTACTTGCCGCGAAAGCCGAGGCTGAGGCAGAGGTAGATCAGCTCAAGCATGTCCAGGTGTGCCGCCGGCGCCTGACTGAAACGCTCGAGCAAAATGAAGACTTTTTCGCCGCCCCAGGTTTCGTTGTGAAAGGTGCTCAGCAGGCTGTGACTGCTCCAGAAGCTGTTGCTGCCCCAGGGTGTCCCGAGCACGGTTTCGTCGAGCGCGGCGCACAGAATGTATCTCCCGGTGAGCGTCATCTCGCGGCTGACGCCCGCGCCCTGCGCATCGCGTTCGAATGCGCGTATGGCGTGCATGATCTGGGTGCGCAGCAGGTTGACATCGCCCTGTTGCGCGGTACCGCGCAACTGATTGATCAGCGCCAGCAGGGTCGAGGCCGCGGCCACCAGCGGATTGATGCCAGCCGTGGACAGCGGTAGCGGCACGGGCGCCGCGCCTGTTTGCGGCGGCGGCGGTGCGGCCGGTGCCGTTGGTGGCGGCGCCGATGGCGGTGGGGTCGCGCCGCGGTTGCCGCCGGGGCGTGGGCGCATCACTGTGCGGTCGTCGGCCAGAGGCTGCCGCATCACCGTTTTATCGTCGTCACTCATGGCCGCTCATCCCCAGTGGGTAATCGTTAACGGGCCCTGATCGCCCAGAATTCGAGTTCCAGCCCCGGAAAATTACCCGCAATGTGCATCGCAAAGCCGCCGGAACTCTCCAGCTGCTTCCAGAACTGGCTGCTCCGGTCCAGTTCGAAATAGGTAAAACCGGCGTGATAAGGAATCTGCCTGGGCGCGACCGGTAGCGGCCGCAGCCCGATGCCCGGCAGCTGCAGGTTGACCAGTTGCCGGATCTGCTCGGTAGGGCCGATCTTGATCTGGGTAGGAAACCGGCTGCGCAGCGTGTCGCTCGGAACGTCGGCATTGACGGCCAGGACGAAGGTCGCATCCTGCAACAGCTTGTGGTCGGCGATGGGCGCCACGCGTACCCCGAATTTGCGCTCCTGGAGCGGAACCGGGATGGCGTTTTGCTCCATCACCATGGACAGGGACTGGCGCAGCGCGGCAATCACGGGCGTAAAGGTGGCGCGCAGATCTTCATGCTGATAGGCCGGAAACTCCGGTGCCTGTTTTTCCTTGCTGGTGAAAGTGGCGAGTTCGCCGGCGATCTGGACGAACTGGCGGTAGACCTGTTCCGGGTGCAAACCACGCACGTTGCCCAGGTGGGCGATCAGCGGCTCCATGCGATTGACGGCCTGCAACAGCATGAAATCCGCAATTTCCGCCGCGCCGCCACGCCCCGAGGCGCTGATGCGCCCGGCCAGGGACTCGGCGCGATAGCGCAGCAGTCCGCGCAACTCGGTCATGAAGCTCGCCAGCCGCGGCGTGGCCTTGTAGTCCAGGCTGGTGGGCATGAACTCCTCGTCGAGGATGATCTGCTTGTCGGCGCGGCATTCCGCGATATGGGCCACGGGAATGCAGGCATAGCCGCTGCGGTCCTCCTGCTGCAGCATCGAGCGCAGACACAGGCGGCCGACCGCGACGCTGGCCGTCGTGTTCATGCCGGCGATGCCGTCGCGTACATCCAGCGGCTCGGCGCGATAGCGATGCATGCCGGTGACGGACTCGTCGAGGGCGGCCTCGGCCGTGCCCGCCTGGCGCACCGGCAGTGCGAGATACACGATCTGCCCGTGCACATCGGTGCCGGGCTCCAGGGGGGGTGGCGGCGGGTCGTCGTCGGGGACATTAAAAGGGGTGCCGTCCGGCATGACACCGCGGCACCGCGCCAGCGAGAATTTGCCCAGCGCGAGCAGGTCGCGGTCGATTTCGAGCGCATCGACTCCCCATGCGCAGACCCGCCCGCGGCCGGCGGCGTGGATCAGGTGTTCGATGTAGCGGTCGTGCTGCTGCAGGTGCTGTGGTCGCAGGAACAAGCCTTCCGACCATACGACCTTGTTGCGCCAGGACATTTCGTTCTCCTGGGGCCCGTCAACAGGCCCTGGCTATGTCAGTCGTCGGTCGCGGCGATAACGGATACTGCATCCGCACCGATCTGGATCGTGATGCGGTTGTCCTGATGCGGCTCGATCGGGTAGACGGCGCGCCAGCGGGCGCCGTCGATGTCCTGATATGCGGCCAGCGCTGCAATATAGTTGGCGCCCTGCGGTGGTTTCTCTTCGAGCTTCCGGCTGGCGCCGGGTTTCAGTTCGTATTCATGCCGGCTGAGCATGGCGCTGCCGAGCGCCGCCGCGTCCTTGTCGAACAGGGTGAAGAAATCCGCATTCTCGAAGGGTGCCTTGTCGCTCAGGTAATAAATGCGCACCACGATGGGCGATGGACGCCCGTCGGCATTGGGGTTGACGTTGGGAGTCGCGCTTACCGTCGCCGCAACGCTGGTGGGACCAGGGCCGAACGGATTGAGGGACGAACAGCCACCGAGGGAGAGGAGGGCGGCCGGCAGGGTCAGCCACAGCAGGGCGGCGAGCATGTGACGCGAAATTTTCATGAAGGATCCCCGGATCGTTGTCGGTTGGTTGAGATTCGCTGTTCTGTGGCGCCTGTGCTCAGCGCTCGTCGTCACCCTTGTCCCGCGCCGCTCCGATCTGCCGTACCTGGGCTTCGTAGGCTTCCATGAATGCATCGCCGGCCAGGCGCAGCGCATCGTCCTCGGCCTGGTTGCGCAGTTGCTTGTACAAGGTGATGTACTGTTCCCAGCAGTGGGCCTTGCGCGATGAGCCGAGCAGGGATGATCGCTTTACCCGCTGTTCCACCTGCTGCGGCGCCAGGCGTTCGAACTGTGCCGTCAACGCGGCCCGCAGACCGGCCATCAGGGCCAGCTCGTGCACCTGCAGATCGTCGATCGCCTCGCGCACCGCGCGCCGCGGTGGCAGATAGCCCTGTCCCGGGTTGATCAGCAGGCGGTTGAGGGCATCTTCGGCCCCGCTGGAAAACTTGAGGGGATTGTTTTCCGCCGCCTTGATCGTGGTCATGTCCATGCGCATCTGATTCTTGAGGCTGGCGCGATTGGCCAGAATGCGCATGACGCCGGTGGTCATTTCGCGCAGCAATTCGCCGACCAGCTGCATCAGCCGGGCTGTTTCCGCACTGTCGAGCTGGACCTTTTCCAGCCCCAGACCCGCAAGCAGCGCACGGGCGGCATCGGCGTCGACAGCGGGTGGCGTCGCCGGTGTTGCCGGCGCGGCCACTGGTGCGGCAGGCGGCGGCTCGGGTTGTGGTGGTGCAACAGGCGCGGGTTGTGGTGCCGGCTGCGGTGGCGGTGGCTCGGATGTGTCGTCAAGCACGTCCCAATCTTCGGGGATGGCTTGTGGCGGCGCGAAGTACGCCTGATCGGCCGGAATATCGTCGGGCACGGAGCCGGACTGGCCGAGCCAGGCATCCGCTGGCGGTTCCTGCGCATGGTCGACGTCGTGCAGCACCGACGACGGATCGGACTGTGCGCCCGGCCAGGGCTGCCCAGGGCTGGAAAATTCGTCCGCTACACCGTCGATCAGTTGCAATGGATCGAGCGGTTCATCGCCACCGACCACGGGATCCTCCGGTATCAGGGGAGGCGGCGCGAACGGCGGCGAGCTCATGCCGGCGTCAGGTGGCGGTGGTGCGGCTGGCGGTGGCGGTGCCACGCTGCCGAAAGGGTCCTGCGGCGCGGGTGGAATGGTGGCAACTTCGGGCGCAGTCGCAGCGCTGACGTGAACCTGTATGTCGTAGTCGCCTATGGTGATTTCGTCGCCGTCGTTGAGTTGTACCGCACCGTCCTGCCCGACCGGTGTCTCCGCGTGGTTGATGTAGGTGCCATTGGTGCTGGTGTCGGCCAGATAATAGGCGCCGTTATTCCACGATACCTGTGCGTGCTGGCTGGAAATGAAGCGTTCGGGGTCGGCCAGAAGCAAATCGCAGTCCGGCCGCCGTCCGATGATGACCGGCTGCTGATTGACAGAGACCGACACCGGGTGCGCCGGCGTCGCACCCTGGTAGCGGACGACCTGCAGCGTCAACGACATGTGTGACTCATTTTGATGGCCAGGGCGGATAACGGAGCGCGCGCGTCTGCTTCGGCTTTTGTTTGGTGCACGGCCCTTGCGCGGCAATTTACTCCATGCGCCGGCGTGCCCGCAATTGCGGGCTCCGCAATTGGGCTTGCCGCACAATATCGCGTAATTCGCGGCTCGATTCGGACGTTCGGGGCAAATATCGTGTCGTTACTGCACGATCAGGCTTGCGATTGGGCACTTAACGCGGGAGATCCGGTTCCGGGCCTGGGCTTGCATGGCCGCAATACGCGAAATTCCGCCAAAAACGTTACGACAAACGGTTAGTTTCGCCCGATCATTGGCGTACTGCAGTGCCATGTTCGGCGGTGGCGGATCATGCTGCGCGCCGGCCTGGGCAGAGTTGTTTTTCATCATGCCGGCGCTTCAGCGGCATCGGCAGCCGATTCCGACGAGAAAAAACGATACCAGCGGTCCCCGTCACGCTTGCACTGGTACATCGCTGCGTCGGCGCATTTCATCAGAGTATCGAAATCGGTCCCGTCGCGGGGATAGCAACTGATCCCGATGCTGGCCGAAAGGAACAGTTTCCGGTCGGCGTACTGGAATGGCAGGGCAAAGCCATGCTGCACTGCCTCGGCAACGCGCACGGCGTCTTCGGGGCGTTTCAGGCCCTCCAGCATCAGAACGAACTCGTCACCGCCCAGCCGCGCGAGAGTGTCGGTGTCGCGCAGGCAACTCTTGAGCCGGATGGCGGCTTGCCTGAGGACCTCGTCGCCCGCCGCATGACCCAGCGAGTCGTTGATCGCCTTGAACTGATCCAGATCCATGAACAGGATTGCGAGCAGGCTGGCGTTGCGCGCTGCGCGGGCAATTGCGCCGCGTCCGCGGTCCCACAGGCTGGCGCGGTTCGGCATGCCTGTCAGCGTGTCGTGGTGCGCTATGAATTTGAGCCGGGACACATAATTCTTCGACGACGAAATATCGTTGAATACCAGCACATAATGGCTGATCTGGTCATCCTCATCCGTAACCGTGCTGATGCTCAGCAGTTCAGGATACAGTTTGCCGCTCTCACGGCGGTTCCAGATCTCGCCTTCCCAATGGCCCTGCTCGGCGACCTGTTTCCAGACACCGGCGATGAATGCGGCCGATTGCCGCGGCAGCTCCGGGTAATCGAGCCGCCGTCCAAGCAGGGAGCGGGACGCGCGCCCGGTGATGCGGTGGTACGCGCGGTTGAGGAACACCACCCGATGATCGGGATCGATGATGGCCACGCCTTCCCGCGTGTTTTCCAACGCATTGGCTGCCAATACCAGCGCTTGTTCCGCCTGATGACGGCGGCTTACGTTTTTCGCGATGCCGTACACACCGGTCACGCGTTTGCCGACGATAATGGGCACGTGGGTGACATTGGCGCGAAAACGGCTGCCATCCGCATGAAGACAGTCGATATCCACATTTTGCGACGTGCCCGCGCAGGCCTTCTCGAACAGGCTTTTGGCACGCGCTGCGTCCTCCGGCGCCACGCAGCTCTCGAAGCGAAGTTTATCGAGATCGTCCTTGCCGACGCCCAGAAGCTCGAACGCCTGCTGATTGGCGGCAGTGAAACGACCGCGCAAATCCAGGGAATACACGGCATCCGGATGATTTTCGAACAGGGAGCGATAGCGCTGCTGGCTGTTTTCGAGCGCTCGCAACGCTCGTCTGAGCTGACCATTGGCGTACTGAATCCGCGCCAGCAGTTGGCGGGTGCGGCTGGCCAGACGGGCATCGAACATGGATGCCAGAACGATGATGATGAAGATGGCGAAACTGAATAACGAAACCAGTACCGCCAGCTCCGACACGCCCGACACCGTTTCGCCGTGGATCAGCTCCGCCGGCCAGCCGCCGAGAGGCGCGAGAGGGATAGCGGCCACTGCCATGTAGTGCAAGGCGGTTGCGGCAATACCGAGCACTCCGGCCGCGCCCGCGCGAATTGCCACGCACCGCGGCGAGTCACCGTTGCCGAGTCGAAACGCAAGCCACAAGGCGGAAATCGAGCCGATAATCGCGATGGCGATCGATGCTGCAACCAGCCAGGGATCGTAACGGATGTGGGGCAACCGCACCGCCGCCATCGCAGTGTAATGCATGCTGGCCAGCGCGATGCCCAGCAGCATGCCTGCAACCACAACGCGTATGACGGAAGGGCGCGGGCGCGCCACCAGGGCAAGCGCGGGCAGGGCACAAGCAGCGGCGACAATGAGCGAAACCGGTACGAGCGGCGGCTGTTGTGCTATCGCGAGCGCTTGCGGCGACGCCAGTATGGCGATGACGTGCATGGTCCATAGGCCGATGGCCACCGTCAGTGCACCGCCCAGGTGCCACCCGCAGGCCCATCGCCCCGCCGTGGAACTCGCGCGCCGTCCCAGATCGAATACGGCATACGAGGCCATGATGGCCACGATAATGGAAACGATGACCAGCGGTGTGCCGTGGTTTCCGTCCATGGTTATGAGCCAACTATCCCTGTTTGCCTGTATTCACCGGCCCCGCGCGGAGCGCACGCCGATAACAGTATGCCCGATACCGGCCTGTCGGGTCAGACGCAGCCGACGGGCGTGGCGAATGGAATCCCGAGCGGCGTGGCAATGGCCATTGATCTCGTTTCCGGGCGCAGGTGGTTTGAAAGAGCTTTCGTCCTGCCTTTTCCCGTCAGGAGATTGAACCGCGAGCGCTAAATCGTGTCTTCTGTGCAATGTGGATCATCGATAGCGAAAGGCGCCTTTTGAAGCCGCGTTACCATGGCGAAAGGTTGGCCATTTGCGGATTGAGAATGGCGATAACCCCTTTTAGCATAATCGCAGGTATGTTAATCTCCGCGCGTACAAAATGATGTGCTATTGTATAGTGGTTGATACATCCTGACTCTCTACCTCTACAAATCATTGGAAGCAAAGTGCGTATGAACGACATCAATGTTAAGGAACTGAACAAAGCCGAGCTGAGGAAGATCGTAAGGCAGGCAACACGGCAGATGCGCCGCATTGAGAAGGAGGCAAGCCGGAAAACGGTGAAATCATCGGATGAGAACGTTGTCCGTATTGCCAATGACATTCGGCAGGTGGCGGACGAAATGAAGGTCAAGCGCACCGATGTGCTGAATGCGATCGCTGCCAACATGCGTGTCAAACTGTCCGGTACGACGGGCCGCCGGGCGGGCTCGTCCAAATCCGGCGCCGGCAAGACAGTTCGGTTTCGTGATCCGAAAGACCCGTCCAAAACATGGGCCGGAACGGGCCGTCCGCCCAACTGGCTAAAGGAAGCACTGGACAAGGGCAAGACCCTGGACGATTTCCGCGTCTGAACCGTGTTCTTCCCGTCGCCGAAGATACGACCCAACGAGCTGGCTGTTTGTTGGGGATTCGCTGATCAATAGCGTTGCCACACCGGCGAAGATCTGAATACCGGGCGATTGAATGTCAGACATCTGCTGACACCTGATCGGACCGGATACAGGTATCGCCGGTGTGGCATATCCAACAGGTCTTTGCCGGTTTCTTGTGCGGGAATGCGGAACGAGATACCAGGCGCATTCACCCGTTGCTGGTCAGGCAGATAAAAGCTGGTTTCCGATGCCATCCGGTTTATCGGAAACCGGCTTTTATTGACATTCTGCATGTTGAAACCCGACTGGCATTCCTTCCCTGATCCGGGAGCACCCGGTCACCGTCGATTAGGTGACCTGCCTTAACGGCGTATTGAATAACCGGGTGAGGGGAAACCCTTGAGGTAATGGTCGCAACAGGTTTGAGATTATTGTCAGACGAATATTATTTAACATAACCTATGTTATGCGCAATATTATACTCTGACATTACGTTCATCGGGGTGCGGTGCGCCGTCGGTGACGACGGCATCGTAGCCGTTGTCGCTCAGAGCCTGGATCACCTCCCGGATATGATCTCCGCCCAGTGTTTCCAGTACGGCTTCCACCTCCACCGAGCGAATGGACAGATCCGTGAAGGCGCGCTGGTGGGCGATTTGAACGACATTGGCATTGTGATCCGCCAGCAATCGGGTAAGGTCGGCCAGCGCTCCGGGAATGTCCGGGATGCCCACGCGTACCCGCAGCACGCGCTGCGTGCGGACAAGGCCACGTTCGATGACGGCCGAAAGTGGCAGCAGGTCGATATTGCCGCCCGACAGGACGATGCCCACGCGCTGGCCCTGAAACCGATCCGGCGCCCTCAGCACCGCAGCCAGCGCTGCCGCGCCGGCACCCTCGGCAACCGTTTTCTCGATTTCCAGCAACAGGAGAATGGCGCGTTCGATCTCCGGTTCGTCCACCAGCACGATGTCGTTCACCTGTTCACGCACGATCGCCTGCGTCAGCCGCCCTGGCTGCTTGACGGCGATACCCTCGGCAATGGTGGAGTTGCCGAAGCACGCCGGCTCGCCCGCAAGTGCCTGACGCATGGCAGGGAAGCGCGTAGTCTGAACGCCGATTACCTGGACGTCCGGCTTGAGCGCTCTGGCTGCAACGGCTATTCCGGAAATGAGACCGCCGCCACCGATCGGCACGATGATCTGATCGAGGAACGGGCACTCCTCCAGCATCTCGATACCGATCGTGCCCTGCCCGGCCATGATGCGCTCGTCGTCATATGGGTGAATGAAGCAGTAGCCATGACTTTCCGCCAGGCGCGCCGCGCTCTCGCCTGCTTCGCTGACTGTTTCGCCTTCGAGGATGATGCGGGCGCCGAAGGCGGCTGTGTTGCGTACCTTTACATGGGGCGTGTGGCGGGGCATGACGATCGTCGCCGGTATGTCGAGCGCCCGGGCGTGTCGTGCCACTGCCTGCGCATGATTGCCCGCTGACATGGCCACCACGCCGCGCGCCCGCTCTGCCTCGCTGAGACTGATTAATTTGTTAAGCGCCCCGCGTTCCTTGAAAGACGCCGTAAACTGGTGATTTTCATATTTGATGTAAATCTGCGCGCCGCATAATTCCGACAGCGTCCGTGAATGCACGCAGCGGGTGCGGACAACGCCGCCACGAATGGTTTCCGCCGCGAGGCGTACGTCATCGATGGTAATCACGCGGACAAGCCCTCTTCATTTATCGATATTGGTCCAATCAGCGGTAAAGTATACGCTGGCGTGGCCGTTGCCCGATGCGGAAAACAGCCACGCAGTGGTCACGACACGCTACCATTTTCAGGACAGGTTCAGCGGAGACAGAGCATGGACATACGCGACGGATTTCTCGGCACTATCGGCAATACGCCTCTTATCCGCTTACGCGGCGCATCCGAGGCCACCGGCTGCGATATTCTGGGCAAGGCCGAATTTGCCAATCCCGGCGGGTCGGTCAAGGACCGCGCCGCCCTCGGCATCATCCTCGACGCCGAGGCACGGGGCGCCCTGGAGCCCGGTGGTCTGGTGGTGGAGGGGTCGGCCGGCAACACCGGAATCGGCCTGACGCTGGTTGGAAATACCCGCGGTTACCGCACGATCATCGTCGTACCGGAGACCCAGAGTCAGGAAAAAATCGACATGCTGCGGCTGTGCGGCGCCGAGGTGCGCACGGTACCCGCGGTACCCTACAGCAACCCGAAGAATTATGTGCACATCTCCGAGCATCTGGCGCAGGAACTCGCCGCGACGGAAGAGCACGGCGTGATATGGGCCAATCAGTTCGACAACGTGGCCAACCGGCGTATCCACTACGAGACCACCGGCGCCGAGATCTGGGAGCAGACCGCCGGGCGGATCGATGGCTTCGTGTGCGCTGCCGGTACCGGTGGTACCCTGGCCGGCGTTGCCATGGCGTTGAAGGAGCGCGAACCCGCGGTCACGATCGCCCTCGCCGATCCGGTCGGTTCCGGTCTCTACGGCCAGTTGGGTGGCAGCGAACCCATCATCGAGGGCGGCTCCATCTCGGAAGGTATCGGCAACAGCCGCATTACCCGCAATCTGGAGGGAGCGCCGGTGGACGAGGCGTTTCAGATTCCGGATAGCGAATCCCTGCCCATCGTGTTCGACCTGCTGAAGGAAGAAGGATTCTGCCTCGGCGGCTCCAGCGGCGTGAACGTAGCCGGCGCCATCCGCCTGGCGCGACAGATGGGACCGGGGCGCACGATCGTTACCATGCTATGCGACAGCGGAGTACGTTATCGCCAGCGTTTGTTCAATCCGGACTTTTTGCGTCAAAAAGGCCTGCCGGTGCCGGATTGGCTATAGGGACTGGTGCGGGGGCCGACGAACCGCTGGCATCCCTCTGGCCCCCTGTGGCTTTCAGCCGCTGCGCTTACTTGAAGTTCAGGCCGTGCGGCAGAAATATGACATCAGGGTTGCGCTCGCACTGCGCGAAACGCGCCAGGGAACGCTGCCGGCGACGCAGGCGTGAACGCGAGCGGGCACTGTCAATATCTTTACGGAGAGTGAGGGTGAGGCGCTTGTTTCTGGACATGTCAGTTACCCGCAAGTTATCGGTTTCGCGTTTGTGTGATGCGTAATCTAAGGGCTGTTGTGCGCCGCAGCAAGAGAGTGCGACAAACAGTCGCAGGCCTATTTAATTTTTTCTTGAATTACAGTAGCCTGGAAGACCTGAATTTTCCTTGAAATACCCTTCGCGGACGAGGGAGAGAGACTATGGTGTCAATCCGCGCACAGGGAGAAGATTCCCTCCTTCGGAGGGTGCGGGCAAGGGGCGTGGGCCAACACGGCCGGAGTCGGATAGCGGGGTTCAGGAGCCTGTTGTCGGGTTCAGGATCAGGCCGGGTCGCTCTCACGCCGAGCGCTTTCCCGGCGTCGACGCAGCCAATCGGGATAGCTGGTGTTTTCACCGCGCTGCAGGGCGCCGGCACGCCTGCGCTCGGCAAACTCACGACGCATGGCGTTGAGATCACGGGGGCGCAGCAGCTCTTCGTCGTCCTGCTCGCGCAGGCGCAGATAGAGCAGTTCATGCGGCAATAGCGCCGGGACCGCTTCGCACAGCGGCATGATTTCCGACAACCCGATATTCGATCCGCCGGCCCGTGCCAGAGAAGCGAGATAATCCGCCGAAAAGCCGGCCCGCGCTGCAACCGTTTCCATGGTTTCACCAGTTTTCGCGCAGTGATATTCGAACGCCCGTTGCAGGTATTGCCATGTTTGTTCATTAGCGTATGCGCGCATTGCAATCCCCCTTCCCTGCCGCAATTGCGGCTCAGCTTACCTTTCGCGCGATTCGTTCTCAAGATACTGTTCGTGTACGGATGATATTGCGCGATGACTGGAGAGCGGCGAATGTCCGGTGCCACAGGCGGTCCGGCGGGACTGTTCAGTTCCGCTTGCAACTTGTTACGCTGCGGTGATTCACGCGCCAACGACCTGCTGCCGCAACTGCAGCGATATCCGCAGTATGCGATCGGCTGGCTGGCACTTGCGCGGACGTTGAGGGATCTTGACCAGCCGAAGGCAGCCCTGGTCGCGTTCGATCAGGCGCTGGCAGCGGCTTCGGCACCGGTTGAAGCGGCCCTCGAAAAAGCCGACCTGATGATCGCTTGCGGCGATGCCTGCAAGGCTGCCGATTGGCTGGCCGCCATCCGCGAGCGCTGGCCGGCCGACGCGCGACTCGCCCACAGGCAGGGGCGCGCCTGCTATCACGCGGGCGCCCTCGAAGCGGCCCGAAAATCCTTGCGTGAGGCAGTCGAACGGGCTCCGGACCTTGCCGAAGCCTGGTTTCATCTCGGCCTGGTCGAGCAGGATCTGCGGCGCCCGGACGAGGCGGCCGCGGCCTATCGATCGGCGCTGGCGATTCGCCCCGACCTGTTCGAGGCCGCGCTCAATCTGGGTATCAGCCTGCAGGCGTCCGGTGCCATGGAGGCTGCTCTGGACGCCTACGCATGTGCCGTGCGGCTGCGCCCGGCGTGTTTCAGCCGCGTCGCCCACGCGCTATCCTCAGCCGCGACCGGACGTCTCTGGCTTGATCCCGCTGCGCTGAGGCGTACCCTGGATTGTCGGACGTGAACGCGGCGCGCGGTATTGCTTGCGATAGACTCCCGGTCCATCGAGGAGCCGCTGACCGAGTGCATCGTATGCGGTGGTTTCCGCATCATCGAAGACATCGAAACTGTATTCCAGCGGGGCTCTCGGCACCGGGAAACACTGCACGAACGGCGTGCCGCGCGCCAGCACACCCTCGAAGTCCGGTTGTGTCCACAGGGCCGGAAAAAGAATGCCCACGTCGTGGTACCGATCGGCGTCCACCAGACCGCACAAGGCGCGAAACGGCAGATCACTGCGATTGACCAGCGGCATCGCGAACAGCGACCAGCCCTCGGGGAGCTCGACGGTCCAGAAGCTGTTGAATTTCACGATGACGCGATCGCCGGCATGAAACGGCGTGCCGCTGACCTGCGCCGGCACATGAAAACTCAGGGGCGCCCGCGGATGCATGTGGGCGGCGGGATCCGGTACCGGCCAGTCCCAGGAAAACACGCCCTCCTCGACCCTGACGTCGCACGGGAGCGTAAGGACGAATCCGTGGGTCATGGCGTCGACGAACGGCGGGCACTGCTTGACGGTACGAACGTCGGTACCATGCATGTCGGAATATGCCCTGCTCGGCATTTTTCGCAGCCACTCGGGCAGCACCGCACGCGCCGGCTGCGGCCGCGGCAGGTGATCGGCGAGACGGGGATCGCAGCGAAAGATTACGTGCATTCATTCGCTCCCGTGAGTCAGGTTCGATGATCCAGGCTCAGGTTGAGGGCGATGGATATCCGTTGCGTCGGCCCGAGATACGGACGGACCTGGTGCTGCAACCAGGCAGGAAACAACATCAGCAGCCCCGGGCGCGGCGTGAACTGCACGGTGGTGCCGCCGGTGTTCTGGCCGCCGTCGGAGAAGACGAGCGATGGCGCATACATCGCGACGCCGGGACCGCGCGGATCCATGATTTCGAATTCGCCGCCCAGCGATTCATCGGTCAGGCGGCCGCCGTCGTCGACGTAATAGGTGGCGGACCAGTACGCCCCCGGATGATAATGAAAGGCGTTGGCGTGTCCGTATTCGTTGACGTTCGCCCATGCCCGGACCGCCCACTTCGGATGCGCGGGCTGGCCCGAGCGGTCAAAGGTGATTTGCGCGGCGACATGCTTTGCTGCGGCAATGATTTCGTCAATGCGCGGCCCGCCCCACTGGCTCGGCGGCCGCCCGGAGTGCCAACCGCCCAGGTTGGATGCCGTGATCGACGCCTCACGCTCGCGTTCGGCGAAAATGCGCTCCTTGAGTTCCGCGTTGCGGGCCTCGGCGTCGGGGAGCATCGTTGCCGCCACGGGTGTGGCGAAAAAATGCCCGACGTGCAGCGCCAGCGCTTCTTTGTCGGGCGGCTTTTGCGCCATGGTGTGGACCTCGGAAAACCGATCCCGCCGCATCGCGAAACCGATCGGCAGGTCAGCCCAATCCTAAACCCGGCAGACCTTTCGGGTAAACATCACGAGCGCGCCGGCCATCGTGAACAGGCCAGACGGAAAGCGGTCCGACGCCAGGCGCCGAACCGCTGATTGCACGGCTTAGCTCGAACTGCCGGAGTTCTGCCTGCCCAACGATTCCGGATTGTTGAATGCGTTGAGCAACTGTTCGTAGGGTAGTGTTCTCCCCGGCGGATTTTCGTTGTCCAGCTTCGGCTTCGGCGAGCCCGGCTGCTTGAGCCAGTAGTCCTTGCTCTTCTTCGGGTTGAGCTTGGGCGGCGCGACCTTCTGCAGCTTGGCAAGCTGGATTTTGTGCATCACGTCGTCCAGGCCTTCGGCAACCGCGTCCATGCCCTGCTGGGGCGTGAGTTCGCCGCTGTTGATCCGGGCGATGTTCTTCCACCAGGAGGTGGTCATCCGGGCGTACGCGGGCACGTTGACGCCGGTCGGGGTCCAGTATTTCATCGCCGGGCTGCGGTAGAACTCCACCAGTCCGCCGAGATACGGCGCGGCTTCTCCCATCGGTTTGGAGTGGATGTCCGAGGCGCGGAACGGTGTCAGCCCCGCCAGCGTCTTGCGCAGAGAGATCGTTTTGCAGATGCAGAACTGGGCATACAGCCAGGTTGCGGCGCGTTTGTCCGCCGGTGTGTACTTGGGCATCGTCCATGAGCCGCAATCCTGATAACCAAGCTTCATGCCCGGCTCCCAATACGCGCCGTGCGGTGATGGCGCCATGCGCCATTTGGGCGTGCCGTCATCGTTGACCACCGGCAGGCCGGGCGCCGTCATGCTCGAAGCGAAGGCGGTGTACCAGAAGATCTGCTGGGCAATGTGGCCCTGCGCCGGCACCGGCCCCGCTTCGGTAAACGTCATGCCCGCGGCCTCCGGCGGTGCGTACTTCTTGAGCCACTCCGCGTACTTGGTGATGGCATAGACCGCGGCCGGGCTGTTGGTGGCGCCGCCGCGCTCGACGCTGGCGCCAACCGGATTGAGGTCCTTGTAGTTGTTGACGCGAATGCCCCAGTCGTCGACCGGATGACCGAACGGAACGCCCTTGTCGCTGCAGCCGGCCATCGACAACCATGAGTCGTGAATTCGCCAGCCCAGCGACGGCGACTTCTTGCCGTAGTCCATGTGGCCGTAGATGCGCTTGCCGTCAAGATGCTTGACGTCGTTGGTGAAGAACTCGGCAATGTCCTCGTAGGCAGACCAGTTGACCGGCACATCGAGTTCATAGCCGTATTTGTCCTTGAACCGTTTTTTCAGTTCCGGTCGATCGAACCAGTCCTTGCGGTACCAGTACAGATTCGCGAACTGACCGTCGGGGATCTGGTACATCTTGCCGTCCAGCGGCCAGGTCACAAAGCTCTTGCCGATGAAGTCGTCGACATCGAGATGCGGCAGGGTGACATCCTTGCCATCGCCGGTGATGTAGTCGGACACCGGGATCAGGTCCTGCATGCGCGGGTGAGTGCCGATGAAGTCCGAATCGTTCATGAAAATGTCGTACACGTCGCGGCCGGTGGCCATTTCCGTCGCCAGCTTGTTAACGACTTCGCCCTCGTCCATGAGGTCGTGGTTGACGTGAATGCCGGTAATCTGCTCGAAGGCCTTGGACAGAATGTTGGCTTCGAAACGATGGTTGCCGGTCGTTTCACAGGCGACATTGACGCTCAGCCCCTGATACGGCTTGGCGGCATCATGCAGGAACTTCATTTCCGCCATCTGCTCGTCCCTGGTCAGGGTCGACGGCTGAAAGAAGTTCTCCACCCACAGCTTGGCCGCGTCCATGCCGCTCTTGCCCTTGCCGTAGTCCTTGTATTCGGGAATCTGGCCCAGCGGCGGCAGCTTCTCGCTGGCCGAGCCGGACGCGGCGAAGGCGCCGGTTGGCCTGATCACGGAGGCGACACCGACGGATGCCGCGGCAGTAACGCCGGCCCGCAGGAAATTCCGCCGTCTGATATTGAAACCGGTCTCCGAGGTTTCGCCCTCGCCTTCTTCTGGTTCGTTTTCTGTATCACTCATCTCTATCACTCCTCTTCCCATCGCGGACAGCACTGATGAAGCTTTTCATCAGCAAGACAGTTGCGTGGCCATCACCCCCAGCGCAGCAGAACGACGATCAGAAGGACGGTGATGACGACCATCCACCACATGCTGGCGGCAACCACGGCGACCCAGAAAGCGCAGATATAGGCTGACGCGAGCAACGCAATAAACAGCCGATCGCCCCGGGTGGTTGTCATGGGAATAATCCAGCCGCGGCGCTCGACGCTCGGCTGAAGGATTTCCCAGACCGTCATGGCAATCAGTAAAACGCCGATGGACACGAAAAACAGAGCCGTCGGCAGAGTCCAGAGCATCCACTGCATGCCGTTCTCCTAGACCCGACCCAGCGCAAAGCCGGATGCGATCTTGTTGCGCACGAACCAGATCACGATCGCGCCGGGAATCATGGTCAGTGTCCCGGCGGCGGCGAGGATGCCCCAGTTGGTGCCCTGGGTGGTGTAGGCGCTGCTCATGACGGTGCTGATGGGGGTCGCGTTCGAAGTCGTCAGCGCCTGCGCGATGATCACCCCGATCCAGCTGAACATGAAGGCGAAAAACGCCGCGATGCCGATGCCGGCACTGATCAGCGGAATGAAGATGCGGACGAAAAAGCGTGGCAGCGAATAGCCGTCCAGATAGGCTGTCTCGTCGATCTCGTGAGGCACGCCGGACATGAAGCCTTCCAGGATCCAGATCGTGAGCGGCAACGTGAACAATGTGTCGAAAATGGCAACCGCAAAAATGGTGTCGTAGATGTAGAGGCTGTGAGAAAGCGAAAAGTAGGGAATGAGATACACCACCGGCGGTGACATGAGGTTGGTCAGCAACCAGAAGAACAGATGCTTGTCGCCGATGAACCGGTAGCGGGAAAAGCCATACGCCGCGACCACGGCCAGCGGTATGGTGATCACCACGTTGAGGACGGTGTATTCCAGCGAGTGCAGGAACGCGCCCCACCAGTACGAATTGGTGAAGATCTCCCGGTAATGCTCCAGCGTCACCTCGTGCGGAAAATAGGTCAGCCGGGTGATGATCTCGGTGTTGGGCTTGAACGACATGGCGATCAGCCAGTACGTCGGCGCCAGAATGAACAGGATGAATGCGATCAGACCGATATGGCGCGCGCGGAATCTCGTTTTGAGACTCATCGCGTGACTTCTGCGCCGGGTGCGGGGTGCGACGTCGGACAGCGTACTCATGTCAGGTGCCTCCCCCGCCGGTGCCCACACGCGTCAGCACGACGTAAAAGATGTAGCTGACCAGCAGGATGATCAGGAAATAAAGCAGGCCGTAGGCGCCGGCCTTGCCGTATTCGAACTGGCTGACTGCCGAGTTTTGCAGCATCTGGGTCATGAACGTGGTGCTGGAGCCGGGCCCGCCACCGGTGACGATCAGTGTTTCTGCGTAGTTCTTGAAGCTGTAGATGAAGCGCAGCAGCACCGCGATGGTGAGTACGCCCCGGAGCTTGGGCAGCTCGATGAAGCGAAACACGGCCCAGCGCGAAGCACCGTCGATGCGCGCCGCCTGGTAGTACGCGCTGGGGATCGCGCACAGCCCGGCGTACGACAGCAACGCAACCAGCGAAGTCCAGTGCCACACGTTCATGATGACGACAGTGAACCAGGCGGAGAGCTGACCGGTGGCGTAGTTGTAGGGAATGTGCAGCGTATTGTTGACGAACGAGCCGAACAGGCCGATATCGCCGCGCCCGAAGATCTGCCAGATCAGACCGACCACGTTCCAGGGAATCAGCAGCGGCAGCGCGAGGACGACCAGTACCGGGCCGACTGCCCGCCCGGAGCGTGGCATGGTGAGCGCAACCGCGATGCCCAGCGGTATTTCGATCGCCAGCACGATCGCCGTGAAGATGATCTGCCGTTTCAGGGCGCCATAGAATTCCGGGTTGGTCAGCGCATCGTGAAACGGCTCCCAGCCGACGAAAACATGCGTTTGCAGTCCAAAGACGACCTGAAAGCTGTAGTTCACGATCGCCATGAACGGAATGAACGAGGTAAACACCACCAGCAGTACGGCCGGCAGCACCAGAAACCACGCCCTGTTGTCGGCAAACCGGTTATCCATGCGCGGCCTCGTCCTGCGTATCGATGAGACGCTCGCCGGCGTAGAGACGAATCCAGGCCGGCGGGAAAATTACCGATATTTCCGGGCCTTCGACCGGCCCGCGATCGCGCGGTACCTTCAGCCGGATGCGATGATCGGCCAGGGATGCGGTGACCAGCCGGTACTGGCCCATGTCCGCGACCTGCTGCAAACGTAATGTCAGCCCGCGACCCTTCTCGGCAAGTTCCACGAATTCCGGCCGGATACCCAGCGTGAGCGTGCCCCCTTCGACACGGGCCGCCGGGCCCGTTTGCGCTTCGGACAGCGGGATTCTCTGTCCCGCCACCACCGCATCGCCGCCGTCCACGCGACAGGGCAGGAAGTTCATGCCCGGACTCCCGATGAAGTAGCCCACAAAGGTATGCTCCGGGTGTTCGAACAGTGCCTGCGGCGTGCCCACCTGAACGATGTGGCCCTCCGACATCACCACGACCTTCTCGGCGAAGGTCAGCGCCTCGGTCTGATCATGGGTGACGTAAATCAGGGTGTGGTTGAAACGCTGGTGAATCTCCTTGAGCTGACGACGCAATTCCCACTTCAGTTGCGGATCGATCACCGTCAGGGGCTCGTCGAACAGAATCGCCGAGGTATCGTCGCGCACCAGGCCGCGACCCATGGAAATTTTCTGCTTGAGTTCGGCGCCGAGACCGCTGGCGCGGCGCTTGAGTACCGCGCCGAGATCGAGCATGGCGGCGACTTCCTGCACGCGTTTCCGGATATGGTTCTTGTCGACGCGGCGGTTGCGTAGCGGAAAGGCCAGATTGTCATACACGGTCATGGAGTCGTAGAGCACCGGAAACTGGAAGACCTGCGCGATATTGCGTTTTTCCGGTGGCAGATCGGTCACGTCGGTATCGTTGAACCACACCCGGCCTTCGAACGGCGTCAACAGCCCGGAGCAGATATTGAGCAGCGTGGTCTTGCCGCACCCGGACGGGCCGAGCAAGGCGTAGGCGCCGCCGTCCTCCCAGCGGAAGTCCATTTTTTGCAACGCGTAGTCGCGCTCCGAACGCGGATGCCGGGAGTAGGAATGCGCCACCTGGTCGAATCTAATGAGCGCCATTGGCCACTACCTGGTCATCATGAGTCGCCCCGCTGCGCTCCGGCGAAAACAGCAGGCTACCGTCGGTAGAGAAAACAAACAGATGTTCGGTATCGAAATCCAGGGCCACCGGCTCGCCGAGTCCGTAGCTGTGCACGCCGTTTTCGATCGCGACCCAGGACTGGCGTGCAACGGGGAAGTGAATGTAGGTCTGGGAGCCGCTGATCTCGGTGACGTCGACCGTCGTCCGGATCCGGTTGTCCGCGCTTTCAGGCTCCACCGCCCGCAGATGCTCGGGCCGCAGGCCGAAAAGATAGTGGCCATCGCGAAGCGTGGACAATGTCCCGGGTTGCCGGGTGGAGAAGGCATCGCCCAGTTTCAGCATGCCGTTCTCCAGCGTGCCTTCCAGCAGGTTCATGGGCGGGTCGCTGAACACGCGGGCCACGTGGGTCGTCGCCGGCGCAGCATAGACCCGGCCGGCAACGTCGAACTGCAGCAATCGGCCTTGCTGCAGCACCGCAGTCCTGCCGCCGAACGACAATGCCTCCCAGGGATCCGTGGTCGCGTAGACCACGATCGACTGGCGGCCCTCGAGTGCGAGGGGCAGCTCCTCACGCAGGGCTTCGCGGAGCTTGTAGTCAAGGTTGACCAGCGGCTCGTCGAGCAGGACCAGACTGGCGTCGCGCACCAGCGCGCGGGCGAGGGCAACGCGCTGCTGCTGTCCGCCGGAGAGCTCCGCCGGCAGGCGGTCGAGCAAGCCGTCGATCTTGAGTCGCTCGGCTTCGGCCCGGACCCGGTGGTCGATTTCGGTTTTCGACAATCGCGCAATGCGCAGCGGCGAGGCGATATTTTCGTATACCGTCAGTGACGGATAGTTGATGAATTGCTGGTAGACCATCGCAACGTTACGCTTGCGTACCGGGATGCGCGCCGTGTCGCGCCCGTCGAACAGCACCCGGCCAGCGGTGGGTTTGTCCAGGCCGGCCATGAGGCGCATGAGGGTGGTCTTGCCGGACAGGGTGAGGCCGAGCAGCACGTTGAGCGATCCCGGTTCGAGATCGAGCGATACGTCATCGATGTGAATCTCGTCGCCCACCTGCTTGGTGATGTGGTCCAGGGTCAGCGCCATTGGTCGTTCTCTCCCCTCCCCTCAGGCCGCCGCGGATCGTTGCAGCCAGGCTTCCAGATTCGCCCTTTCGACTTTATTAAAGCGTAATCCCAGCTTCGAACGCCGCCAGAGGATGTCTTCCGCGGTGCAGGCCCATTCGTGGTCCATCAGATATTGCGCTTCGCTTTCGAACAGGTCGGCGCCCAGACACTGTCCAAGGTCTTCGATGCATCGCGCCTGACCCACGATGTGCTCGACACAGGTGCCGTAGTTGCGTGCCAGGCGCCAGGCCAGGTCCGGGGGCAGCCAGGGCCGGTTGCGCCGCAGCTTGTCCAGGAAGGCGTCAAAGTCGCCATTTTCGATATCGCCGCCCGGCAGCGGCGCGGTTGCGGTCCAGGTACCGGCGGTAAACCCCAGCTTCGGCTGCAGCCGCTCCAGCGCGTGTTCGGCGAGGCTGCGGTAGGTGGTCAGCTTGCCGCCATAGACCGACAGCAGCGGAGGCTGCCCCTCGCCGCCCTCCAGTTCCAGCGTGTAATCCCGGGTTACGCTGGCGGCGCTTTCATGGGCATCGTCATACAGGGGGCGGACCCCCGAGTAGCTCCAGACCACGTCCTCCGGTGCAACCGGCTTGCGAAAATAACGATTGACCGCCGCGCACAGGTACTCGACCTCGGCGGCGGCGATATGCACTTTCGCCGGCTCGCCCTGGTAATCCACGTCGGTGGTGCCGATGAGGGTGTACTCACGTTCGTAGGGAATGGCGAAGACAATGCGCCGGTCGCTGTTCTGGAAGATGTAGGCGTGGTCATGCCGATACAGGCGCGGGACCACGATATGACTGCCCTTGACCAGGCGCATGCCGGCCGGTGGCGTGTCCGATATGACGCTGCCGAACAACTGCCCGACCCAGGGTCCGGCCGCGTTCACCAGGCAACGGACTCGCACCGTGCGCTCGGCACCGCTTTCACCTTCGCGCAAATGAACCCGCCAGGCAGCGCCTTCGCGCTTCGCCCGTTCACAGCGTGTTCGCGTCAGGATGGTGGCACCGCGCGAGCGGGCATCCATGGCATTGAGCACCACCAGACGGGCATCCTGCACCCAGCAGTCGGAATAAGCGAAGCCCTTGCGCAAGTGGGTATCCAGCGGCTCGCCGGCCGGATGCCGGCGCAGATCGATACCCCGCGAGCCCGGCAGGTGTCCGCGACCTCCCAGATGATCGTACAAAAGCAGCCCGAGACGGATCATCCACGCCGGGCGCAGGTGACGATCGTGCGGGAGCACAAAGCGGAGTGGCCAGATGATGTGCGGCGCCATGTGCAGCAGGCGCTCGCGTTCGCGCAGGGCCTCGCGAACCAGCCGGAACTCGTAGTGTTCCAGATAGCGCAGCCCCCCGTGCACGAGCTTGGTACTCGCGGATGAGGTGTGCGCCGCCAGATCATGCTGTTCGCAAAGCAGCACGCGCAATCCGCGGCCGGTTGCGTCGCGCGCAATCCCGGCACCATTGATGCCGCCGCCGATCACCAGCAGATCGTACTTCGTCTCCCCACCCGCCATGCCGTCACAACTCCGCGTGGCGTCTATGCCGCTTTGGATATTCGTTAACTTACATTAGCAGACCATAAATGGTTTGCAAGTCGCGCAATATCATCGAAAGCGAACATTTGCAGAGAGGTCGAAACCATCGGGTTCACGGTGTCGGCACATACAGGGTGGCGGCGCCTTCGTTCAGGGCAGCGCGCAGACTTTCCGGCGGCGGGCGGTCGGTGAACAGCGCGTCGACCTCCGACACGTTGCCCAGCCGAACGAGCGCATTGCGTCCGATCTTGCTGTGGTCGGCGAGCAGAAAAGTCTTGCGCGAGTTGGCCATGATCGCGCGCAGTACCCGCACCTCGCGGTAATCGAACTCGTACAGCGTTCCGTCCCACTCGATGCTGGAGATGCCCATGAGCGCGTAGTCGACGCGAAACTGGCGGATGAAATCGATGGTTGCCTCGCCAGTGACACCGGCATCGCGCGTACGCACCACGCCGCCGGTAATCATGACTTCGCAGCTCGGGTTTTCACGCAACATTGCGGCGACATTGATATTGTTGGTAATAATTCGCAATCCGTTGTGGTCGCGCAGCGCACGCGCAGCTTCTTCGGTGGTCGTGCCCAGGGTAATGAACAGCGACGCCTGGTCCGGGATATGGCTCGCAACCAGCTCGGCAATCCGCCGCTTTTCTTCGAGGTTGAGAATGCGGCGGGCGTTGTAGGCGACGTTCTCTACCGTGGAGGGGAGTCCGGCCCCGCCGTGGTAACGGCGCAGCAGGCCACTCTGGCACAGCAGGTTGATATCGCGGCGTACGGTCTGCGGGGTGACGGCAAATGCGCGCGCCAGTTCGTCGATGGACGCGAAGCCGTTGCGCTCCACCCGTTCGAGAATCTGCGCCTGCCGCGGCCCCAGGGCCAGTGTCGTCGTGGATCGTTTGGTATTCAATAGTCCGGATTGCGATGCGTTTGTGGTGCACGAAAGTCTAGTCTATCTTTTCGTATGCGAAAATGTTGCATCTCTGATGCGCGAAACGATGGAGGAGAAACCATCATGGATCGCCAGCCATGTATTCTGACGATCGACCAGGGCACGACCAGCAGCCGGGCCATTGCCTTTGACGCCGCCGGCAACGATATCGCCAGCGCGCAGGCGGAATTCCGGCAGCTCTTTCCGCATGACGGCTGGGTGGAACATGATCCCGAGGAGATCTGGTCGACCACCCTGAAGACATGTCGCGAGGTCATCGATCGCCTCGACGCAAAGAACAGGCCGATCGCCGCGCTCGGGATCACCAATCAGCGCGAGACCACGGTGGTCTGGGAACGCAATGGCGGCCGTCCCGTCTACAACGCCATCGTATGGCAGGACCGGCGCACCGCCGACACCTGCGCGCGGCTGCGCGAGAATGGCCTGGAAGCGACGGTAAGCGCACGCACCGGGCTGGTCGTCGATCCCTACTTTTCAGCGACCAAACTGGGCTGGATCCTGGACCACATCGAGGACGGCCGCGCCCGCGCAGCGCGTGGGGAGCTGCTGTTCGGGACCATCGACTGCTTTCTGCTCTGGCGTCTGACCGGCGGGCGCGTGCATGCAACGGATGCCACCAATGCCTCGCGCACCATGCTCTTCAACATTCACGAGCAGGACTGGGACGAGGAGCTGCTGCGCTGCCTGGATATTCCCGCCGTCATGCTGCCGCGAATCGAGGATTGCGCCCATCACTTCGGTGACTGCGATGCGGACGTCCTCGGCCGATCGCTGCCGATCTGCGGCATGGCGGGTGATCAGCAGGCGGCCACGATAGGCCAGGCCTGCTTTCGCGCGGGCATGCTGAAAAGCACGTATGGCACCGGCTGTTTCGCGCTGCTGAATACCGGCGAAACCCCGATCCGCTCGCGCAATCGCCTGTTGACGACCGTTGCCTACCGTGTGAACGGCAAGCCCGTGTACGCACTGGAAGGCTCGATCTTCGTCGCCGGCGCGGCGGTGCAGTGGTTGCGTGATTACCTGCGCATCATCGGGACGGCCGCGGAGACGGAACACCTGGCCGCGGGCCTGGAATCCAACCATGGTGTATATCTGGTGCCGGCGTTTACCGGGCTGGGCGCGCCGTACTGGGACCCGATGGCGCGGGGCGCAATCTTCGGCCTTACCCGCAACACCGGAATTGCCGAGATCGCGCGGGCGGCGCTGGAATCCGTGTGCTACCAGACTCACGACCTGCTGCAGGCGATGATCAAGGACGCGGGCACCGAGCCGGTGGCGCTGCGCGTGGACGGGGGCATGGCCACCAATGGCTGGATGCTGCAAGCGCTGGCCGACATCACCGGCGTACCGGTAGAGCGCCCGCATACGGTGGAAACCACGGCCCTCGGGGCGGCTTTCCTCGCCGGACTGGAAGCCGGCATGTTCGACTCGCTGGACGATATCGCCACGCGCTGGCGGCGCGATGCGCGGTTTACGCCGACACTGGATGCCACGGTCCGTACCGCCATGCTCGACGGCTGGCATCGGTCGGTAGAGCGGATCCGTGACCGGGATCGCTCCGGCGGCTGAGTCCGGCAACGGGCCGGCACGCAGCAGGTCAGCCGGAGGTTTTCTTGCGGACGTGGACCACGCCCATCTCGCCCGCACAATGCCGGCTCTCGAAACCCAGCTTCTCGCAAACGCGCAGCATGGCATGGTTCTCCCGCAGCACCTCGCCGTAAACTTCGCCGATGCCGCGCTCGCGGGCATAATCCAGGATGATTTCCATCAGCCGTGTGCCCAGTCCCTGACCGGCGTGGTCACCGCGCACGGTCAGCGCGAACTCGGCGCGCTCGTTGTCCGGTTCGGCAGTGAGGCGGGCCACGGCGTAGATGGGCGCGCGGCCGGGCGGTTCATGGCTGGTCAGCACCCATGCCATTTCGCGATCGTAGTCGATCTGGGTCAGGCGCGCGGCCATGGAGTGCGGGAGCTCGGCCAGGGAGGCGAAAAAGCGAAAATAGCGTTCGCGCGTATCCATGCGCCGGAACGTCTCGACGATTGCCGGCTCGTCCTCCGGGCGGATCGGGCGCAGCCATGCCCTGCTGTCGTCGGCGAGCACGAATTCGCGCTCCAGCTCCGAGGGATACGGCCGGATGGCGAGGCGATCGGCGGCCCGGGCGTCGCAGCGGCGAATGCGTATGCGAGCATCCAGTGCCAGTATGTCCTTGCCGTCGGCCATCAGCGGGTTGACCACCAGGTCGACGACTTCGGCAAGGTCCGCCGCGATCTGACCGATCTGGACCAGTGCCAGCGCGATCGCATCGACATCGGCCGGCGGCTGGCTGCGCACCCCCTGCAGCCGGCGGTGAACGCGCGTACGTTCAATCAGCTCCCGGGCCAGATGCAGATTCAGTGGCGGCAAGGCGGTGGCGATATCCGCCAGCGCTTCGGTCGCGATCCCTCCCTCGCCAAAGAACAGCACCGGCCCGAAGGTCGCATCGTTCACGATGCCGGCAATCAGCTCGAATGCGCCGCGATGCCCGGCCATCGGCTGCACGACAAAGCCGGTCAGGCGCGCGTTGGGCCGCAGGCGCTGTAACCGCTCGGCCATGGCGGTCGCCGCGACCGCCGCGCCCGCGGGTGTGGTCACCCCGAGCGTGACGCCACCGACGTCGCTTTTGTGATGCACGTCCGGCGAGAGAATCTTGACCGCGACCGGCCCGCCAATCCGCGCCACACAGCGGCGCACCTCCTCCGCGTCGGCAGCACGCAGGGTGTCGACGGTTTCGATGCCGTAGGCTTTGAGCACGTCGCGCGCCTCCGCCTCGTCCAGCCACTCGCGGCCGCAGTCCAGCGCCGCCTGAATCACATGGCGCGCTATCCCGATGCGCGGTTCGAACAGCCTGGGGATGGACGGCGGCGTCTCCATCAGCATCGCCTGGTTGTGCCGGTATTCGACCAGGTGCAGAAAGGCCGCAACCGCCCGCTCCGGGGTATCGAACGTCGGGATCTGCGCATCGGCAAAATGCTGCCGGCTGGCGCGCGTCGCTTCACCTCCCAGCCAGTTGGTCAGCACGCGCGGTGAATACCTGGTCGCGATGCGGCTGACCGCCCGCGCGATGTCCAGTCCCGAACTCAGCGCGCTGGGGCAATGCAGCACGGCAACCACATCGACCTCGGGCGCATCGAGCAGTGTCTCGAGTGCGTGCGAGTAATGGCCGGCGTCGGCATCGACCGTCAGGTGGACCGGATTTTCGCCCCACCACTGCCGCGACAAGGCCTTGTCGAGATTATTGCGTGTAGCCGCCGACAGCTCGGCGAGCTGGCCACCGGCCGCCACCAGTGCGTCGGCAGCCAGAAGCCCGGTGTTATAGCCGTTGCCGAGGATGGCGAGGCGCTCGCCGTGAATCCGCGGCGTGTGAGCCAGCGTTTGCACCGCGTCGAAGAAGGTCTCCAGCGAGTGCACACGCAGCATGCCAGCCCGGCGGAATGCGGCATCGAACACCGAATCGGGATCGACCAGCTGGGCAATCGGCGACGACGCCACGGGCTCGTCGCGATGGAAACGCCCGCCGCGAAGCACGATGACCGGTTTCAGGCGTGCCGCCGCGCGCGCGGCCGACATGAACTTGCGCGCGTGGGTAACCTCCCTGAGGTAAAGCAGAATCGCCCGCGTTTCCGGATCGACGGCGAGATAGTCGAGCAGATCGCCGGTATCCACGTCCGCCATCTCGCCCAGGGAAATCAGGCGCGAAAATCCGATACCGCGGGCCATCGCCCAGTCAGCGACCGCGGTCATGGTTGCACCCGACTGGGCGATGAAAGCCAGCCGGCCCTCGTGCGGGTACAGCGGTGCGTAGCTGGCGTTCAGTTGTGCCGGGCTCGAAATCACCCCAAGGGCGTCGGGGCCGATGATGCGCATCAGAAACGGTTGTGCAGCGCGCAGCATATCCGCGTGTGCATTCATGCTGCGCGCGTGCGCTCCACGTGGACTGGCGGTACTGAACACGATTGCCGCGCGTGTGCCCTGTTCGGCGAGTGAACGCAGCATGGTTGGAACCGCGTCCTCGGGAAGCGCCAGCAGCGCCAGGTCGAAGGCGTGCGGCAACTCGTCGACCCGACGATAGGTCCGACGCCCCTCGATCTCGTTCTGCTGGCTGATCAATGCCACCTCGCCGGGGAATCCGCCATTCAGCAGATTGCAGGCCGCCACGTGACCGAGAGAGCCGGGTTCGTCGCTGGCACCGACCAGGACCACCGAACTGGGTGCGAAGAAATACTTGAGATTACGGACGGTCATGACGGCCCCGCGGGTGGACGGGCATTCGCGTCAGCGTAGGTCACCCGCCGCCGTAAGGAAACCCCGGATTGGCGTCGAGCGCATAGAAATGGTGGGTGGGCCCCTGGCCATGGCCAATCGCGAGGCCATGGCGGATCGCTTCCGTCAGGTAGCGCTTGGCACGGGTGATTGCGTCGACCAGCGTATAACCCTTCGCCAGATTGGCAGTGATGGCCGAGGCATAGGTATCGCCAGTGCCGTGGGTATGCGGCGTGTCGATACGCTCCGCGCCAAAAAGCTCGAAACCATGGCCGTCGAACAGGACATCTACCGCCTCGTCGCGATCATCCAGGTGGCCGCCCTTGATCAGCACGGCGCGCGGGCCCTGGGCATGAATTGCCCGGGCCGCCGTGCGCGCTTCGTCAACGGTACGCACCGGGGCCCCGGTCAGCCGCTCCGCCTCGTGGGCATTGGGCGTGACCAGTGTCGCCAGCGGCAGGAGCTGGTCGCGCAATGCATCCACCGCATCATCGCGGAGCAGCGCGAATCCGGTTTTGGAGATCATGACCGGATCGACGATGAACGGAGCGATGCGGCGCGCACGTACCCGCTCGGCGACGGTTTCGATAATGGCCGCCGAGGCCAGCATGCCGGTTTTGGTGGCGGCCACGGGCAGATCGTCGAACACCGCGTCGATTTGCGCCGCGATCACATCCACCGGCAGCTCGTAGGCTGCTGTAACAGCCGTCGTGTTCTGCGCCGTCACCGCGGTGATGATCGACGCCGCGAACACGCCATTGGCCTGCATCGACTTGATGTCGGCCTGAATGCCGGCACCGCCGCCGGAGTCGCTGCCCGCGATGGTCACACAGACCTTCATGTCGTTTCCCTCGTCCTAGTCCACCACCGGTGCGCCGCCCGCCAGGGCCGCCCGTATCCATGCCACATGCCCTTCGACGCGAGGCGACGGCAGATCGTCGGGCGGGAAAAAATCAGCGTTCGTCACCTCATCCACCTGCAGGCGCAGCGTACCCGCGGATGGCACACACAGAAAGCACGCGGTGACGAAATGCTCCACCCGCCCGCTCGGCATGGTCAGCACCTGGGTCGCCGGATTGGAGTACAGACCAACCAGGCGCTCGATGCGGACCGCAAGCCCCGTTTCCTCGCCCAACTCGCGAACCACCGCCGCGCTCACCGTTTCGCCGGGTTCAACGTGCCCGGTCGGCAACGCCCACAAGCCGTTGTCGCGGCGCTGGATCAAAAGTACCCGCCGTGCATCGTCCAGTACCACCGCGCCCACGCAGGGCGCTATGTGCTGCGCTCGCTCAGGTGAGGGCACGGCTCAGCACCACGTCATGATCCCGCAGCCAGCGGCGGTTGATCCGGTAATCG
Organism: uncultured Salinisphaerales bacterium; assembly: GCA_964646895.1. Classification (GTDB taxonomy): domain Bacteria; phylum Pseudomonadota; class Gammaproteobacteria; order Nevskiales; family CAZYIP01; genus CAZYIP01. The sequence continues at coordinate 9,001 of CAZYIP010000001.1, read as the reverse complement.
GCCTGGTAGCGTTCCACGAGCGCCCAGAATGCACGCGAATGATCGCGGTGCACCAGATGACTCAGCTCGTGAACCACCACATATTCAACCACGCGCTCGGGCGCGCAGGCGAGCCGCCAATTGAGGTTGATGATGCCGGTGGGACCGCAGCTGCCCCAGATGTGACGCTGGTTCTTGACGCGGATCTCGCGCACTCTCACGCCCATGCGAAACGCATACCGTGCAGCGAGGGATGTGGCGAGTTGACGCAACTCGCTCCGGAACCATTGTTCCAGCGCGCTGCGTACACGCTGGTCCTGCTGTGCCTGGTCGGTACGGGGCAACGTGACGATCAGCCTGCCGTGCTCCGCCTTCACGCTGGCGCCGCGGCGCTTCGCGCCCAGCACCTGCAATTGCACCGGCTCGCCACGATACAGAATGGTCGCGCCGCTGGCATAGCAGGCCGGCAGGTAGGCGGCTGCGGCGGTGAGCTGGCGCCGGAACTGCTCGCTCTTGCGCTGAACCCAGTCGCTTTTCTCTTGGACGAAGGCGTGAATGCGCGCCGCGGGCATTTCCAGTGGCGCCACGACTTCCACACCGGACGGCCGCACGATGATGCGTCCGTGGCGCGCGCGGTGACTGCGTCGGATGCGATAGCTCGGTGCGGCCGCCGCCAGCGGTCCGCTATCGCTCATGAACGGCTCGCGGGTGTGGCCGCTCGCTCGGGATCATCAACATGGCGATATATTCGCCGAGGCGGAGAACCCTGTCCAGCCTCGCCTTTTCGTTCAGTTTTAAGACAAACTGTTCCTGCCCACACTGTTTGGCGAGTTTTCGACCACGGGCGGAAAAAAGCACGGCCCCATCACCGATTGGGACTGATTTCCGGCTAATGTACACAGTGTTATCCACAGCTTCTGTTGATAAGGTGATCCGCCGCATCCGGGCTGTGTGCGACCTTGGGTCGCAGGCCGCAGCAAAATGGCAGAGGGCTTTTGTACCGGAGACCGGTTGCGTGGTTGCGGCAGGCGCCCCGGCACAAAGGCAGGGGCGCCACCGTCACGGCATAATCAGTTGTACCCGACGACCGCAACGCGAGGATCGGGTGCCTCGTCTTCATCACCCCAATCACAATCGTTGCCGACGTCGACATCCTCAACATCTATCGGAGAGCTGTAACCGACGTCCCTGTCATGCTGCGATTCGTCCAAAGCGGGATCCTCTCTGCTGATTTCATGGCACTGTCACACCGCCGCGCACCTACCGCACGCCGGTTAAATCAGTGACAGCAGCGCTCAGACCAAGTTCATTGCTGCACCATGCATAGCGGCAGATGCCCGTACAACTTTACCGTATTGCGCCGTAAGGCCCCGTCCTTCAGGTCAGGGATATAAGGCGCCCTGAAACGAAGTATTTCAGGTAGGGGAAAAGACCACTTGCTGCATTTGGAAAGTCGTGTAGGCTCCCAACCATGATTGTCCGCCAAGGCTATCGCTATCGCCTCAAGACCACGCCCGAGATCGAGCATCAGCTTCGGGTGCAGGCTGGGCATTGCCGCTTCGTGTGGAACGAGGCACTGAGGCTGAATCTCGCCCGGCTGGAGCAGGGCGTGCCTCTGCTGTGGTACGCCGATTTGTGCGGCTTGGCGAAGCTATGGAAGGCGACCGATGAGCGCAGCTTCCTTCGCGAAGCCCATTCCCAGGCGCTGCAACAAACGTTGAGAAACCAGGCCCGCGCCTTCCAGGATGCGTTTGATCCGACGCAGCCCAACAAGCGCCTGCCACGGTTCAAAAAGAAAGGCGTCCGCGACAGCTTCCGCTATCCGCAGGGCTTTCAACTGGGCACCAAGCGGATCTACCTGCCCAAGGTTGGGTGGGTCGGCTACTTCGATTCCCGCCCGATCGAGGGCGCCGCGAAAAACGTCACCGTCTCGCTCGATGCGGGGCACTGGTATGTATCGGTGCAAACCGAACGGGAACTACCCGAGCCCGTGCACCCATCGACGAGCGTCGAGGGTATCGATGCCGGAGTGGCCGCCTTTGCCGCCACCGCCGCGGGCGAGCTGATCGCCCCGGTCAACGCCTTCAAATCCGCCCAGGCGAAGCTCGCGCGCTTGCAGCGCACGTTTTCGCGACGGGTGAAATTCTCTGCCAACTGGAGGAAAGCCAAAGCCAAAATCAACCGGGTGCACCACAAAATCGCCTGCATCCGGGCCGATTTTCTGCACAAGCTCTCCACGGCGCTGAGCCAAAACCACGCCATGATTGCGGTGGAAGACCTGCGCATTCAAAACATGTCGGCCTCGGCCAAAGGCACAGTGGAGGCACCGGGAAAAAACGTCAAAGCCAAGTCCGGACTGAACCGGGCCATTCTCGATCAGGGCTGGGGTGAGTTCCGACGCCAACTCGACTACAAGCTCGCCCGACTCGGCGGGCAGCTGGTTAAGGTCGCGCCGGCCTACACCAGTCAGCGTTGCTCGCAGTGTGGGCATACGGCTGCCGGTAACCGCCCAAGCCAGGCGGTGTTTGCCTGCACCGCATGTCATTTTTCAGCCAATGCGGACATCAACGCGGCCCGTAATATCCTGATCAGAGGGCTGGTCACAATCGGCATGATTGAGGACGAGGCCCGACGTTTTGTGCGCAACACCAAAGCAACACGGCCCCAGGGCATGGGGTTGAAGCCTGTGGAGGGCAATGCCGCTGGGCACCCGTCCAAGACCGATTCGGTCGAGAAGCAGGAACCGTGGGAGATACCGGTATTCGGTATCGATAACACCACTCACCCTACGCTGGTAACAACGTAGGAGAATCCTCTCCCTTCAGGGAGAGGAGGATGTCAAGTCATTTCGAGGTTTTTGCGTACAGGGGATTCGCAGCATCACCCTTCCATGTCGGGAGGGTGATAAGCAGTGGTGGCATTCGTTGTCAGCGGGAGACCCATTGAACGGAATTTTCCAGTCTGCCGATACCCGAAATTTCTACGGCTACAACATCGCCGTTCTTCAGGAACCTCGGCGGATCGAAACCGATACCGACACCGACCGGCGTGCCCGTTGCAAGCACATCGCCGGGATACAGGCTGACGCCGGCGGAAATCGTCTCGATGACTGTCGCGACGTCGAAGATGAGGTCGCGGGTATTCGCCTGCTGGCGCAGTTCACCGTTGACCCAGGTGCGTAGGGTCGTATCAGCCAGGTCTATTTCATCTGCCGTCACGGCATACGGTCCCATCGGGCAGAACGTGTCGAACGACTTGCCGATCAACCACTGCTTCAGCCGGCCCTGAACATCGCGCGCCGTGACGTCGTTGACGATCGTGTAACCCCAGACATGATCCATCGCCTGCTCGCGCGAAATGTGGCGACCGCCCTGGCCGATTATGACGGCAAGCTCTCCCTCGTAGTCGATCGCTTGCGATATCGCCGGATCGTAACGGATTGGCTGATGCGAGCCGATCACCGATTCGGGCACCTTGGAAAAAATGATGGGCGCCTCCGGTACGGCGCTGGATGATGCGCTCGAATCGAAACCCGAGTCGGCGAATTCGCGGGCGTGCTCGCGATAGTTCTTGCCCACACAAAAAATGTTGCGCCGGGGCCGCGGAATCGGAGCCAGCAGCGGTGGATCTTCATCACCCAGCGATTCACTGACGGCCAAAACTTCGGCCTTGCTATTACTCGCCGCGATCACCACGGCCAGCACGTCACGGTACTCCGGGCGAAGCAATCTGGTCAGGCGCTCTCCCTCAATCAGAGCGACCCGCGTTATTCCATGGTAGTCGATCGTCGCCAGTTTCATCTTCACTCCAGACGTTGTGAGGGTTCCGCCAAACCGCGCTCAAGGAACGAGGTAGCCCTTTCCGGTTTCCTCGTCATAACGGAACAGGCCATTCAGGAAAATCTTGTGCTTTTCGTACCATTTGCGTTTCCGCGGCGGCACCGGGGTGCGATCGATTTCCTCACCGCCTTTCAGAATGTAATCAAACTTGCTCTTTTGCTGCAGCAACCTGATATCTTTGGTCGGGTCGCCGTTGACGACTAGAATATCGGCCAGACGGCCTGCTTCCAGCTTGCCGACTTCATGGCCAAAGCGTTTGAACATGCGCGTCGCGGCCAAGGTGCTGGCATGGATCGCCTCGAGCGGCGACATTCCGAGAATATCCACAAAGATCTGCATTTCACGGCCATGCCAATCTCCATAGGGAATCGGTGACCAACCACTTTCGGTTCCAGCAACCAGCGGAACACCCGCGTCATAGGCCTTGCGCAGATTGGTCGCGGCTGCATCCACCTCGCGTTGAAACGCATCGATGTGAGAGACTCCGGCGTTTCCCTGGGCGGCCTCGATCAGATTGACCAGCAGTGTCAGGGTGGGGGTAATCGTACAATTGTTCTTGAGGCACCAATCGATTCCTTCATCATCGATGTAGGAAGCGTGAAAGATTACGTCGAATCCTGCCTTCGCGGTGTCAAGGGCCGATTGGCGGGAACGGGCATGCACGGTACACATCTTGCCCAACCGGTGCGTTTCATCGGCGATGATCTTGAATTCCTCCAAAGTATAGGCGGACGCACCGAGCGCATCGGGCGTAATCAGGTTGTCGTTCGATCCAGACACTTTAATAGCGTCGACTTCATCCTTAACCTGCAGACGGATCGCTTCCACCAGATCGTCTTTCGTCTTGATAAGGACCGCGGCCTGCCCTGGTGGAAACTCCATATTGTTCGGGAAGGAGTCCTCCAGCCCCTGATGGTTCGTTAGCTGGCGGCCCGATACGGCGAAGCGCGGACCATCGAACATCCCGGTATCGATCGCATCGCGCACCGCCTGCGCGATGTTGTAGCTGGACGCTGCGTCGAAGGCGCTGGTGACCCCTGCTTGCAGGACCTTTTTGGCCGCCCATACTGCTTTGAGGGTGCGAAATTCGACTGGCGTATAGAGCGCGGCCTCTTCTTCCGAGCGTGATTCGCCGAAGGAAATATGAGTATGGCCGTCGATGATCCCGGGCATCACCGTCCGGCCCGGCAGGTCGATTTCCGTATAGTCCTGCGACGACAGCGCGACCGGCAAATCCGCTTCCGGGCCGACCCATGCGATGCGCTCGCCCTCGGTAACCACGGCACCACGCTCGATCGGTGCGTTCTTGCTGCCATCGACAATTTTCCCCCGGATTCGGTAACCTTTTGCTTTCATCGCATCTTCCCCGTCGGTTTATTCATCGGATAGTCAACTGTATTCATGCTTGGCGACCACGCCGGAAGCGGTCAAGCACGACCGCCAATATGATGACGATGCCCACCGCAAGCATCTGGAAATACGCGGATATTCCCATCATGTTCATCGCATTCGACAGCATTGCCAGAATGATCACGCCATAGATGACCTGAAGCATGCCGCCAGTCCCGCCGGTCAGGGCGACGCCTCCAAGAACGACGGCAGCCAGGGATTCAAGTGTGAGGCTCGGTGCGGCGATCGGTTGCGCGGCACCAACCCAGGCCGTCAGTACGACCGCGGCGACGCCGGAAGCGAGACCGGCAGACCCGTAGACGAGCATGGTATAGAAGCGAACATTGATACCCGACTTCGTCGCTGCGGAATGGCTGGAGCCGATTGCATAGACATAGCGCCCGAAGACCGTCTTCCGCAGCACGAACCATCCGACGGCGAGGGTGAAAACACCGATCAATACAGTGACCGGGATGCCGTAGAGTTCACCGAAGCCGACCCGCTCGGTCAGGGCCTCCGGTACATTGTAGATTGGCACTCCGTTCGAGAGGATGAGGGCCAGGCCCTGACTGATCGACATCATCCCGAGAGTCACGATCAGCGGCGACGTCCGCAAATAGGCAATGACGGCGCCACTGGCCAGCCCCATCGCGAACCCGGCCAGCAGCATGACTGCCAGACCCACAGCCAACCCTGCCTGCTGCATCGCAAGGATGCCGGCGACGCCCGCCAGGGACAGCACGGCAGCGACCGAAAGATCCAGACCACCACTGATGATCGCGAAAGCCTGCCCCACCGAAACGATCAACAAGGGCACCATCTGACGCGCGAGATTATCGAGATTGCTTGCTGAAAGGAAACGCGGCTCGACCGTGCCCGCGATCAGCGCCAGCAACACAATGAATGCCGGTAGTGCGAAATTGGCGAGCTTGAGCTTTGCCAGGCGTGGAACGCGAAGGGAAGGAGTTCTCTGGAGTGCTTTGTCGCGAAGCATGTCAGCATACCCTCGAAACATTGTCGTGTCGTTGGACCTGCTGCTCGGCATTGCCGAGGACGTCGGCGATGATGTCCCCTTCGGAAGCCACGATCGGCTGCCGGTAGACCCCGAACACCCGTCCAGCGAAGAATGTGTAGACGACATCGCACAGCGCCATCGTCTCCCCCAGATCACTGGACATGAGAATGACCGTCAGGCCATGGTTGGCCCTTTCACGGATCAGGTCATGGATTTCCTGCTTGGCCGCGATATCGATTCCCGCGGTGGGTTCTTCGAGAACAAGCAGGCGGCTGGCGTGCCCGAGACATCGGCCGAAGACGACTTTCTGCTGATTGCCTCCACTGAGGCTCGTAATGGCGTCATCTTCGCAGGCCAAGCGGGTGTGCAGGCGGGTGAGTTGCTCCCTCGCGGCAGCGCGCTCCGCTGCACCCGTCAGAACACCGCCCCGCTGCCACTTGTGCAATTGCGTCAGCATCAGGTTTTCCTTGATCGAGCGGGTCGGCAGGATGCAATTGCTGGCTCTGCCTACGGGTAGATAAGCCACGCCCTGCCTGGCGGCCGCGGCCGGCGTGCGCGGTCGATAGGAAGTACCGTCCAGAGCAAACGTGAGATCGGAGCATTTCTGCAAGCCGACCAGGGCGTGAACGACCCGCTCACGGCCACAGCCCATGACGCCATAGAGCCCCACAATCTCGCCGCGATGGGCGCTGATCTCGGCAGTGGAGCCATTGCGGCTGCGCAGATTGCAGATGCTCAGCATGTTCGCGGTATCCACTGTCCGCGACTCTGGCAGAGCCCGCTTGCTACGTTTGCCGGTGAGCCTTTCCACGATATATTCCGCGTCGACGCCATCCTCGACCGCGAAGGATTCGATCAGTGCGCCGTCCCGCATGATGCTCACGCGGTCCCCTATCTCGATGACTTCATCAACGTGGTGCGTAATAAAGATGAAAGTCGTGCCTTGGCTCTTCAGTTGCCGGAGAATCCGGAATAGCTTCTGCTTCTCCGGCGCCCCGAGCATGGCGGTCGGCTCGTCGAGCACCAGCACTCGAGGGGCGAGAGCCAGAGCTTTCGCGATTTCGATCATCTGCTGACTCGCGACCGGCAGATCGCCAACCCGGGCGGAAAGATCCGTGTCCAACCCAAACTCACGGAGCAGCATCTGACAACGTTGCTCCTCCGCCTTGCGCCGTAGCAGAGTCAACGGATGGCGGCGCGGCTCCGTGCCGAGGCAGATGTTTTCCCGCACCGTCAGATCCGGCGCTAGAGAAAGCTCTTGAAAGACCAGTCCGATACCGTGCGCCCTCGCCTCGGCCACGCTGCGCAGGCGAACCTGCACAGCGTCGATGCGGAGTTCACCGCAATCCGGTTCATGGATGCCACCAAGCAGCTTCCCGATCGTGGATTTGCCGGCGCCGTTCTCGCCCAGCAGGCAATGAATCTCACCGCGCGAAAAGCCAAGCGAAACGTCATTCAGCGCCCGGGTCGCGCCGAATTGCTTCGACACTTTCTGCAGTGATACGAGAACCGGACGGGTTGCATCGACCGAGGAGTTCATCATGTACCTCCCTGGCGGCCCGACCGCTATTGGATTGCCTTGATCGACCAGTCCTTGGGCGGCAAATCGTAAACGTCGAACGGATATGTGCTTGCGTCCTGAGTGGTAATCACCTTGTTGGGAACGGTCAGCACTGGATAGGGCAGACTAGCCGACTCGCTCAGACGCGGCATCGGCAAGCCCTCTTCCTTACGGATCGCGTACTGGACGATGAGCCGGCCGATCAGAATACCGGGCTCGGACACGACGGCGAGCAGGCGCCCTTCCTTCAGCATGGGAATGGCTTCACGTACGACAGCGCTGGTTACCACGTCGACGTCGGTTTTATTCAATTGCTTGACTGCCTGCGCGGCGCCCATGCCAAGCGAGATCTGCGGCGTGAAGATGAACCGCGCATCAGGGGTTCTCAAAAGCAAATCCGAACTCTGTGCCAGCCCGTCTTCCAGACTGAGACTACCGCCGACGGTGCCCTTGACGACGGTCAGCCCCGGGCACTCCTTTGCGCGTTCGAGAAATCCGACGTTGCGCAGCCGTGCCCATTCCGCACCCGCGGGCCCGGGAATGGTGATGGCGGCCGCTTTGGCAGCGCCCTTGGCCTTGCAAACGATGTCGCCCAGCGTCACGCCGATCGCTTTATCGTCCTGAGCTACGCCAAAGGCGACACTCGAACTATTGACCGGGATTCCGGCGGCAATGACCGTGATACCGCTTTTCTTGAGACGCTTGAGGATCGCATTGTAACCGTCGAACGCGGCCGCGCCGACGACCACCACGTCGGACCCGAGGGACTGCAGGGTTCTCAGCTGGCCGAACTGCGCCGTGACGTTGCCGTAAGCGCCGGCAACCGACACCTGCACGACCTCTACGTTGGAGCGCTTCGCCTCGTCCACGATGCCGTAGGCAATCCCTTTCCAGAAATCGTCCTTCAGGTGAACGAGCGTGACACCGATCCTGATTGGTTTCTTGGCGACGATCGGCTTCACGATTCCACGAAAGCGATCGGCTTGCTGAGTCTGCGCGTATGATGCGACCGAAATTCCAAGCACCGCCAGCCCGAGAGCGATGGTGGACGCAAAGCGCAATACGGATCTGAAGTTGCACGATAACATGAGTTTCTCCTCCTATTTATATGAGATTACAAATAATTTTTTTTATCTGAATCAGAATCGCGATGCTTGAGTCCGCCAAGAAGCCGTTGCGCCGTATGTTCACAATGCTCGCGAGTGAGGCAACCGACCC